>DASRGI010000259.1:0-10931 GCA_035651095.1 Acidimicrobiales bacterium | reverse complement strand
AAGAGGGCCGGAACTGCGGCAGTGAAGTGTAGCGACCCGGGGGTCGCGCGAGCTCAGCTCCGCGGGCGGCGTCGAGCCCACTGACACGGCCAGGGCGACGACCCAACCAATGAACGTCCAGCCGAGCAGCAGCACCCACGGGCACCGGACGCGGCGAGAAGCATGGCGCCTCGGCGAGCCGAGGGTCACGTAGGTTCGGGCCGATGCAGGTGCGACTGGCCACCCTGGACGACGCCGAGGCCATCCGGGCGATCTACAACCGGGAGGTCACCGGGTCGACGGTGACGTTCGACCTCGTCCCCCGGTCGTTGGCCGACCAGCGGGCCTGGCTGGCCGAGCATGCCGGCGCCCATCCGGCCATCGTGGCCGTCGACGACGGTGCTGACGGGGACGGAGTCGTGGGGTTCGGGTCGCTCTCGCCCTACCGGTCCCGGCCTGCCTACGCCACCACCGTGGAGGACTCGGTGTACGTGCACCACGACCAGCGGGGCCGGGGCGTGGGGCGGGTCGTGCTGGCTGAGCTGGTGCGGCTGGCCACCGACCACGGGTTCCATGCCGTCATGGCCCGCATCGTGGGCGGGCACGAGGCGTCCATCGCCCTGCACAAGGCCTGCGGGTTCGAGCTGGTGGGCGTGGAGCGGGAGGTGGGGCGCAAGTTCGGCCGCTGGCTGGACGTCGCCCTCATGCAGCGCCTGCTCTGACGGAGGTCCGGTTCTGCGTCTGGCGCCGCGCCTTTTCGTGTGCAGAGAACGCTTGGCTTCCCTCACGCGGGGCGGGGCGGGGCGGCGGCGGGACGCCTGGACGGGTTTCAGCCCGTGAACGCGGCCCGGGCGTCGAGGACGGCCTGCTCGGCCGCGGCCCTGCCCTCCCACCCTCGGGTGGACACCTGCTTGCCTGCCTCCAGGTCCTTGTAGATCTGGAAGAAGTGCTCGATCTCGGCCACCAGGTGGGGCGGGAGGTCGGGCAGGTCGATCACCGGCTCCCAGCGGGGGTCTCGAATGGGCACGCAGAGGAGCTTGGCGTCGTCGCCCTTCTCGTCGCTCATCCAGAACACGGCCACGGGCCGGGCCCGGACGTGGCAGCCCGGGAACGTGGGCTCGTCCAGCAGCACCAGGGCATCGAGGGGGTCGCCGTCGTCGGCCAGGGTGTGAGGCAGGAAGCCATAGTCGGCCGGGTACTGGGTCGCGGTGAACAGCGTGCGGTCGAGCCAGATCTCCCCGGTGTGGTGGTCGGCCTCGTACTTGTTGCGTGATCCCTTGGGAATCTCGACGACCACCTCGATCTCCACGCCAGGACCCTACCCAGCCTCGGTGGCCCGCCACAGGTACCACGCGGCCACGCTGCGCCATGGGCGGAACCGTTCGCCCAGCTCCATGAGCGCCTTGGGGGCGGGCATGTCGCCCAACCCGTACGCCAGGCCGTAGCCCTTGCGCACGCCGTAGTCGGTGACGGGCCAGACGTCGAGGCGCTGGAGCCGAAAGATCAGGAACATCTCGGCCGTCCAGGGGCCGATGCCCCGGAGGGCCGACAGCACCCGCACGACCTCGTCGTCGGGCAGCCGCGCCAGCCGGGCCAGGGGCAGCCGGCCGTCCATGGCCGCGTCGGCCAGGCCCCGGATGGCGCCCGCCTTCGAGCCCGATAGCCCGGCCGACCGCAACGCCTCTTCAGGCACGGACAGCACGGCCTCGGGCGTGACCGCACCGCCGAGGACGTCGACGAAGCGGCGGTGGATGGCCGCCGCGGCATTGCCGTGCAGCTGCTGGTACAGGATCGACTCGGCCAGCGCCTCGAAGTGCCCTGCTGCCGCGCCCAGCGTCGAGCGTTTGCGGCGGAGCACGGGCGGGCCGTGCTGGTCGGCCAGTGATGCCATGACCGGGTCGCGCTCGGCCAACTCGGCCACGGCGACCGCCAACGCCGCTCGCGTCATTCGACGGGCCGGCAGTGCTTGCAGGCCCGGTACCCGGCGGCCCGGGCGTCGGCTGCCGAGCGGAACGACTGGTGGTGGGCAGGAGTCACCCGGCGAGCGTAGGAGCACCAGGGCAGGCAGAAGATGTGGGTGCTGTCGCTGCCCACCAGGCCCTTGAGCGGCTGGATGTCGTCCACGGGCACGCCCTCCATGGTGAGCATGCGGCGCTTGTTGACGGGGCCGCCCAGGCCGTAGTTGCCGATGATCCCGTCGTTGCGCACCACCCGGTGGCAGGGGATGAGCAGCGGCACCGGGTTGCGGGCCAGGGCCGTGCCCACGGCCCGGACCGCCTTGGGCCGCCCGATCTCCCGGGCCACCCAGCTGTAGGGCCGGGCCTCGCCGGCAGGGATGGCGGTGGTGACGTTGAGCACCGACCGCTCGAAGTCGGTGAGGGTGCGCAGGTCGGCGTGGGTCGGGCCCCGGCCGCCGGACAACCGGCGCTCCAGGGCAGCGCGCAGGGGCGCCGGGGGCTGCTCGTCGGTGGGCCGCAAGCGGCGGCCGATGCGGACCGCGAACCCCGTCTCGAACCCGGCCGGGTCGTCGATCACGTCGAGGTAGGAGATGCCGCGCGGGTTCCATGCCACGAAGGCGTGGCCCAGCGGCGTGTCCCACTCGGTGTAGACGTCGGCCAGGCCCACGGCCTCCAGCACACCGGTAAGAAGGCCGTCGGGGGCGGCCACAGGCGAGAAGTCGATGTCGCTCACTGCCGTTGCTCCTTCAGTTGCTGGATGGCTCGGGACACCTGGGCCTTGACGGTGCCCACCGGGCGGCCCAGGACGTCGGCCACCTCCTCGTAGGAGAGGCCGTAGGCATGGCGGAGGACGACGGGCGCCCGGTACGAGGGGGCCAGAGCGGCCACCTGGGCGACCACCTCGTCGACGTCGCCCACCCTGTGGTCGGCCCCGGGCTGACGGTCGACGACTGCGGCCGCGGGCACGCCATCGAGCGGGGTGGTATGGGGCCGGCGGCTGGTGGTACGGGCCCGGTTGCGCACGACGTTCAGGGTGATGCGGGCCAGCCAGGGCTTGACCGCCAGGGCCCGGATGCGGGGCCCATCCCATTCGGACAGCGCCCGGTAGGCCTGGACGAAGGCGTCCTGGGCCACGTCCTCGGCGTCCGCCCGGCAGGCGGTGAGGCGCAGGGCGGCGGCGTAGACGGCGTTCTGGTGGTCCCGGACGAACTGCTCGAAGGCGCCGTCGAGATCGACGGCCAGTCGGTCGGTGAGGTTCACTGCTCCCTACAACACCACGGCAGCGGGAAGGGTTGCAGGATCACCGGCATTGCGCGCCGAAACCGCTCCGGGGAAAAGGAGTCCGACATGCAGATCCTGTACACGGCCGAAGCCACCGCCTGGGGTGGGCGCGAGGGGCGATCGGCGTCGTCCGACGGCAACCTCGACGTCCAGCTGGTGGTACCCAAGGAGCTGGGCGGGCCCGGCGGGGTCGGCACCAACCCCGAGCAGCTGTTCGCAGCCGGCTACGCCGGGTGTTTCCACAGCGCCTTGAAGCGGGTCGCCAGGGGCCAGAGCATCGACCTGGCCGACTCCGCCATCACCGTTCGGGTGGGCCTGGGCGCCAATGACAGCGGCGGTTTCGGGCTGGCCGTGGAGATCGATGCCGAACTGCCGGGCGTGGACAAGAGCACGGCCGAGGCGCTGCTGGCCAAGGCCCACGAGGTGTGCCCGTACTCCAACGCCACCAGAGGCAACGTGGAGGTCACCCTCAACGTCGTGGAGAACTGAGTCCGCCATAGCTTCCTGGCCCCTGCTCTTGCACCTACCTACCAGTAGGTAGGTAGGCTGGGGGTATGGACGATCGCTCCCTCCTGGCAGCCCTCGAACCCACCGCCGAGTCCCTGTTCGAGCGCCATCTGTCGACTGCGAAGGAATGGTTCCCCCACGAGCTCGTGCCGTGGGGCCAGGCCGCGGACTTCGAACCCGGATGGGTCTGGGAGGAGGAGGCCTCGCCCCTCCCCGACGCCGTACGCAGCGCCCTGTTCGTGAACCTCCTCACCGAGGACAACCTGCCGTACTACTTCCAATCGATCGACGGCGTGTTCGGAGCCGACGACGTGTGGGGCAGCTGGGCCCGGCGCTGGACAGCCGAGGAAGGCCGCCACGCCATCGTCATCCGGGACTACATCACCGTCACCCGCTCGCTCGACCCCATCGCTCTGGAGCGGGGGCGCATGGCCCAGGTGTCGGGCGGCATCACCCCCCAGCCCGTGTCCCCGGCTGACACGCTGGTGTACGTGGCCCTGCAGGAACTGGCCACCCGCATCGCCCACCGCAACACGGGCAAGCTCCTCGAGGACCGGCCCGGCTACGAGGTGATGGCGCGGGTGGCGGCAGACGAGAACCTCCACTACCTCTTCTACCGCGACCTGGCCACGGCGGCGCTGGCCGTCGATCCCTCGAGTCTGGTGTGCGCCATCGACAAGCAGGTGCGGAGCTTCGAGATGCCCGGCACCGGCATCCCCGACTTCACGGCCCACGCCATGCGCATCGCCAAGGCGGGCATCTACGACTTCGCCGCCCACCACGACCAGATCCTCGTACCCGTCGTGCTGCAGCACTGGAAGCTGGCGTCGGTCGAGGGCCTGTCCCCCGAGGCCGAAGAGGCACGGGAACGGGTGCTGAAGTACATCGACCGGGTAGGGGTTGCCGCCCGCCGGGCCAGCGCCCGCCGGGCCGAGGCCGACGCCGCCGCCGCCGTCTGAGCGGACGACTCGAGGTGGCGGGCTCGGGCTTCGAGCACCTGGCCCCGGGCGGTGATGTCGAGCACCACCCCGCCTGAGGACGCCCGCACAGGACGAAGCCGTCGGGGCGGTTGTCGGCATGGTCGCCATTGCCTTGGCCGTTGCGGTTGCCGTTGCCCGCCCAGCATCTCGGGCCCGCTCACCCAGACCTGATCCGCCCCTCGCCCGACCTGCGCGTGCTGGCGCACAGTTCCCACACCATCACTCGGAGGTGGGCGAGGATCGACGGCAGCACGGCCACATGGTCGATGCAGGCGACCACCTGGCTATTCGCCTCCGCCACGCCGTCGTGCGGCAACGGGAGAGACCGGTCGAGCACCAGGGTCTGTGGGCCGGGATCGGCAGCGGCATCTGCGCCGTCCCCTCGCCTGCTCTGGCAACGTGGTCGCCCGGCTGTGGGCCGGCTGGGCTCACCACGGTTGGGAGCGGAACGCGGGGTGCCACGCGACATCGTCCGCACTGAACAACGCCGGGAGCACGGCCCCGTCCGAGAGCCGCCGTAAGCGGAACGCGTGCTGGCCGAACGAGGTCACCACTTCGGCGACTTCGAACCCCTGGCACCACGTCCCGTCGAACCTGGACCGCACTTCGACCCGGGTCCCCGGACCAGGTTGCCCGCGCCCGACGACCGGCACGCCCGACACCGGTATGTCACTCATCGCTCCTCCTCGGAGCAGGGAAACACGAGCGCCAGGGTCTTGGGCGATTGGAGGACAGCCGCATGAAGCTATGCCGGAAACCCGCAGGGCGCAACGGGGAAATCCTGGGACGAGCGGACGAGCGCGGGACGTGGGTGGGCCGGGGAGGATTCGAACCTCCGAAGGCGATGCCGGCAGATTTACAGTCTGCTCCCTTTGGCCACTCGGGCACCGACCCTTGGGGAGCCACAAGATAGCGTCTCGGACATGCCCACCTTCGACGTGGTCTCCGAGGTCGACATGCAGGAGGTCCGCAACGCAGTGGACCAGGCGGCCCGGGAGGTCACCACCCGCTTCGACTTCAAGGACACCGGATCCACCATCGAACTCGGCGGCGACGAGATCCGCCTGCATTCGTCCACCGAGGACCGCCTGCGGGCCCTGGTCCAGGTGCTCGAGGAGAAGTTGGTCAAGCGCCAGGTGTCGCTCAAGTCCCTGGAGCGGGGGAAGATCGAGGAGGCGACCAAAGGGACCGTCCGCCAGACCATCAAACTGCAGGCGGGCATCTCGTCGGACAACGCCAAACGCCTCAACAAGTTCATCAAGGACATGAAACTGAAGGGCGTGTCCTCGCAGACGCAGGGCGACCAGCTGCGGGTGTCGGGCAAGAAGCGGGACGACCTCCAGGCGGTGATCGCCGCGCTGCGGGCCGAGGACTTCGGCATCGCCCTGCAGTTCAACAACTTCCGGGACTGAGCGCGCTGGCGAGCGGGGCGGTCCTGGGCGGCACGGCCGCGGGGCTGGAGCGGGCGGTTCCTGGGCGCGACGAGGGCGCCGGCCCTTGGGGGAGCCGGCGCCCTCGATCGTGCTGCGGGCGGTGGTCCTACTCGGCGGCCCGGATGGCCTCGACCTCGAGCTCGACCTTGATCTTCTTGCCCACCAGCACGCCGCCCGTCTCGAGCGCCTGGTTCCACGTCAGGCCCCAGTCCTCACGGTCCAGCTCGGTGGAGGCGGAGAACCCGATGCGGACATTGCCCCACGGATCGCCGGTGAGGCCGGCGTACTCGACGTCGAGCACGACAGGCTTGGTGACACCGCGGACGGTGAGGTCGCCGTAGAGCTTCCACTCCTCGCCCGAACCCTCCACCTTGGTGGAGGTGAAGGTCACCGCCGGGTGGGCCTCGGCCTCGAAGAAGTCTGCCGACCGAAGGTGGCCGTCCCTGGTGTCGTCACCGGTGGTGATGGTCGACGCATCGATGGAAACGGACACGGACGTGGCCGTGGGGTCCTCGCCGACCTCGATGGCGCCGGAGAAGTCGGCGAACCGGCCCCGGACCTTGGACACCATCAGGTGCCGGACCACGAACTCCACGCTCGAGTGCGCCTTGTCGATCGTCCACGTCCCCGGGACGGGCAGCTGCACCCCTGCTACCTCACGAGCTCCCACAGCAACAGCCATCTGAACCACTCCTCATCTTCTTGTTTTTTGAAACTCCGTTACCGAACGTAAGTCACTATGCATCAGTAGGTTACCGGTTGTCAAGTGGCTTCTTTTTGGTAAGCTGGCGGCTGTGACGACCGACGAGGCCCGCGATCCTGAGACCCACGAAGGGCTGACCGCGTTCTGCCCGCGGTTCCACCAGGCAGTGGAGCTCATCGGGCGGCGCTGGTCGGGTGCCATCGTGCGGGCCCTGCTGTCGGGCGAGACCCGGTTCAGCGACATCGCCGCCACCATCCCCGGCATCAGCGACCGGCTGCTGTCCGAGCGGCTGAAGGAACTGGAGGTCGAGGGCGTGGTCGAGCGCCACGTCATCCCCGAGACGCCGGTGCGGATCGAATATGTCCTCACCGAGAAGGGCCAGGACCTGGCCGACGTGTTCCAGGCCATCGGTCAGTGGGCGGACACGTGGGTCACGCCACCGGCGCCGAAGCGGTCCCGGCGCAGCGCTTAGCCGGTCAGAGACCCAGGACGGAACGCAGCGGGGCGGGGGTGAGCGGCGCCAGTACGGCTCGCTGGCGCTTGTCGACGGCCGCCTGCTCCTGCTGGCGGGCCGCTTCCTGGCGGGCGAGAGCGGACCAGTCGAGTTCGTTGGCCGCCGCGCTCACCTCGGCCTCGGCCAACTCCAGCGGACCGGCCGAGGGGTTGGCTGACGAGGCCCACAAGAGCTGGGTCTTGGGCGGGGTCGAGGGGGCGGCGAACAGGCCCCGCCCGTCGTCGAACCGGCGGAGCATGGCCGCGGCCAGAAGGACCTGGGGCCGGCCCGCCTGCAACCGGGCGATGAGGGCGGGCACGTTGGCCACGGCGTCGCTCAGCCACTGGTCGAGGAACGGCTTGGGATCGGTGGCGGGCAGCGTGCCCCGGCCGTAGAGCACGGGGTCGGAGATGTTGCCGAGGATGACGGGCCCGGCCGGCGGGGCGGGCGAGGGTGCGGGAGTGGCCCGCTTGCCCCTCGTGGCCGGCGCCGGAGGGGCGGGCGGCGGGGGCGGGGGCCGCAGGAACGGGTTCTTGGCCGGGTCCATGTGGATCTCGAAGTGGACGTGGGTCGGGCCGCCGGCGGCGTCGCCTGTGTTGCCCACGTACCCGACGATGTCGCCCGTCTTGACCTGCAGCCCGTCGGCCTGGCCGGGCACGAACCCGCTCAGGTGGGCCATGTAGAAGTACGTGCCGTCGGCCTGGGTGACGTAGACCGAGAGGCCGCCCAGCCCGCCGTCGCTGTGGCGGAGTACGCCATCGGCCGGGGAACGCACGGGCGTGCCCATCGGGGCGAAGATGTCCGTGCCCTGATGGAGGTGGAACTGGCCGGTGGCCCGCGGGTACCACCAGTCGTCGACGAAGGTGGCGGCGCCGGCCACGGGGAATCGGCCGAAGCCCTGGGCGATGGCGTCGGCCGGGCTCACACCCAAGTCGACCAGCGGCTGCAGGGCGTCGAGCAGGTGCTGGCTGCCGTTGGCGGGCGAGCGCTTCACCGCGTCCATCAGCGCCTGGTACTGCGGCGGCAGGGTGACGGTGCCGGGCGGGGGCGTGGTGTCGGGGCCGGCGTCGGGCGAGGCGTCAGGACTCGGCGCGGGGGCGGGGGTGCCAGGGGCACCCGGGGCTGCGGGCTCGCCGGGAGCCGGGGCGGGGGCGCCGTCGGGCGGCGGGGGCGCAGTCGTCGTCGGGGAGGGTGCCGTCGTGGTGGTGGTGCTGCCCGGCGGCGCCGTGGGCGGGGTGGGGGGCGGCGCCTGGGTGGTCGACGTGGTGGTCGTGGGGAGCGGGATCTGACCTGGGACCTGGGCGCGCGCCCCCAACGTGCCGACAGCAGCCGAAGCGGCCAGCACGGCGACGGTGAGCACGGTTATCCGGACGCGTCGCACTGGTATCGAGAGAGATTCCCGCCGAGAGTGGTGAATTCCTGCTTAGTCCTGCTTAATGCTGCCAGGACCCCGAGCGCAGCCGCTGCACCCGCTCGGCCGTGGGCGGGTGGGTGGTGAACAGGTTGGCGAACTGCACCTGGCGCCCGGTGAGGGGGTTCACGATGTACTTCTGGGCCTGGGCCGGGGCCACTTCCATGGGAACGGCCCGCACGCCGCGTTCCAGCTTCTCGAGGGCCCGGGCCAGGGGCTCGCCGTCGCCGATGAGGCGGGCACCTGAGCGGTCGGCCTCGAACTCCCGGCTGCGGGACAGCGCCATCTGCAGGAACATGGCGGCGATGGGGGCCAGAATTGCGAGGGCGAGGACTTCCATGCCCCCACCCCGGCGGTCCCGGTCGTTGCCGCCACCGCCGAACAACGAGCTGAACATGGCCATGCGGGCCACGAGGGTGATGCCGGTCGCGATGGCGGCGGCCACCGAACCGATGAGGATGTCCCGGTTGCCCACGTGGCTGAGCTCGTGGGCCAGCACGCCGCGCAACTCGTCCCAGTCGCAGACCTGGAGGATGCCCTGGGTGACGGCCACTGCCGCGTGGTCGGGGTTGCGGCCGGTGGCGAAGGCGTTGGGCTGCATGTCCGGGCTGACGTACAGCTTGGGCATGGGCATGTTCGCCCGCTCGGCCAAGTCCCGGACAATCCGGTAGTACTCGGGCATCTCGGCCTCGGTGACGGGCTTGGCCCGAGCCGCGGCGATGGCCAGCTTGTCCGAGAACCAGTAGGAGCTGCCCACGATGACCAGACCGATGACCAGGCCGATGACCGCACCGTTGCCGCCGGCCACCGCCCCGCCAACCACGACGAGGAGACCGCCGATGGCGGCGAGGAGGACATAGGTCTTGAGCGTGTTCGTACTCATATCGTTGGTACCAACGCTACTGGGGTGCCGTCGCGTTCCCGTAGCGGGCCTGGGGGTCAGTCGTAGTAACCCGAGTGGATGTACACGCAGGGGATCCTCTCGGAGCGGAACATCTCCGCGTTGCGGCGATCGTCCTCGAATGCGAGCTTCAGGTCGAATCCGTGCTGTCGGAGGTCGGCCACCGTCCAGCGCTTGAAGTCCCGGGCCCGGCTGTAATCGCCGAAGTCGCGCATGATGAGCACGTTCCAGCGCAGGCCGTAGCGCTTGAGCCAGGCGACGGTCTGGGGCTGCACCCGCAGCGGTCGCCCGGTGAGGAGGATGATCCGCAGCGACGGGTCGAGCAGGTGCAGCAACTCGGCCACCTCTTCGATGACGGGGTCGTCGCCGCACGCGTCGAAGAAGGCGTCCCAGTCCCGGCGACCGGACTCGATGTAGTGCTGGCGGCTGGCTGCGTCGGACAACACGCCATCGATGTCGAACACCACCGCGGGCCCGTCGACGGGGCCGGCGTGCCAGTGCCAGTTGGCCGGCGTCACTCCTCCGACGGGGCGGTGGCGGCGCGCTTTTTGATCTCGTCGACCACCGCAGCGTCGGCCAGCGTGGTGGTGTCCCCCAGGTCCCGGCCCTCGGCCACGTCCCTGAGCAGCCGGCGCATGATCTTGCCGCTTCGCGTCTTGGGCAGGTCGTCGGTGAAGATCACCGTCTTGGGCCGGGCGATGGCGCCGATCTTCTGGGCCACGTGCTTGCGCAGTTCCTCGCCCCGCTCGGGCGAGGGCTCCTGGCCGCCCCGCAGGGTGACGTAGGCGATGATGGCCTGCCCCGTCGTTTCGTCCTTGGCCCCGACCACGGCGGCTTCGGCCACCGACGGGTGGTCGACCAGGGCCGACTCCACCTCGGTGGTCGACACCCGGTGCCCGGACACGTTCATCACGTCGTCCACGCGACCGAGAAGCCACAGGTACCGGTCGTCGTCGACCTTGGCGCCGTCGCCCGCGAAGTACCGACCCTGGAAGCGGCTCCAGTACGTCTGCTCGTAGCGCTCGGGGTCGCCGTAGATGCCGCGCAGCATGGCCGGCCAGGGCCGGGTGAGGGTGAGGTAGCCACCGCCTCGCTCGACCAAGTTGCCGTCATCGTCCACGACCTCGGCGCTGATCCCGGGGAGCGGGAAGGTAGCCGAGCCGGGCTTGAGCACGGTGGCGCCGGGCAGGGGGCTGATCATGATGGCGCCCGTCTCCGTCTGCCACCACGTGTCGACCACCGGGCAATTGCCCCCACCGATGTGCTGCCAGTACCAGACCCACGC
>DASRGI010000258.1:0-2307 GCA_035651095.1 Acidimicrobiales bacterium | reverse complement strand
GCCGTCACCGGTACGGGAACGAGGGGCGCCACCAGCGCCAGCGTGGTGGTCGACGTCGTGGTCGTGGTCGTCGTCGTGGCCTTGGCCCGGGCCTGGTGAGCGGTCTCGGCCACGGGCCGGCCGGAGCTCGGGGCCCGGCTGGACAGGACGGCGGCGAAGAGGGCGAGGGCCAGGGCCGGGGCGGCCAGCACCAGCGACTTGCGCCCGGCGTGCCCGCCGTGGGGGCGAGCCGGCGAGGGCGGGACGGCCGCGGGCGCATCCGGCGTGCCCTGCGCATCCGGCGCGCCCGGCGCGCCTGGCGCGTCGCCGGCCCCGCTCCGGGCCCTGGTCCGCGGCGCGGTGGGTGCCGAATCGGACCGGGCGATGGCAGCCCCGTCCTCGCCCAGGTAGCTGGCCACCACCAGCGGGTTGGTCTGGACGTCGAGCGGCGGCCCCTCGGCGATGACCCGGCCCGCCTCCATGGCGTAGACGTGGTCGCACACGGCCATGACCAAGGGCATGTCGTGTTCGACCAGGACGATGGCGCAGTCGAGCTCGTCCCGCAGTTGCTGGAGCAGGAGCACCAGCACCTCCGTCTCCCGCTGAGCCACGCCCGCGGCAGGCTCGTCCATCAGGATCAGCCGGGGCCGCTGGGCCAGCAGGGCGGCCAGCTCGACGATGCGGCGGGTCCCGGTGGACAGCTCGCGCACGAACTTGTCGGCGAAGGCGGACAGGCCGATGAGGCCGAGGAGGCGCTGGGCCTCCCCCTCCTTCCAGCGCTCCGCCTGGCGTCCCCACGGCAGGCCCAACATGGCCGTGAAGGTGGAGGTGACGTGCTGGCGCTCCAAGGCCAGCTCCACGTTCTCCAGGACCGTCATGGTCGGGAAGAGCTTCCCGCCCTGGAACGTGCGGGCGATGCCGAGGTCGGCGCGGAAGTCGGCTGGGGCGTGGGTGACGTCGACGCCGTAAGCGGTGATGGCGCCGCCGTCCACACCGGTCATGCCCGACACGCAGTTGAGCAGCGTGCTCTTGCCCGCCCCGTTCATGCCGATGAGGCCGACGATCTCGCCGGGCTCGACCCGCAGCGACACGTCGTCGAGCGCTTGGATGCCGCCGAAGCGCAGCTGCAGGCCCTCGCACACCAGCGCCGGGGTGCCGGCGGTCGCCGTCATCGCACCATCGCCCGCTCGCCGAGGGTGGCGGCCAGCCGCTCCTTGAAGGTCCGGCGCACGCGCGTGCCGTGGCGCCGCTCGGCCCCCCGCACCAGCGCGTCCTGGATGGCGTGGGGCCCGCTCACCAACCCGCCGGGGAGGTACATCAGGACCCAGAGCACGCCCACCGACGTGCCCGCCACCCGGGCCAGGTCGCTGGCCTGGAAGAAGAACAGCGGGATGCCGAACACGAACAGGGCACCCAGCACGGGGCCGAGGATCGAGCCCAGGCCACCCACGATCACCATGGACAGGACCACGAGGGACAGGGCAGGCGGGAACGTGTCGGGCGTGAGCACCGGCTGGGTGAAGGACAGGAGGGCGCCGGCCACAGCGGCGATGGCGCCGGACACGCCGAAGGCGAGGACCTTCACGGCGCTGGGGGAGAAGCCGTAGGCACCGAGCAGGGCTTCGTTCTCTCGGACGGCGAGCGCCAGCCGCCCGGGCCCGGAACGCCGGAAGTTGCGCAGGGCCAGGGCGCACAGCACGAGGGTGACGAGGGTGGCGAGGTACAGGCTGCGCTGGTCGTCCAACCGGCCCAGGCCGGGGAAGAACGGCGACGTGGGCCGGGTACCCAGGTGGTGGCCCAGCAGGGGGAAGAGCCAGCCCGCGGCACCGACGGCGAAGGCGAGCGTGGCCACCGCCAGCATCGACTTCTTGATGCGGAGGGCGGGGATGCCGACGAAGAGGGCGACGGCGCCGCCCGCGGCACCGGTGGCGACGAGCAGCAGGGGGAGGGGCAGGCCGCGGTTGTTGAGCCACGTGGCCGTGTAGGCGCCGATGCCGACGAAGGCCACGTGCCCGAGCGAGATCTGTCCGGTCCAACCGATGATGATGGTGAGGGAGAGGCCGACCAGCGCGTAGATGGCCACCACGTTCAGCTGGAAGGCGAGCTTGGGCGTGCCCAGCCCCGGGAGGAAGGGCAGGGCCGCGGCCAGCACGACGGCGGCGCCGGCCGCCGTCACGTGGAAGGAGCGCACCCACGCCAGCTCTCGCAGGCGCTGGGGGATGGGCCGGGGTGACGACGTCGTGGGAGGCAGGTCGTCCACGGGACCGTCGGCGGCCAGGGCCCGGGCTCGCAGGAACAGGGCCAGCATGAGCACGGCGAAGATGGCCA
>DASRGI010000257.1:0-9159 GCA_035651095.1 Acidimicrobiales bacterium | reverse complement strand
ACGTGGGTGCCGCCGCACAGCTCCATGGACCGGTCGCCCGCCTCGACCACCCGCACGAAGTCGCCGTACTTGTCGCCGAAGAAGGCGATGGCGCCCAGCTCCTCGGCGTGGTCCTTCGACGTCTCGTAGGCGCGGACCGGCTCGTTGGCCAGGATGCGCTCGTTGACCATGTCCTCGACCTTGGCCAGCTCGTCGGCGCTCACCGGCGAGTGGTGGCTGAAGTCGAAGCGCAGGTAGTCCGGCGACACCAGCGAGCCCTGCTGCTTGACGTGCGAGCCCAGCACCTCGCGCAGGGCCCAGTGCAGCAGGTGGGTGCCCGTGTGGTTGCGACGGATGGCCTCGCGGCGCTCGACGTCGATGGACGCGGTGGCCTCCTGGCCGGGGTGAACCTCGCCGTCGACCAGCTCGGCCGTGTGCCGGTGCAAGCCGGGCAGCGCCGCCGTGGTGTCGAGCACGCGGAGGGTGCCCGTGTCGGTGGTGATGATGCCGGTGTCACCCACCTGGCCGCCGCCCTCGGCGTAGAAGGGCGTACGGTCGAGGAACACCTCCAGGCGGTTCTGGTCGCCACCGGGAGCCGGCACCAGGGCCAGCACGTGGGCCTTGCTCTCGTACTCGCTGTAGCCGGTGAACTCGGTGGTGCCGAACTCGTCGAGCAGCTCGCGGTACGCGTCGATCTCGGCGTGCTCGTCGCCCTTGGCGCCCTCTCGGGCCCGGCGCCGCTGCTCGTCCATGGCCTCGGCGAAGGCGGCCTCGTCCACGGCCGCGCCCCGCTCGGCGGCCAGCTCCCGGGTGAGCTCCACGGGGAAGCCGAACGTGTCGTGAAGGAGGAACGCGGTGGGGCCCGACACCCGCTCGGGACTGCGCTCCAGCTCCTCGTCGAGCCGGGCCATGCCCGAGCGCAGGGTGCGCCGGAACCGCTCCTCCTCCCGCTCGACCACGCCGGTGACGAAGTCGGCGTTGCGGGCCAGGTCGGGGTAGGCCTCGCCCATGACCTCGACCGTGCTCTTCACCAAGGCGGGGGTGATGTTCTTCTCCACGCCCAGCCGGTAGGCGTGGCGCACGGCCCGGCGGATGATGCGGCGGAGCACGTAGCCCCGCTCCTCGTTCGACGGGAAGACGCCGTCGCTCACCAGGAAGCTGATGGAGCGAGCGTGGTCGGCCAGGATGCGGAGGGTGACATCGACCTCGTGGTCCTCGCCATAGCGCCGGCCGGTGACCTGCTCGGCCGTCGCCACGATGGGGCGCAACAACGGCGTGTCGAACACCGAGTCCGTGCCCATGCGGATGGCCACGTTGCGCTCGAAGCCGGCCCCGGTGTCGATGTTCTGCTTGGGCAGGTTGTCGAGGGTGCCGCCCTTCTGGCGGTCGTACTGCATGAACACGAGGTTCCAGATCTCGACGAAGCGCTCGGCGGCGCCGTGGGCGGGCCCGCCCGCCTCGCCCCACTCGGCACCCCGATCGACGTAGATCTCGGAGCACGGCCCGCACGGGCCGGTCTCGCCCATCTCCCAGAAGTTGTCCTCGCCCATGCGCTGGATGCGCTCGGCGGGCAGGCCGATGACGTCCCGCCAGATCTGGGCGGCGTCGTCGTCGGTGGTGTGGACGGTCGCCCACAGGGTGTCGCCGTCGTAGCCGAACACCTGGGTGAGCAGCTCCCACGCGTACTTGATGGCGCCTTCCTTGAAGTAGTCGCCGAAGCTGAAGTTGCCGAGCATCTCGAAGAAGGTGAGGTGCTGGGTGGACCGCCCGATGTTGTCGATGTCGTCGTGCTTGCCTTTGATGCGCACGCACTTCTGGACGCTGGTGGCCCGGGGGAAGGGCGCCTGCTCCTCGCCCAGGAAGTACGGGAGGAACTGGTTCATGCCCGCGTTGGTGCACATGGGGGCGCGGGGGTGGTGCGGGATCAGGCCCGACGACGGGACGGGCGTGTGGCCCCGGTCGACGAAGAACTGGGTGAAGGCGCGCCGGAGCCCATTCGCATCCATGGTGAGGCCCAGCCTACCGGCGCCCCCGCCGGAACCCCCACAGCCATTCTCGTAACGCTGGCGCCCAAATAGCCCTCGCCAGCGTTACGAGAAGCGGTGGGGGGGGCGGGCCCAGCGGTGCGTGTGGGCTCAGCGGCGGCCGGACAGGTCGGCCCGCAGCTCGGCCTCGCGCTCTTTCATGGCCTCGCGCCCCTCGGCCACGGCCGCCCGCAGGTCCTTGCCCAGCCCCTTGAGGGCGTCGGCCAGGTCGGACGACACCCGCTCGGGCGAGTACCGGTTGACCGTTTCGCGCACGAAGCGCATGAGCCAGAACGACACGCCGAACCCGAAACCGGCCCCGATCACCAGCCAGAAGATCCGTTTGAACATCGCCGTCAGCGGTCCCGGCGGATGCGGCGGAAGGCCCGCCCCGTGCCCGCTCCGAAGGCCAGCACCTTGATGACCGGGTTGGACAGGGCCAGGTAGGCCAGGCGGCTGGCCGAGTCGACCGTGGCCGTCACCGACTCGGCCGAGGTCAGCAGGCCGTCGACCCGCACCAGCTCGGAGTTGGCCTGGTCGACGGTGCGGCGCCACTGCCCGGCCAGGGGCACGACCTCGGCCCGCAGCTCCTCGATGGCCGTCGTCAGCGTGCGCAGCGTTCGCAGCAGCCCGGCGAAGGCTATGAAGAAGCCAATGATCAGGATGGTCCCCACCACCGATGCGATGACGGCAGCGATCTCCCCGGCGCTCACGGCGGGCGAGCATAGTGACCCCTCGCCCGGAAACGGCGCTTTGACGGCGCGCACGCCGGGATATGGGCGTGGGCGCGGCCAGACTGCTCAGGACCTGGGCTCGTGGCCGGGCCAGCGGTCGGTGAGGTCGGCCTCCTCGCCGTTGTCGGACGGCTCGTAGTACGTGCGGTCGGCCACCTCGTCCGGGCGATAGGCCTGCTCCACCCAGCCGCCCGGCGCGTCGTGCGGGTACACGTACCCCACCCCGTGGCCGATGCGCTTGGCGCTGCGGTAGTGGGCGTCCCGCAGGTGGGCGGGCACGGGCCCGGCCGGGCGCTCGCGCACGTCGGCCTGGGCCTTCCACAGCCCCACCGACGACCGGTTCGACTTCGGCGCGGTGGCCAGGTACACCACGGCGTGGGCCAGGTTGAGCTGGGCCTCGGGCAGGCCCACGAACTCCACGGCCCGTGCGGCGGCGTCGGCCACCACCAGGCCCATGGAGTCAGCCATGCCCACGTCCTCGCTGGCCAGGATCACCAGCCGGCGGGCGATGAAGCGGGCGTCCTCCCCGGCGGCCAGCATGCGGGCCAGCCAGTACAGGCCGGCGTCGGGGTCCGACCCCCGGATGCTCTTGATGAACGCCGACACGATGTCGTAGTGGTCGTCCTCCTCGTACCGGAGGGCTCGGGCGTTGCGGGCCGCCTCGGCGTCGGCCAGGGTGACGTGCTTGCGGTCGCCGGCCAGGGCGATGGCGACCTCCAGCGACGTGAGTACGGCCCGGGCGTCGCCGTCGACCATGCCGATCAGGAAGGCCAGCGCGTCCTCGTCGGCGGTGACGCCCTCGGTCGCCATGGCCCGGCCGGCGATGACCCGCAACTGGTCGGGCGAGAGCGGCTCCAGCCGGAACAGCGTCGAGCGGCTGAGCAGGGGCGCGTTCACCTCGAAGAACGGGTTCTCGGTGGTGGCGCCGATCAGCACCAGTAGTCCCTCCTCCACCGCGGGGAGCAGCGCGTCCTGCTGGGCCTTGTTGAAGCGGTGGACCTCGTCGAGGAACAGGATCGTGCCCCGGCCCGACTCGGCCAGCCGCCGGCGCGACGCGTCCACCGTCTCCCGGACGTCCTTCACACCGGCGGTCACGGCCGACAGGGGGACGAACGCTTTGCTCGTCGCCTCCGCCACCAGGCGGGCGAGCGTGGTCTTGCCCGTCCCCGGCGGGCCCCAGAGGATGATGGACGACAGGCGGTCGCCCTCGATCAGCGCCCGCAGCGGCCGGCCTTCGCCCAGGAGATGCTCCTGCCCCACCATCTCGTCCAGGGATCGGGGCCGCATGCGAGCGGCCAGCGGTGCCTGGTGGGACAGGCGGTCCTCCAGAGCGGCGTTGAACAGATCGTCGTCGGCGATGCCGGCGAATCTAGGTGCCGGGCGCCGCCCGAGGAGGCGGCGCAGCCCGCCGGTCCAGACACCACGACGAGCCACCCATCTCCTTGGCCACGTTCTTCATGTCCGATGCCACGCTCGCCATCTCGGCCGGCGCCCGGAACCGGCACGGCGTGCTCTTGACGATGCCGATGGAGATGGTCATCAGCGGGAACTCCCGTGTGCCGCCCCGCCGGGACGCCACCGAGATGTGGCCCTGGCGCACGTCCGCCCCTTCGTAGTGCTGGGCGATCATGTCGTCGAAGGTGGGGATGATTCTGTCGGCCAGGCGCTCGGCGTCGGGGGCCGGGGTGACGAGCACGAAGTCGTCACCGCCCACGTGGCCGGCGAAACGGGGAGTGTCCGGCAGGTCCTCGAGCGACGAGGTGAGCAGCGACGCCGTGGCCCGGATGACGCCGTCGCCGGCGGCGAACCCGTAGTGGTCGTTGAAGGCCTTGAAGTTGTCGAGGTCGGCGTGGAGCAGTGCGAAGTCGGGACCGGCACCGGACAGCAGGTGCTCCAACTGCCGGAAGATGGCGATGTTGCCGGGCAACCCCGTGAGGGGCGAGACGTCGCGCAACTGGCGGGTACGCCGCAGTGCGCCCCGGATCCGGGCGACCAGTTCGGCCGGGTCGAACGGCTTGGTGACGTAGTCGTCGGCGCCCGCTTCCAGCCCGAGGAGCTTGTCCGTCTTCTGGATGCGAGCGGTCAGGATGATGATCGGCACCGCGCTGGTGCGGGGGTCGCGGCGCAGCTCCTGGCACACGGCCACGCCGTCCATGCCCGGCATGCCGATGTCGAGCACCACCAGGTCGGGGGGTTGAGCCACCGCCGTGGCCACGGCCGAGCGCCCATCGGTGGCGCGCACGATCTCGAAGCCCTCGACGCCCAGGCTTATCTCCAGGTACCGCCCCACGTCGAGGTCGTCCTCGGCGAGGAGGATGCGGTTGGGCGCAGCCGGAAGGCAGTCGGCCGGGCTGCTGACGGCGGGGCGGACACTCACGGCCGCGCCTCGTCGGTCCGGACCGCGCACAGCGCCACCCGGAAGGCGGCGCCGCCACCCGCCCGGTCGGTGACCCACACCCGGCCGCCTTGCACCTCGACCAGCGAGCGCACCAGGTACAGGCCCAGGCCCATCCCCGGCGAGAATGCCTCCCGGCCTCGCTTGAACCTTTCGAACACCGACTCCCGGTCCTCGGCCGGGATGCCGGGGCCGCGGTCGAGCACAGCCACCTCGATCACGTGCTGGCCGTCCACCTCGCCCGCCACCGCTTCGACCTCGACCTCCCCGCCCCCATGGGAGAAGGCATTGTCGATGAGGTTGGTGAACACCCGCTGCAGGGCGTCGGGCTCGCCCGACACCACCAGCCCGCGGGGGGCGTACAGCGACACGTGGCGCTCGGCGCCGGCCTGCACGCGCACGACCTCTTCGAGGCAGGCACTGAGGTCGACGGGCCGGCACAACACGCTGTCGGTGGACACCGTGCGCTGCACCTGCATGATGTCCTCGACCAGGTGCAGCAGGCGCGTGCCCTGCCGCTCGATCATCTCCACGAACTCGCGCTCGATCTTCTCGGGCAGCTCCCGGCGCTGCAGCGTCTTGGCGCAGCCGAGGATGGACGTGAGGGGCGTGCGCAGCTCGTGGCTCACCGTCGCCACGAAGTCCGACTTCATGCGGTCCAACTCCATCAGCTCGGCCACGTGGCTGCGCTCGGCTTCGTAGAGGCGGGAGTTGGCGATGGAGATGGCGGCGTGATCGGCGAAGAGCGACAGGGCCCGCAGGTCGTACTCGGTGAAGGCCCGGTCGTCGCCACCGTTGACGTTGAGCACGCCGAGCAGCTCGCCCCGGTTGATGAGGGGCACGCACACGGCGCTGGCGACGGGAACGTCGCGCTCCTCGCCGACGCGGCCCGAGATCAGGAGCGGTTCGCGGCGCGCCGCGACCTGCCCGGCGACCCCTTCGCCGATGCGGACCCGGGCGTGTCGCGCCGCCTCGTTGCCGTGCTCGCTCAGGACCTCCAGCTCGTCGCCGTCGGCCAGCATGATCGACCCGCTCCTGCCCTCCAGCAGCTCCAGGGCGCTGGACAGGATGATGTCGAGGACGTCCTCGAGGGCGAGCACGGAGTTGACGGCCTTGCCCACCTCGCACAGCGTGGCCAGCTCCTTCAAGCGGTTGGACAGGGCGGCCGTGAGGATGCGCTCGTCCATGAGGAGCCGGGTCAGGTGGCGAAGGTTGCGCTCCTTCTCCAGCACGTAGAGCGCCAGCCCCAGGGTGGACACCAGCAGGGCGATCCGGAAGGCGGGCATCCGGGTGATCCGCTGGGCCGGCCCCACCGTCTCCCCGCCGATCGACAACAGCATCATGCCGACGGCCAGCACGCAGATGGCGAGGAAGGCGATGGTCCACAG
Source organism: Acidimicrobiales bacterium (assembly GCA_035651095.1). Taxonomy (GTDB): domain Bacteria; phylum Actinomycetota; class Acidimicrobiia; order Acidimicrobiales; family JAUTXP01; genus DASRGI01. Next base: position 2,639 of record DASRGI010000257.1, on the reverse strand, counting down.
CTCGGACCGCCGGCGCTCGACCGCTTCCAGCGACGGCGACGTGAACCCCCGGATGCCGACGATGCGCGCCGTGACCTCGAACTCCTCGTCGAGCGAGGGGTGTTGCCACGCCAGTGTGGCCATCTTGTCGTCCACCGCGAGTGCCATTACCCACGCCTATCGGACGGGGAGGTACCGCCAGTCAAGGAACTAGATGAAAAATGCCCCGATCGGTCTAGACAGGCAGCGCCTCGGCGTCACGCCTTGGGCGGCGGCAGCACGCGCAGCCCGAGCTCCTGGAGCTGGCGGTCGTCGATGGGCGACGGGGCGTTGGTGAGGGGGTCGGCGCCGGACTGCGTCTTGGGGAAGGCGACGATCTCGCGGATGTTCTCCTCGCCCGCCAGGATGGCCACCAGCCGGTCGATGCCGAAGGCGAAGCCGGCGTGGGGCGGGGCGCCGAAGCGGAAGGCGTCGAGCAGGAAGCCGAACTTGCGCTGCGCTTCGTCGGGGCTGATGCCGAGCAGCGAGAAGATGCGCTGCTGGATGTCGCCCCGGTGGATTCGCACGCTGCCCGACCCCAGCTCCCAGCCGTTGAGGACGAGGTCGTAGGCCTGCGAGCGCACGGCCAGCGGTTCCGACTCCAGCTTCTCCATGTCGTCCGGATGGGGCATGGTGAACGGGTGGTGGGCGGGCACAGGGTTGCCCGTGGCCTCGTCGATGCTCTCGAACAGCGGGAACTCGGTGACCCAGAGGAAGTGCAAGCCGCCCTCGTTGACCGGGGGCCGTCCCAGCTCCAGGCGCAACAGCCCGAGCACGTGGCGGACCTTGGGGCGCTCGTCCGCCACGAGCAACAGCAGGTCGCCGGGCTCGGCCTCCATGGCCGTCGCCAGCGCCGATTGCTCGGCCTCCGAGAGGAACTTGGCGACAGGCGAGTCGAGGGCGCGGTCATCGCCGACCCGCATCCACACCAGGCCCTTGGCCCCGTAGCGCTTGGCCTGGTCGGTCAGGGTGTCGAGCTGGTTGCGGGTGGTGGCTCCCCCGCCGGGTACGCGGATGCCCTTGACGCACGGGGCCTGGAAGGCCTTGAACTCGGTGGTGGCGAACACGCCGGTGAGCTCGACCAGCTCCATGCCGAAGCGCACGTCGGGCTTGTCCGAGCCGAACCGCTCCTGGGCCTCGGCCCACGTCATGCGCCCGATCTCGCCGGGCCGCTCGCCCGTCGCCGCTTCGGCTGCGGCCGCCACCGTCTCGGAGATGGCGGCGAGCACGTCCTCCTGGTCGACGAAGGACAGCTCGGCGTCCAGTTGGCTGAACTCGAACTGGCGGTCGGCTCGCAGGTCCTCGTCCCGCAGGCACCGGGCGATCTGGTAGTAGCGGTCGACGCCGCCGACCATGCACAACTGCTTGAACAGCTGCGGGCTCTGGGGCAGGGCGTAGAACGAGCCCGGCTGCAGGCGGGACGGCACCACGAAGTCGCGCGCCCCCTCGGGGGTGGACGCGATGAGCATGGGCGTCTCCACCTCCACGAAGCCCTGGCGCTCCATGGCGTTGCGGATGGCGCTGTTCACCCGGGCCCGCAAGCGGAGGTTGCGCTGCATACGGTCGCGCCGCAGGTCCAGGTAGCGGTGGCGGAGGCGCACGGTCTCGTCCGCCTCGATGCGATCGTTGATGGGGAAGGGCGGCGGCTCGGCCGCGGAGAGCACCTCCACCTCGCAGTCGCCGATCTCGACCTCGCCGGTGGGGATGCCCAGGTTCACGGTGCCCTCGGGCCGCAGCCGCACCGTGCCCGTGATGCGCAGCACGTACTCGGAGCGCAGGTCGTGGGCGTGGTCCACCACGCACTGGACGATGCCGGTGTGGTCGCGCAGGTCCACGAAGGCGAGGTGCTCGCCGTGCTCCCGGCGGCGGGCCACCCACCCGCACAGGGTGACCTGCCTGCCCACGTCGGATGCCCGCAGGGAACCGCAGTGGTCGGTGCGCATGCTCATGACGAGATGACCTTCTTTACGTGATCGATGACGTCGGCCCGGCCCACCTCGACCTGCCCGTGGTCGCGCAGGTCGCGGATGGTGACGAAGCCGGCGGCGGCCTCGTCGGGACCGACGATGAGGGCGAGGCGCGCCCCCGAGCGGTCGGCCGACTTCATCTGCGACTTCAAGGAACGGTTGTCGAAGGCCCGGTCGGCCCGGATGCCGGCTCGGCGCAGCTCGTGCGTGAGGTCACGGGCCTGGTCCCCACCGGTGAGGTCGGCCACGAACACGTCGACCATGGCGCCGGGCACGGGGAGCACGTCCTCGGCGTCGCACGCCAGCAGGATGCGCTCGATGCCCAGGCCGAACCCGATGCCCGGCGTGGGCGGACCGCCGAGCTGTTCGACCAGCCCGTCGTAGCGGCCCCCGCCCCCGACCGCGTTCTGGGCACCGTCCAGGGCGTCGGCCGCGAACTCGAAGGTGGTGCGGGTGTAGTAGTCGAGGCCCCGCACCAGCCGGGTCTCGATCTCGAACGGAATGCCGAGGGCGGTGAGGCCGGCCCGCACGCGGTCGAAGTGGGCCTGGCACGCGTCGCACAGATGGTCGATCTGGCGGGGAGCGTCGGCGGTGGCCGCCTGGCACTGGGGGCGCTTGCAATCGAGGACGCGCAGCGGGTTCTCGGCGATGCGG
>DASRGI010000256.1:0-42366 GCA_035651095.1 Acidimicrobiales bacterium | reverse complement strand
CCCGGCCAGTGGTGACCCCACCGTCGCCGTGGCCCGCGCCGCCCTCGTGCTCGACGTGCGCGACGGCGCCGTCACCCTGGCCGTCGTCACCGCCGAAGCGCCCCGCCTGGCGTTCGCCCTGGCCCGGGGCACGCTCACGTTGGCCCTGGTGCCCCGATGAGGCCCGAACACTGGCGGGCCCTCACCACCCTCGCCGCCAACCAGGATGGCCTGGTCACCGCCACCATGTCGCCGCCACGGCCGAGGTGAAGCACGTCTGCACGCGACGGGCGGTGGGGCCGGGGGGGGTCAGCCCCGGGCGGCGGCGACGGCGAGGATGAACGCGGCCGCGCCCAGGCGGTACACCACGAAGGGCTTGAACGAGCCCGTCCGGACGTACCGCAGGACCAGCCACACGGCCGCGAACCCGGTGATGGCGGACGCCACCGTGCCCCACACGAACGCGCCCACGAACCCGGGCGGGATGCCAGCTCCGGCGGCCAGCTTGGCGCCCTTGTACAGCGCGGCGCCGCCGATGATGGGCAGGCTCATCAGGAACGAGATGCGAGCGGCCGCGTCACGCGTGTACCCCAGCCACCGGCCCATGGTGATGGTGATGCCGGACCGGGACACGCCCGGCTGCAGCGCCAGCGCCTGGGCGGCGCCCATCAGCACCGCGTCGCGGGTGTTGAACTCACCCATCTCCCGCTTCTCCACCATCCGGTCGACCGCCAGCAGCACGAGGCCGAACACCGCCAGCATGATGGCCACCAGCACGGGCTTGCCCAGGTGGTCCTCGATCACCTTCTCGAACAGCGCACCGGTCACCGCGCCGGGAATGGCCGACAGCAACAGCAGCCAAGCCAACCGCTGGTCGGGCGTGTTCACCGCCCGGTGGCGCACGGACGTGAGCGCAGCGCCGATCAGCCGGGCCAGGTCGTTGCGAAAGTACGCCACCGCACCCACGAACGTGCCCGCGTGCAGGGCCACGTCGAACGTCTTGTTCAGCTCGGGGTTGCGGGTGAGCTCGGTCCAGTTGAACAGCCACGGCACGATGAGCAGGTGCCCGCTCGACGAGATGGGCAGGAACTCTGACAAGCCCTGCGTGATGCCGAGCACGATGGCGTGAATGATGGGCATGGGGGCGTAGGGGCCTAGGTCCTCTTGGTGGACGGGACGATCCGCGGCTGCCAGCGGCGGGGCGCATCGTAGTGGTGGCCCATGAGCGTCCCATGAGCGAGAGCAGCAAGGAACGACGAAGCATCTGTGAAATCGGGCACCTCGACGAAGGCCGCGCCCACGGCCGACGGCTGGTGGGCGTCGCTTCCCGCCCCGACCGCCAACCCGAACTCGGCGGCGAAGGCGGCGGCCCGCTCGTTCAGAGAGCCCAGCGACGTCTTGGCGTTCAGCCCCTCCACGATGTCGATGCCGCCGGACCCGGCCAGCAACCGCAGCACGTCCTCCCGCAGGCAGTGGCGCGTGGGGTCGAACGGGTGGGGTACGTAGACGAGGCCGCCCTGCGCCCGCACGGCCGCCACGAACTCGTCGGGCTTCAGGCCGAACGGGATGCGCTCGGTGAGGAACAGGCCGATGAGCTCGCCCGCCCACGTCCGCAGCTCTTCGCCCACGACCACCCGGCACCCCAACGCGCCCGACGCGGCCAGTTCCACCGCCCCGTTCACCGTCGAGTGGTCGGTGATGCACAGCACGTCGACGCCGGTCTCGGCCACGGCGGCAACCAACTCCTCGGGCGTGGTGGTGGCGTCGCCCGACCACATGGTGTGCAGGTGCATGTCGACCCGCACGTACCCCGGGGGCTTGGGCAAGGCCAGGTGCGGGTGGCGTTCGGCCGCGGGCGGGGCGGTCACGCGGTCACGCGCTCCCCGCCAGCACGTCCTCGAGGAAGTCGGCCGCCTTGGGGTAGGCATCCAGGCGGTTCTTGAGCTTGGCCAGGCCGTGGCCCTCGTCCCCGTACACGAGGAGGTCGCAGCGGACGCCCTTTTCCGCGAGCACCTTGTGGATCTGCTCGGCCTCGGACAGCGGCACGCGCGGGTCGTTGGCCCCGTGGATGATCATCAGCGGGGCGCGCATGTCGTCCACCCGGTTGATGGGTGACGCCGACTCGAGGAAGTCGCGGTCGTGCTCCAACGAGCCGTACTCCCGCTCCCGGAACTTGCGCCGCCACGGCGAGGTGTTCTCCAGGAAGGTGACGAGGCTGGAGATGCCGACCACGTCGACGCCCGCCGCCCACCGCTCCGGTTGGAAAGCCAGGCCGGCCAGAACCATGTAGCCACCATACGACCCACCCATGACCGCGGCCCGGAACGCATCGACGCCGGGCTGGGCAGCCAGCCAGTCGTGCAGGGCGCCGAGGTCGGCCACCGAGTCGAGCCGCTTGCGCACGTCGTCGAGGTGGTGGAATCGCTTGCCGTACCCGGTGGAACCGCGGACGTTGGGAGCCGCCACCGCGAACCCCCGCGCCACGAAGTACTGGATCAGCGGGTTGAAGGACGGCACGAACTGCGACTCGGGCCCGCCGTGCACCCACACCACCACTGGCCCGTGAGCCACCGGCGAGCGGTACAGGAACACCGGGATCTGCTCGCCGTCGAAGCTGGTGAACCGGTGCAGCGAGGGCTCGACCATCTCGCCCGCGGGCACGGCCCGGGGTGACGTGGTGAGCCGCGTCGTCTCGCCCGTCTCGCAGTCGTACAGCCAGGCGTCACCCGGCTCGGACGACGACGAGAACGAGTAGGTGAGGTAGCGGCCGTCACGCGAGAACACGAACGACGCCACGCCCCGACCGGGCAACGGCACGAAACCCAGCGACTGCAACGTGTGCGGGTCGACCAGTTCGGCCTTCGTCCACCCGTCCTCGTTGGTCTCGACCAGCAAACGGGTGCCCGGCCAGTTGATGGTGCACGAGCAGTCCCACTCTCGTTCGAGTGCGTAGGCCCACGACCGAGCCGCCATGTCGTAGCGGGCGATGGCAACCCGGTCACGGCCCTGGTCGGTGGCGAAGAAGAAGGCCGAGGAGTCGGGCAGCCACGACGGGCTGCCGAAGGACGACTCATCGTCGTGGGGCGACGCGTGCACCACCTCACCGCTCACGACGTCGACGAGGTAGAGGTCGTTGTCGCCGTTGCGCTCGGTGAGCCGGGTGATGCCCAACCAACGGCCGTCGGGCGAGAAGCCGACGGGCTGGCACCACCCGCCCATGTCGAACACCAGCCGGGGCTCGCCGCCACCGCCGCCGTCACCCAGGCCGATGACGTACACGTCGAAGTCCACCCCGTTGCGGGAGTTGGAGGCGTAGGTGAGCAGCGACCCGTCGCGCGTCACGCCGCCGATGCGGTGGATGTACTCGGGCTCGTTGACCAAGGGCCGCAGGTCGGCTCCCACCTCGTCGGTCATGAGCCAGAGTTGGTGGCGTTCGTTGCCGCCCTCGTCGCGCGTGACGACGATGTCGCCACCCACCGGCAGGTAGGCGCCACCGACCGGTTCGTCGAAGTCGGTGAGCCGGACGAGCGGGCCGCCGTCCCGGTCCACGCGGTACAGCTGCGCGGTGCCGCTGAGGTTGGAGGCGATGAGCACGCGCGACCCGTCCTGCGAGAAGTTGGAAGGGGCTGCCGTGCGAATCTCGAGAAAGTCGCGAAGGGGTCGAGCCACGCCGTATCGTACGCGCCGTGTCTTTGCGCCCCGGCCTGTCGGCCCGCGTCAGGCTGGTGGTGGGCGAGGACGACACCGCCCTCGCCCTGGGCTCGGGCGACGTGCCCGTGCTGGCCACACCACGCCTCGTCGCCCTGTGCGAGCAGGCCACGTGCGAGGCCGTCGCCGCCGCCCTCGAACCGGGCGAGACCACGGTCGGCACGAAGGTGGAGCTGACCCATCTGGTGGCCACGCCGGTCGGCGTGCTGGTGACGGCCGAGGCCACGCTGACCGCAGTGGACCAGCGCAAGCTCACCTTCGCGGTGAGCGCCATGGGCCCGGCCGCGCCGGTGGCAGTGGGTCATGTGTGGCGGTCGGTGGTCGACCGCGAGCGGTTCGTGGCCCGGGCTCAGACCAAGGTCGAGGAACGCGGGTAGGCGACGGTCGGGTCGGTCAACACGTTGACCAGGTACGGCACGCCCGACGCGAACGCCCGGTCCAGCGCAGGGCCGATGTCCTCGGGGCGCTCCACCGTCTCACCCCCACCACCCAACGCCTTCACGACGTCGTCGTAGCGCAGGCCCGGCTGCAGGTCGCACGCCGCGTCCCACCCGTACAGCATCTGCATGGGCAGCTTCTCCAATGCCCAGATGCCGTTGTTGCCGACGACCATCACGACCGGCAGGTTGTGACGTACGAGGGTGTCGACGTCCATGAGGCTGAAGCCGGCGGCGCCGTCGCCCAGCATGGCCACGATCTGCCGATCGGGGTGGGCGACGCGCGCGGCGATGGCGTACCCGAGTCCCGTGCCCAGGCACCCGAGGGGCCCGGGGTCGAGCCAGCAACCAGGCTGGTGGGACTCGATGTACTTGCCGGCGAAGGACACGAAGTCTCCACCGTCGTTGATCACCACCGCGTCCCGCCCCAACCGCTTGCGCAACTCGCCGTACACCCGGGCCGGGTGGATGGGCGACGCGGCCGACTCCAGGTCGGTCACCTCCGCGGCCCGGCGGGCCAGTTCCTCGTCGCGCATCTTGGCGATCCACGGCTCGTGGTCGGCCCGCTGCCCCTCGAAGCCCGCGAAGGCGTCGAGGATGGTGACGAGGTCGCCGGCGGGCGACGCCGCCAGCGCCACGTGCCCCGCCCGTTGCGACGGATCGTCGGCCACGTGGACGACCTGGGCGTCGCCGAAGCTGCCGAACGACAGGCGGAAGTCGAGGGGCGTTCCCACCACCACGACGACGTCGGCCTGCTTCAAGAAGCTGCGGGTGCGGGAGAAGGCCAACTCGTGGTCGGCGGGTAGGCAGCCCCGACCGAGGCCGTTCACGAACGTGGGCACGCGCAGCGACTCGACCGCTCGGCGCAGGGCGTCATGAGCACCGTTCCACCACACGTCCGTCCCCGCCACGAGCACGGGCCGGTCGGCCCGGGCCAGCAGTGCCGCCGCCTTCTGCACCTCGTCGGGGTCCGGTGCCGCGCCGCGGCCGTCGACCGGCGCGGGAACGTCCACCGACGCGTGGCTGAAGATGATGTCGATCCCCATGTCCACGAACGCCGGCCCCCGGTGCGGGGTCATGGCCGCGGCCGCGGCCTCGGCCACGGCCGTTCCGATGTCGGCCGTGCTCCGGGCCGTGCGGGCGAACTTGGTGATCGGCGTCATGAGGGGGACGTGGTCGAACTCCTGGAGCGATCCCTGGCCCCACTTGTTGGCCGCGGCCCGGCCGCCAAGCACGACGAGGGGCGCGCCCGTGGACTGGGCCGACGCCACCGGGCTCACGCCGTTGGTGACGCCCGGCCCGGCGGTGAGCGCAGCCACGCCCGGCCGGCGAGTGAGCTTGGCCATGCCCTCCGCCGCGAACCCGGCCGTCTCCTCGTGGCGGGTGTCGACGATGCGCACGTCGAGGCGCCGGCACGCGTCGTAGAGCGGCCAGATGTGGGCGCCGTTGAGGGTGAAGAGCTCGCGCACGCCATACGGCATGAGCGCGCCCAACGCCAGATCGCCGCCGTTCCCCTCAACTGCGTCACCGTCCATCTACCTGACCTCCTCGAGGAACGTGCTGACGACCTGCCACCACGCGTCGGGCGCTTCGAACTGCGGGGAGTGGGCGGCGCCGGGCACGACGGCCAGCCGCGCGCGCGGCATGACGTGCGCCAGCCGCTCGCAGTCAGGCCGGAACTGCCGGTCCTCCTCCCCCACCACGACCAGCGTGGCTAGCGCAACGCGGGAGAGCCCGTCCAACCGGTCGGGGGCGTCGAAGAACTCGTCGGTGACGGCGAGCCACATGTCGGGCGCCGCGGCCAGGGCCTTGCCGTCGCAGAACTCCTTGCAACCAGGCCGTTCGGCCACGACCCGCCGGTGGGCTTCGGGGTCGTCCTGGGGGATGGCCACCAGCGCGGCCATCCCCTGCTCGCGCACGATCGTGGCCCCCAGGTCGCGCATGTCACGATCGATGCCGGGCACGGGGCCGTGTGACGTGTCCATGAGCACGAGGGCGCCGAGGCGGTCCGGTCGTCGCAAGGCGATGACTTGGGCCACCATCCCGCCCATCGAGTGACCGAGCAGCGTGAACGTCGACCACCCCAGCCCGTCGGCCACGGCCGTCACCTCGCCGGCAAAGGCGGCCAGGCCGTACGGGTAGGTGCCGGGCGGCGGCTGGCTGGCGCCGTGGCCCGGTAGGTCGGGAGCGACCGCGTGCCAGCCGGCGGCGGCCAGCGGGTCGAGCCAGTCGGCGAAGTCCTCCTTGGCCCCGCAGAACCCGTGGACGAGGAGGAGGGCCCGGCCGCCCTCGCCGGCCTCCAGCGCGGCCAGGTGCATGAGGGCGCCCTCGACCAGCCGTTGCCGCACGTCAGGGCCCGAAGGAGACGAAGTCGATCGTGATGATCCGGGCCAGGAACGGCGCCCGGTCGCTCGGTCGCGGCTCGTGGCGGTCCTCGGGCACCTCGATGCGCCGGCACCGTCCCTCGCTGTCGACGTACACGTTGGCGTAGAAGCGGGTGCCGCCGTGGTCGATGGTCACGTCGTACCGGATGGTGCCGACCGACCGTACCTGCACGCCGCCGTACGGATCGACCTTGGTGGCGCTCCGGAGGAGGGCGAGCATGGCCGACGGGTCGGTGTACTCGACCCGGCGCACGGGCTCGGGCAGCGTGGTCGGCGGCGGGCCGGGGTCGACGGCCACGTCGGACTGGCCGGGGACGCCCACCAGCATCCGGCCCTGGCGAGTGGCCAGGTTCACGCTGCCCTCGGCATGGAAGCCGCCCGGGCCGGCGATGGCGACCTGGGCCCGGCCGGCGGCGACGGTGTGCCCGGCGGCGCCGTGGACGATGGCGGTGGGGTCGCCCTGGGGGCCGCTGGTGTCACGATTGCCGCACCCGGCGAGGAGCACGAGGGCCGCGACGGTGAGCGAGAGAAAAGGGCGCACGCCGGTTTACCCTAGAGGGGTGACCACGGGGAGGCAGAAGGCGGAATCGGCGCGTGCGCGTGCCCGGCGCCGCCTGATCGCCGTCGCCCCCGGCCTGCGAGCGGTCGCCACTGCGCTGATGCTCTTCATCCTCCTGCGGCGGGTGCACCTGTCGTCGCTTCTGCCCCGTGGCGGGTCGGGAGGGCTGGGCCGGCTGATCGGGGCCATCGCCGTGATGGTGCTCGCCATCGCCCTGTCGGCCGTGCGCTGGCAGCGGGTGCTGGTGGTCCTGGACATCCGCGCCCGGCTGCGGTCGCTCCTGCTCCACACGTTCGCGGGCATGTTCGTCAGCAACTTCCTGCCATCCACCATCGGCGGCGACGTGCTCCGGGTCACCCGCCTGTCGGCCGGCCACACCGCCTCGCCGCCCACGTCGTTCGCGTCGGTCGTGCTCGAGCGCATGACCGGTTGGATCGTGCTGCCGCTGATCACGCTCACCGCGCTGGTGGTCAACCCGCACCTGCTCCGGCTGGGAACCCCGAGCAAGGTCGCGTTGGGGCTGTCGGTGGCCACCCTCCTGCTGCTCGGCGCCGTGCTGGCCCTGGCCGGGAGCCGGCGGTTGGGCGGCCGGCTGGCCGGCCACGAGAACTGGCTGCGCTTCTTCGGCGCCATCCACCTGGGCACCCGTCGCTTCCGCGAGCGCCCGCTGGCCGCACTGGAGGTCCTGGCCGCCGCCTTCGTGTACCAGATCGCCGTGGTGTTCGCCGCCTTCCTCGCCGCCAGCGCCCTCGACCTCCACCTGGGCTGGACGGCGATGCTCGCATTCGTGCCCATGGTGGCGGTCGTGCAGGTCCTCCCTGTCACCATCGGCGGGCTCGGCGTGCGCGAGGGTGCATTCGTGCTGTTCCTCCACCCGCTGGGCGTAGGCGCCCACCAGGCCATCACCCTCGGCTTGCTGTTCTACGGTGTGACGCTCGTGGCCAGCATGCTCGGGGCACCCGCCTTCGCTCTGGGCCGGCCGTCGGTCGGCCGCCGGGTCCTGGCGTGACCGACGCACTGGTCGACGCCGGCACGGACGTCGACGCCGCTCCCGCGTCCGTCGCCGTGCCCGTGCCCCGGCTCCGGTGGTGGCGGGAGCTCGTCTACATCGCCGGCTTCTACGCCGTGTACACGGCCGTGCGGAACACGCAGGGCTCGGCCACGGTGTCGGCCGAGCGGGCCTTTCACAACGCCCGCCGGGTCATCCGGGTCGAGCGGGTCTTCGGGATCTACCACGAGCACCAGATCCAGCACGTGTTCCTGGGGCACCGGCTGTTCCTCCAGTTCTGGGACGTGTTCTACGGCACCGCCCACTTCGTGGTGACCGCGGGTGCGCTCATCTTCATGTTCCGGGCCATGAAGGGCCGGTACCCGCTGTGGCGCAACACGCTGGCCTGCACCACCGCCCTGGCCCTGGTGGGCTTCGCCCTGTACCCGCTCATGCCACCCCGGCTGCTGCCCACCCACTACGGCTTCGTTGACACGCTGCGGGTGTACGGCGGGTTGTGGTCGTTCGACTCGGGCGCCATGCAGAAGATCTCCAACCAGTACGCGGCCATGCCCAGCCTGCACTTCGCCTGGTCATCGTGGTGCGCCTTCGTCCTCTACCCCGCCACCCGGCGCTGGTGGACCAAGGCGCTGGTGGTGGCCTACCCGTTCATCACCCTGTTCGCCATCGTGGTGACCGCCAATCACTACGTCCTCGACGCCGTGGGCGGTGCCGTCGTGCTCGGCCTGGGCTACCTGCTGGGCCGGGCCATCACCGCCTACAACGCCAGCCGGGCCGCCACCTGACGTTCGGCGCCCGGCGCCTGGCCGCCAAAGCCGTTCAGAAGATCGAGTAGGCCCCGTCGATCACGAACAGGTCGCCCGAGTGGTAGGCCGACGCCGGGCTGGCCAGGTACACGGCGATACCCCCGAAGTCGGCCGGCGTGCCCCACCGGCGGGCGGGGATCCGGGGCATGACGTTGTCCCGGAAGCGGTCCCAGTTGAACGCCGCCTCGGTCATCGCCGTCTCGATCCACCCGGGCAGGATCGCATTGGCCCGGATGCCATGGCGGGCCAACTCCACGGCCAGCGCCTTCATCATGGAGACGATGCCGCCCTTGGTGGCGGCGTAGTGCTCGCCCCGGGCCTGGCCCTCGATAGCGGCCAGTGACGCCATCCCCACCAGGCTCCCGCCCTCGCCCCGATCCACCATGTGGCGGGCGGCCGACCGGAGGGTGAAGAAGGTCCCGTCCAGGTTGACACGCAGCACCCGATGCCACTCGTCGGCCGTCATCTCCACGAACGGCGCCATGCCGGCGATGCCGGCGTTGGCGAAACATGCATCGACCTTGCCGAACGATTCGACGGTTTCGTCGAACGTTGCGACGACCGCCGCTTCGTCACCCACGTCGCACCGCAACGCCGCCACCCGGGTGCCGTGGACCCGCAGCTGCTTCTCGGCCGCCTTGTTCTTGTCGTCGTTGGTTCCCCAGATGGCGACGTCGGCGCCTGCCCGGGCCAGGGCGTCGGCCATCCCCAGCCCGATGCCGCCGTTGCCGCCGGTGACGAGGGCGACCTGGCCCGTGAGGTCAAAAGGGGCGTAGGGCATGGCGAGAGAACCTACCCGGCGTGAGCGGATGAGAGCCGCCCACCTAGGCTGGCCGGTCGTGGCGATGACGGACGTCCCCGGCAGCCTCAGCCAGATCGCCAAGCGGGTCGACGAGCGCGTGGACGACGTGCTCACGGCTGAGATCCGGCGCTGGGCACGGGTCGACGCCGACTTGGTCGAGCCCCTCACCGCCCTGCGCACGCTGGTCCTGGCCGGGGGCAAACGCCTGCGCCCGGCCTTCTGCCACTGGGCCTTCGTGGGCGCCGGTGGGGACGCCGACGACCCCGCCGTGGTCGACGCCGGCGCCGCCCTCGAACTGCTTCACACCTTCGCCCTCATCCACGACGACGTCATGGACGGCTCGCCCCGCCGCCGGGGCCTGCCCACGACCCACACGCTCTTCCAGGACGCCCACGCCTCCAGCGGCTGGCGGGGCGAGGGTCGGCGCTTCGGCGAGGGCGTCGCCATCCTGGTGGGCGACCTGGCGTTCGTGTACGCCGACCAGTTCCTCGCCGGTGCCCCCCGGGACGCCATCGACGTGTTCACCGAGCTGCGCCTCGAGGTCAACATCGGCCAGTACCTCGATCTGGTGGGCACCGTCCGGGGCGACGGCAACCTGGAGCAGGCTCGGCGCATCTGCCGCTACAAGTCGGGCAAGTACACCACCGAGCGGCCGTTGCACCTCGGTGCAGCATTGGCCCAACGGCTGGACGAGATGGCTGAACCGTTGTCCGCGTTCGGAGAACCGTTGGGCGAAGCGTTCCAACTGCGCGACGACCTGTTGGGCGTGTTCGGGGACACCGACGTCACCGGCAAGCCCGTGGGCGAGGACCTGCGCGAGGGCAAGCCCACCGCCCTCTACGCCCTGGCCGCGGCGTCGGCCTCGGGCGCCGCCGCCGAGCTGCTGGCCCGGCGCTTCGGCTCGCCCGACCTCAGTCCGGACGAGGTGGCCGACCTGCAGGACGTGCTGATCCGCACGGGCGCCAAGGCCGAGGTGGAGGCCCGCATCGACGACCTGCTGTCCGAGGCCCTGGCCGCGCTCGCCACCGCGCCCCTGACCGCCGAGGCCTCCCGGGAGCTGGAAGACCTGGCCCGCTTCGTGGCCGGCCGGGAGTTCTAACCGGCCAGCCCCCGGCCATCACGGACGCATCACACCTGGCCAACCGGCGCCGAACATGCCGGCCCCACAGTTCCTCCGGAGCCCGACCACAGGAGGAACCCAGATGCGCAACCCCCGCACCCCCGGCAACGCCCGCAACCCCGATGGCTCCCGCAGCCGAGGTCGAACACCACTCCATGTTCACTGGTGGTGAACCACGGTTGTCGAAGTTTCACGGTCCGGTTGGAGTGCCCGTCCGGGGTAGCAGTCTCGATGTCGCCTTCGCGGTAGCCGAGGAGCAACACTTCAGCCGCCTCGCTTGCACTCAGCTCGATCACTCCCACCGAGCCTCCAGTCAGTCGCGGCGCCTGAGGAACCGCCGGCGGACGAAGGCGAACAGCGCGGTGCATCCTGCGACGATTGGCCCGACCGGGCCGGCTGCGATCGCCACTGCGATCGCCGTCACATAGCCAGCCACTTCCAGTCCGGTGAGAACCGCCTCCGCCTGTTCCCACCAGGCCTTGTCCTTGAAGGCGTGTGGGTCACAGAGCGTCCTCTGAACCTCATCAAGGGCGTCCCGCACCTGCGTGGTCGTCACGGCCCGCGCGGTAATCGTCCACGGCGTTACGCACACGCGCCGCCCTACTCATACGAGGTATTGGTCAAGTCCAGCGCGATTCAAGAGCTGCGCTTCATCGGCTTCGAGACTCACGAGCGCTGAAAGCGCCCCCTCGACCTCGGCCGTCTTGAGGTGGGCGTCGTCGTCGACCGCCTTCCAGAACACACTGTTGCCCTCGAGGTGGTTGAAGAATTCGCACAGCGTGCGAGCTGCGTCCCGCCAACGGTCCTCGCGCATTGCATCGTGCAGATGGCCTGAGCACGTCCGTAGTCCGTTAAGAGTGGGCCGACGTCAAAGCCAGGGCCCGAGTCGAAGACCATTGCTTGGAACGATATGGACCTCCCGCACCTGCGTGCTCGCCGTAGTGACCCGCTCACCGCCATGCCCGTTCGTGTCGGCCGCTGAGTAAAATGCAGGAGTCTCTTCGCCAAGACATCGACAATGAGATTGCGGAGACCGGCCCTCAACGACCTGGCAGTCTCCAAGAGCATCCAATTCGAAGTTCGGTGAGCTTGACCCGCTTTCGTGGACAACGGTGGCCACCGAAACGGGTCAAGGTCACTCCAATTCTGGCCCACCTATGGCGCCGAATGAAGTCCCGTGCAACGATGACTCGGTCAAAGGGGATCACGATGCCGGGATCGATCAAAGTTCAGCCAGGCCCGCCCAACCAGCCTTGGCTCTCGCCGTCTATCCGACTCCGGAGCCAGAAGGAGAGCGATCTCCGGAACATCGGCACGCATGTCGAACCATTGAATGGTCACGCCTACTACACCTATGTCCGGGTGGACAACACGGGCAACGAACCTTTCGGACGATGTCGCTGCCCCGCCACCGGCGCCTGGTCAAAGGTCCCGTACTTTGTGGACCAGAACCCGCCGACCAATGGGCCGGGCGGACAGAGGCTCGTGGTCCAAGGCGGACAGGCCACGTTGCAGGACAGCACCGGCGTCGCGGTGGCGAACTTCTCACCCTCCCTCGTCAACGACTTCTGGGCCTGGAGCCCCGACGGACGGCTCTTCGCCTACGTCCGTCGTGACTACACCACCCGAGATTGGAGCATCGAAGTGGTCACCACGGCCACCTACGTGCGCACGGACGGACGGACGGTGGCCCGGGGGCGGACGGTGCATCAGGCCGGACCGCTGGTCTCGACCTCGCCTCAGGCGACGGCCGGCGCCAACTTCGGTTGGACCCCGGCTTCGACGTGCCTCGTCGTCGCACATCCACCGGTGCCGGGACAGTCGGCGAACGTGAAGTACATCGATCTCGCATGCCCGTCGGTGGGGATGTCGACGACCAGCGACCAGTGCCGGGCATTCAACGCGCAGATCCTCACGTCGCCGCAGACGACTGGGGTCGACATCCTCTTCAGCCCCTGCGGAGGGCTCGCTGCCCTTGTCCCCACGCCGACCGGATATCTCCAGCTCGTCGACCTCATCACGACGGCCGCGGACCAACCCATCCGTCAGGACAACCGACCGGTCTCGGTGACGGTGAATGCCGCGGGCCGGACGATCGCCACCTCGGCGACAGGGCGGCGCGGCATCACTCTCACGAACATGAGCTACCCGTCGATCGACAACCCCGAGTGCCTGCTCGGCGGTTCCGTGACCGTCGAGGCGCGTCGGGTCTTCGCCTCCACCACGCCGGGCACGAGTCCGATGCCGATCAATCTCTCTCCCGGCGCTTCGTCCGCCGCCATCTGGAACGGCGAGTACCTGTGGGTCGAGCTGCCACCGCACACCTTCACGCGCGCGGTGCCTGGGACCAGTCCCGAACACTGGTGCCTCCTGGCCCGAGCCGACGCCGCGCCTGTGGACGCGGCGCCACCGTGGACCCAGTTCTCCACGACCGAGCGTCACTTCGCCCAGCGCAACATCGCGATCACATGAGCAGGCACCGGACCGTCGACATCGCCGTGCCCAACATGACGGCCGCCCGGGCGGTCGCCATCGTCCGTCTCGACCGGACGGACCCGACGCAGCTGGCCGACGCAGGACTTGAACTCCCGGCAGGCGAACTCGACGTCATCGGCTACGGGCTGCTGCTCGATGACGTCTGCTCCGAGCCAGAGTTGGAGGGGTGCCCACCCGAGCTCGAAGTGGCGCTCGAGCCGTTCGAGACTCGCCATGTGCGGGCCGTGATCAAGACGGCCGACACCAAGAAGGCCGCCGTCGCTGTGTTCGGCGTGACTGACACCCGCGACGGAAATGTGGTCGGCGGCGTCTCCATCGTCTGCGTCGAACCCGAGTACCCACCCGATACGCCGGCCGCGGTGGCCGTCGACCCGTCGCCGGTGACGCTGGCTGAGGATCTCTACACCGTCGCGCTGGGCGACGATCCTGGCGTCGTCCCTGACGTGGCGCTTCCGCGAGATCAGCGTCTTGAGCTGGTGGCCGTCGTCACGAACCCGACGCGAACCGACCTGAACGACGTCCTCGTCTGTCTTGAGCATGTCGGTGGCGTGCCGTTCACGCCTCAGACGTGGCACGTCGGCGCACTCGAGGCGGGGGGCAGTTTCTGGGCGACGTGGCCGCTCGAGGCCTCGGCCGCGGCTCCCGGCCGTTACGAGGCGTCCATTGTGGTCCGCGACAACGACCACGAGCCGACGCGGATCCATGCCCCCTTCCGGAACAGCCATCGGGGCGACGACGGCTCAGCGGGGGCGGCGTTCGGGGATGGTTAGCCGCCCTCGGCACCCAACCCGCCTGAGTGCCGATCACCGGCCGACCCCACGCCCATTGACCACAACGAGGACCGAACCGACCGTCGCACGCCGAGCAGCCCGAACGATTCAGACGCTGACTCGCTCAGCAGCAACAGCACGGAACACTTGCAGTACCCCTGCTCGTACCGGCGCGCGGAAGTGAGCCGCGTGTGGCGGTTCAGGCGACAGTGCAGTTCACCTTCGAGAACCATGGCGGCATCGACGGCATCGACTTCCACCTGGCGTGCGGCAGAGGCTTCCGCCTGTCGGCCACGGTCGACGGCAAGCGGATCAGCACCAGCCACGTGTTCGTGGGCGAGGACGGCGTCCATCCCAAGCACATGCCCATGACGGTGCTCCGCACCAAGAAGTAGCGGCGCCGGCCCGTCGGGCCTGGCCCGTTTACTGCACGCGAAAGCGCAGGGTGGCCAGACGGGACACCCGCCGGCGGGGGCCCGCGCCCCGGCGCACCGGGGCCAAGGCGTACACCAGCACCAACGCCAGCGCGGCCGCCGCCACCCATGCCAGCCACCCCAGGGCCGCGGTGAGCGACGACCCCGCGGGCGCGGCGAAGTAGGCCATGACGGCAACCCGCTGCACCACGGCGGCGGGTTGCTGGCCGATCGGGAGGATCGGCTCTGCCACCAGGGCGGCGGTGGACGTCCCGGGCGGGAGCTCCCGGGGGGCGTGCACCGAGAACGACACGATCTGCCCGGCGTGGGGCGCCAGATCGATGGCCGGTTGGGAGATCCGCACCCACGACATGGCCCCGCCGGTGCCGCCCAACCGGACCGACCCCGCACCGGTGCCATCGAGCGAGGCCCCAACCACGCTCAACCGCACGGACACCGGGTGGTCGGTCTTGTTCCAGACCCGAACCGAGTCGGTGGTGGTGCGACCAGGCCGCACCTCCTCCTTCAGGTGTTGCCGCCCGTCCGTGGGAGCCACGCCGAACTCGGCCGTCTCGATGGCATGAGCGGGCGCGGCCAGCCCGGCGGCGGCCACCATCGCCACGACGGCGAGTGCAGCACTGGCCGCCAACGACCGAAGCCGCATCACAGCTGGACGGCGGTGACCACGAGCGTCCCCTGGTAGTTCCCGGCCGGGGCCGTGGTGGGGACGTTCACGTGCAGGCTCGGGTACGACAGGTACGTGCCCGACTGGGCCACCAGCTGCGAGGCCAGGAAGTCGGTGAGCGTGGGCTGCAACCCGTCGACGAGCTGCTGCACCTCGGTCGGGGTGAGCGCGTCGTACACCGGTCCGCCGATGGCCGAACGGAGGGCGCCCGTCAACGTGCCCGAGTCGACCAGCGAGGACGCCGGCGAACCGGCGATGAGCGATTGCACGGCCGCCTTCACGTCGGTCAACAAGGCGGGGTCGGAGCCCACCCCGCCGCCCAGGACCCGCACGGTGGTGGGCGTGAACGAGGCGGGCTTGGAGGGGTCGTTGGCCCCGATGCCGTTGAAGTCGGGCGAGGCGAACGAACCCGAATCGCCCACCTGGGGCACGATCGGCAGGGTCAGGAGCTTGGACAGGTCGACGGTGAGCGACGCCGTCTGACGCAGGCCGTTCACCGCGCTCAAGGCGATGGAACACGACCCGCCCGCGGTCGTCAGCGCCGTGCACAGCGGGCCCGTCACCGTCTCCGTCATGTTGAAGACCGGCTCGACGATGGCCGCGACCGACAGGGCGTTGACAGGCGTGGTCGGGTAGTCGACCGACACGTTGCCCGACGGGATGGTGTTGCCGAAGTCGAAGCTGTTGCCGCTGACCTTGTACAGGTTCGACATGGACGTGAGGATGGCGAACCCGGAGCGGTCCATGGTCGTGTCGACCACACGGACACGGAACGGGTGCGCCCGGGTCGTGCCGAAGTCGAGGGTGGTGAGGGGCTGGCCCAACAGGTCCTCGACGAACAGGGTGCGGCTGCCGCCCGGGTTGTTCACCGCCACCGTCACCTGGCTGGCCGAAGCGCCGCCGCCCATGCCGACGCCGGCAAAGGCGGCCAGCACTGCACCTGCACCCACGCCCGCCAAACACCGTCGGAACCGCATCATGCCCATCCCCTCATCGCCCGGGCGGCCCGAAGGGCCACACTTCCGACTGCTACCAACAACAGGGCGAGCGCGACCAGCGAGTCCGCCCCGAAGCCCGTGTGGGCCAACGAAGGCGGCGTCGCCGCTCGATCGGGCACCTGCACCGAAACCGTGAACTCCGCCACCCCGTGGTTCTCGGCGCCCGGCCACCGCCACCGAATAGCCCGGATGAGGGGTTAGCGGATGCCTCGTTCGGGCTAGTCACGTCACCGGCCAGACAGAATCAGGCGCATGGAGATGTGCGAACCCGCCCGGCTCACCGTGGCCAGCGATCGGCCTTTTCAACTCATCGACGTCACCGAGGGCACCACCGCCTACGTGGCCGCCAGCGGCCTGGCCCATGGCGTCGCCCACCTGTCGTGCCCCCACACGAGCTGCGGGCTGCTCGTCACCGAGTTGGAGGACGGCCTCCACGAGGACCTGGAGCGCCTGCTCGACACCCTCGCGCCCACCACCACGCCCTGGGCCCACGACGACCTGGAGCGGCGCCACCAGAACATCGAGCCCGACGAGCGCAAGAACGGCTGGAGCCACATGCGCGCCGCGCTGGCCACCCAGCCCTCGCTGACCGTCCCCATCCTCGAGGGTGCCCTGGCCCTGGGCCAGTGGCAACGGCTCTTCCTGGTCGAGCTGGACGGCCCCCGGCCCGCCCGCACCGTCGTCCTCCAGGCGTGGGGAAGGCCCCGCCCCGGTTCCTCCGTGGAGGGTACCCACGGCTAGCGTGGAGCCCGGCATGCTGCTCGAGACCATCACCAGCCCCGCCGACCTCCGCTCGTTGGGCCCTGCTCAGCTCGCCACGCTGGCTGGGGAGATCCGGGAGTTCATCGTCCAGGCCGTGTCCGTCACCGGCGGCCACCTGGGGTCGAACCTGGGGGCGGTGGAGATGACCATCGCCGTCCACCGGGTGTTCGAGTCGCCCCGGGACATCATCCTGTGGGACACCGGCCACCAGGCCTACGTGCACAAGCTCCTCACCGGGCGGCGGGACCGCTTCTCCACCTTGCGCCAGGAGGACGGCCTGAGCGGCTACCCCAGCCGGCGGGAGTCGGAGCACGACTGGGTCGAGAACAGCCACGCGTCCACCATCCTCAGCTACGCCCACGGGATCGCCACCGCGGTCGAGTCGGCCGGCGCCGACCGCCGGGTCGTGGCCGTGATCGGCGACGGGTCGATGACCGGCGGCCTGGCCTTCGAGGGGCTGAACAATCTCGGCCATTCCGGGCGCCGGGTGGTGATCGTCCTCAACGACAACGGGCGCTCGTACGCGCCGACGGTGTCGAAGCTGTCCGAAGGCGTCAGCCGGCTGCGGCTGAGCCCCGGGTACGTGCACTGGCGGGACCGCCTGGAAGCAGTCGTGCGGGACCTGCCGGCCGTGGGCGAGTTGGCCTATTCGAGCATCCAGGCCCTGAAGGCCGCCGTGCGCGAGGTCGTCGAGCCCACCGTGTTCTTCGAGGCACTCGGCGGCCGCTACACCGGCCCCATCGACGGCCACGACATCGCCGGCGTGGAGGACGCGCTGCGCAACGCCGCCGCCTACGACGGGCCCATCGTCGTGCACGTCGTGACCCAGAAGGGCAGGGGCTACAGCCCGGCCGAGACGGACGACGAGAAGTGCCTGCACGACGCGCCCCAGTTCGACCCGGTCACGGGTCCTCCCAAGTGGGCGCCGGCCGGGTACACCGAAGCGTTCTCCCAGGCCATGGTCGACATCGGCGAGCGCCACCCACAGGTCCACGCCATCACCGCGGCCATGCCCGGCCCCACCGGCCTGCTGCCCTTCGAGGAGCGCTTCCCCGACCGGTTCCACGACGTGGGCATCGCCGAACAGCACGCCGTCACCGCCGCGGCAGGCATGGCCATGGGCGGGCTGCGGCCGGTGGTGGCCGTGTACTCCACCTTCTTCACCCGCGCCTTCGACCAGGCCATGTACGACGTGGGCCTGCACGGCCTACCCGTGGTGTTCGCCCTCGACCGGGCCGGCATCACCGGTGACGACGGCCCGTCCCACCACGGCGTGCTCGACATGGCGCTGTGCCTCAAGATCCCGGGTATGACGGTGTTCGCGCCGTCGTCCGCCCAAGACCTCGAAGTCATGCTGCGCGACGCCATCGAGCTCGACGGGCCCTCGGCCGTGCGCTACCCCAAGGGCGCCGCCCGCCAGGTAGCGCCGTCGCAGGTGGGCAGCGGGCTGACGGCCCGGCTGGTGCGCCGGGCCGCCGACACCGACGTGTGCATCCTCGCCGTGGGCAAACTGGTCGAGGCGGCCCAGCAGGCGGCCGAAGAACTGGACGCCACCGTCTGGGACGTGCGGGTGGTGAAGCCGCTCGACCCGGCCATGCTCGACGACGCCGCCCGCCACCGCGTGATCGTCACGGTTGAGGACGGCGTGCGTGTGGGCGGGGCCGGCGCGTTCATGGCCGACGCCCTGCGCGCCCGCACCCACGCCCCCGTGGTCGTCCTGGGCGTGCCCGCCGAGTTCGTGGCCCAAGGCAAACCCGGCGCCATCCTGGCCCGGCTGGGCCTCGACGGGACGGGCATCGCCGCCGCGGCCAAGGAAGCGCTGGCCGCCGTCGACATCAGCGGCTGAATCAGCCGGCGAGCGGCTCCAGCTCTCGGAGCGGTTCGCCCAGCGCCAGGCGCACGGCTGCTCGCCCGTACAGCGCGCCGAGCACATTGCCGGTGCCGCTGTAGCCGCCCACCGCGAAGACGCCGGGGCGCACCTCCTCGCACACGGGCATGTGGTCGTCGGTGAAGCCCACGCAGCCGGCCCAACGGTGGGTGACGGCGACGTGGTCGGGCACACCGACTCGGTCCCGCAGCACGCCCTCGATGCACGACTGCACCGCGCCGGTCGGCGTGGGGTCGGTGGACCACTCGCCGTCGAGGAACCGGTCGCGACAACCGCCGATGGCGAGGCGACCGTCGGGCAGCTGCTGCCAGTAGTCGTAGCCCCAGCGGGCGTAGACGGGGCGAGGGATGGTGACGGCGGTGGTCGGTTCCGTGGCGAGCATCTGGAGCCGGGCCGTGCGTACCCGGCCTGCCAGTTCTGGAAAGAGTGTTTCCAGACCGCCGTCCACGGCGACGACGGTGACGCCGGCCTGGATGCCCGACGGCCACCGAGTGCCTTCGAACAGCCGGGCGCCCTTGCCCACGACCTGCGCGGCCAAGGCTCGGCACCGGGCCAGCGGGTCGAAGGCGCCGTCGGTCGGGAGCAGCACGCCGCCGGGGAGCGGTTCGGCCGGGAAGCCGTCGGCCCGAAGGGAGTCGAGCATCGCCGCGCAGTCGTCCGCCTCCTCGGGCGAGTCGGCTCGCCGTTCGCTGCCGACGCGCCGGAAGTCCATGCCGTCCAGTTCGTCCAGCGTCAACCGGTAGATGGCCGCCGCCCGCTCCCGTCCCAGCCGGGCGACGGCGCGGTGGTAGAAGTCGGGCAGCCCGGCCAGCAGGAAACCGCCGTTGCGCCCGGCGGCACCGGACCCCACGGTGCCGGCGTCCAGCCCGACGACGGACCGGCCCAGTCGCAATGCCTCGGCCACGGCGTTGAGGCCCGACCCGCCCAGGCCCACCACGCAGACGTCGGCGGCAACCGGCGCGTCGTCGCCCGGCGGCGGCCGCGTCGTTGCTGCCGTCCCCCAGACCGGCTCAGCCGTCGACGACGTCGTGCCCCTCCAGCGGTTCGGCCAGCTGGGGGCCGTTGTTCTTGACGTTGTTGACCTCGGTGCTCACCGGGAAGAGCTCCAGCAGGTCGTCGGCCGCGGGGACGAGCAGCGCTTCGAGGGCACCCACGTCCTCGTTCTTCGGGTCGAGCCACGCGTCCCAGGCCTCGGGCGCCAGCACGACGGGCATGCGGTCGTGGATGGGTGCCAGCAGCTCGTTGGGCTCGGTGGTGATGATCGTGCACGACTTCAGCCACTCGGCATCCTGCTGGTCGCGGTCCTTCCACACCTCCCAGAGTCCAGCCAGGGCAAGGGGTCTGCCGTCCTTGGCCCTGATGAGGAAGGGCTGCCTGGGTCGTCCCTTGCCCATCGACTTCCACTCGTAGAAGCCGTCGGCGGGGATGATGCAACGTCGCCGTTGCAACGTCTTGCGGAACGAGGCCTTCTCCTTCACCGTCTCGGCCCGCAGGTTGATCATGCGGTTGCCGATCGAGGTGTCCTTGGCCCAGCCGGGCACGAGGCCCCAGTGGAACGTGCCGAGCTGGCGGACGCCCTCGCGGGACAGGGCCACCGCCAGCACGTCGTCGGTGGGGGCCACGTTGTAGCTCGGCTCGGCTTCGGCGCCCTCGCCCAGCCTCACCTCCTCGACGAGGAACGTCTCGGCCAGCACGCCCGGAGGCGTGGCTGCGACGAACCGCCCGCACATGCGCCGAACGCTACCCGGCTGCCCGGGGGTGTTTGACCTGCCCGCGCGGCCGGGAAGCTGACCGGCATGCCCGACCAATTGGCCGACGTCTTCGACCGCACGGTGAGCGAAGGCGACCGGCGCCTGCACCGGTCCTGGCCGGAACTGCTGGCCACCGGCGCGGTGGGCGGGATCGACATCAGCCTGGGCGTCTTCGCCCTCCTGCTGGTCAAGCAGGCGACCGGGAGCGAGATGGCGTCGTCGCTGGCCTTCTCCATCGGCTTCGTCTGCCTCACGCTCGCCAACAGCGAGCTGTTCACAGAGAACTTCCTCGTGCCCGTGGCCGCCCTGGCCGCCAAACGGGCACGGTGGCCGGCCCTGGCCCGGCTGTGGTTCTTCACCCTCCTCACCAACCTGGCCGGCGGGTGGCTGGTGATGGCCATCGTCATGGGCGGCTTCCCCCGGTTGCGCCCGGCGGCCGTGGAGGTCGGCGCCCACTACGCCCAGCAAGGCATCGGGTGGGAGTCACTCGCCGGGGCCATCCTGGGCGGGCTGATCATCACCCTCATGACGTGGATGGAGCGGTCCAGTGAGGCGATCACCGGCAAGCTGGCCGCCGCTGTGGTGGCCGGCTTCCTGCTGGCGGCCGGGCCCCTGAACCACGCCATCGTGGTGTCGTTGGAGATGTTCGCCGGGTCGGTGGCGGGGGCGCCCTACTCGTACGGGCAGTGGTTCGGCGTGCTGCTGTGGGCGTCGTTCGGGAACGTGGTGGGCGGGATCGGCCTGGTCACCGGCCTGCGCCTCGTGCAGGTGGGCAGGCGCGAGATCGAGGACCAGCAGGATGGCGGGCGGGGCCGGGGGCGGGGTCGGCGCGGGGGGCGGGGGGCTGCGCCCAAGGACGCGGCGGGCGGCTGACCGAGCGCCGCGGCTGCCCGAACGCCGAGCGCCGACGCGCCACCGTTTGAGCGCCATCGTTTTGTGTGCAGTAATGCGCGCTCTTCCGCTCTTCCCCTCTTCGCGAGTTACTGCACAGAGAATGCGCCGGCGGCGCGAGGGGGCGGGCTCGGCCAGGGGGCAGAGCCGGGCCGAGAGGGGCGGGGCGGCCGGGGGCGGCGCACAAGAACGCCGGCCCCGGCGGCTGCCCGAACGCCCACGCGCCATCGTTTTGTGTGCAGTAATGCGCGCTCTTCGGGCTTTGCACAAGAAGCCCCCTCAGGCCCCGAGTTCTTGTGCAGGAGGGAAACCTGCATAAAAAAGTCGGGGTGGGTCCGGACGAATGTTGTAACTACAACGTTGGGATTGTTTACATCCCTTCAGCGCGCCCGTATTGTGAGGATTGCGGGCGGAGATAACCGCAAGGAGCGCGCTGCGTGACGATCCTTGCGCTGATCTCCGAGGAGCAGAACATGCCCAAACGCTCTCGTCTGCAGCAAAGGCTGTTCGAGAAAAAGCTGTCTACGGAGACAACCTACGCGTCCTCAGGATGCGCGAGCACTTCCCCGACGAGAGCGTAGACCTGGTCTATCTCGATCCACCCTTCAAGCCGAACGAGCAATACAACGTACTGTTTCGCGATCGGGGAGCGGAGGGTGCATCAACTCCATCCGCGGCGCAAGTACGCGCGTTTGAGGACACATGGCAGTGGGGAACGGCTGCGCGGGTCGCCTTCAACGACGTGAAGGAGAATGCGCCTAGCGGTGTCCGAAGGACCGTTGAGGCGCTTCACACGATCTTGGGCTTTAGCAACATGTTCGCCTACCTCGCGATGATGGCGCCGCGGTTGGTGGAACTTCGCCGTGTAATGAAGACAACCGCGAGCATCTACCTTCACTGCGATCCTGCCGCGAGCCACTACCTGAAGTTGCTCATGGACGCCATCTTCGATCCCGGCAACTTCCGCAACGAGATCATTTGGCGGCGAACTGGCGCTCACGCAACGCCGCGCCGGTTCGAGACCATCCACGATGTGATCCTCTTCTACACAAAGTCGGATGAGCATTACTTCGCGCCGACGAAGCGGGCATATACCCGAACGCACGTCAAGTCCCGCTATGTCGAGACCTCCGACGGGAAGTGGCAGTTCAACACGGGCGGCAACATCCTCTCCGGACCAGGTGTCACCGAAGGTGAGTCGGGCGCACCTTGGCGCGGCTTCAACCCCACTGCCAAAGGCCGCCATTGGGCTATCCCTGGTTACCTGGCGGAGCAGATGCCTGACGGTTTCCGCTCGTTGGGTGTGCTCGACAGGCTCGACGCTCTGCTTGAGGCCGGGCTTATCGAGATCAAGCCAGACGCAGAGTGGCCGCATCCGGTCAAGTACCTGAACGCTGAGGACGGCATCCTTCCGGCCGATATTTGGGCTTACCAGCCGGGGACGGAGGGTGTACTTCACGAGACGACTGTCGGAATCGACAATGACGTGCGATGGCTGGGACCCAAAGGCGCCGAACGGCTCGGGTACCCGACGCAGAAGCCGGAAGGGTTGCTTGACCGCATCATCCTGGCATCGAGCCGAGACGGTGACATCGTGCTCGACCCCTTCTGCGGTTGTGGAACGACGATCGCATCGGCAGAGCGACTCGAGCGATATTGGCTCGGGATCGATATCACTTACGACGCGATCCCGATCATTCGTGACCGGCTTGCGCTGACTGGTCTCCAGGACCGAATCGACTATGAGGTATGGGGATCACCGGAGACCGCCCAGGACGCCGCGAAGCTCGCCAGCGAAGACCCCTACCAGTTTCAGTGGTGGGCCGTGCGGCGCCTCGATGGCAAAGAGATCGAGCGGAAGAAGGGCGCCGACAGGGGGGTCGATGGTCGAATCACGCTCATTGGCGACGTGGAGGGTCGGTTCCCTGAGGCCATCGTCTCCGTGAAGGCGGGCCGCACCGGCCCGGCGCACGTACGAGAGCTAGCCGGGACTATGCAGGCGCAAAAAGTGGAGATCGGCGTTCTTGTCGTGCTCAACCCACCTACAAAGGCCATGCGGGAGGCGGCCGACGCTGAAGGTGGTTATCCCGGCGTAGGCGCTGAGTGGTGCCCGAGAATCCAGATACTTACCGCCGCGGACATCATCAGCGGGGCCGGGGTAAAGGCTCCATTGGCAGTGTCGGTTAGCAAGAAGTCAAGGGCGCGTGGCCGCTAGCGGAACGCCTACACCACGCGTGTAGCCGCCATGCTCGTCGTTTCAGGCCACGCCCTCGCCGTAGCAACTGGCCCCGATCCCCAACTCGTGGATGGCCTGCACCATGACGCACAGGTTGTGGGCCAGCACCTTGCACAGCGCCTCGTTCATCTGGCCCGTGTCGCTCTTGCTCATCACCGAGTCGCCGAACTTGCCCTTGATCATCGAGAACACCGTCTCGACGTTCGAGCGCTGGTGGTAGCGGGCCAGGAACTCCGGGCGGCTGTAGGAGAACAGGTGCCACATGCGCTCCCAGGCCCCATCGCCGGTGGGGACGCGGGTGTTGGCCTTGAACGGCACGAGGGGCGTGCCCCCGAGCCTCTCCACAGCGTCGGCGTTGGCGTGGCTCAGGTACGCCTTGTCGGCCGACACGTCGCCTATGGCGAAGTGCTCGGCCGTGGACTCCAGCAGGGGCCGGAAGAACGTGGTGTCGTTGGCCGCCCACCCGCTGACCTCGGCCGAGGTGACGACGTGGGTGTTCACCCCGCACATGAGGTGCAGCTTCACCCACTCCCGGTTGTCCGTCTCCCGGCCGTACTTCTTGTTGAACCACCGGATGAAGCGGCTGGTGCTGAACCCGGAGGAGTCGACGGCGAAGTCGGTCTCCACCGCCTTCAAGGGCAGCGACGACGCCGTGATCAGGCCCCTGAGCACGGGCGTCATGGCCGGGCTGTGCATGTAGTTGGTGACCGAGTTGAAGTGGGGCGCGGAGCCGACCAGCCCGCGGGCGTGCGCGTCGCGCAGGTCGGACGTGAACCGGCGCGAGGAGAAGCGGCTGTAGACCTTGTAGACGCAGGCGAACGTCATGTCGCCCACCGGCAGGGCGGGGCGCCCCCGGCCAGCGGGGCGGGGCGTGGCGACCGCCCGGGTCAGGTCCGAGAGCAGTTCGAGGAAGCGGCCCTTCTCCTCGGTCTGCGCCGCGTTGTAGGCGGACCACTGCTGCGAGTAGGTCACCTGCACCTCTCGCGTGTAGCGGTAGGCGCCGCTCACGCCCCTCTCCCGGCGGAGGGTGAGGCGCACGGCCAGGATGTGTTTGCACTCGATGGCGCGGGTCTCGTGGTCCGGGCAGGAGCACCACCCGGCGTCGGGATCCACCCTGTAGGCGCCGCCGCCCGACTGCGACGGCACCCGCCACCCGTCCGGGCCGGGCCGGAGCTGGGTGGTGGCTGCGATGGCGAGCGCCCGAATCTCCCTGGTCTCCTGCATGTCCCCGTCCTCCGTGGTGTGTACCTAAGAGGACTATACCTCAGAAGTATAGCTATGGGCAATACCTTGACGGTATATACCTGTGAGGTAGGATGGAGTGCATGGGCCGAGTGGAGCGAACCGTCGTGTTCTACAAGTGCGAGCGGTGCGGGCACGAGTGGCTTCCGCGCACCGAGGGGTCACCCCCGCCGAAGGTGTGCCCCAACCTGAAGTGCAAGTCCCCGTACTGGGACGTGCCGCGGAGGGCCTGAGCCTGGGTTCGGCTATTCGGGCTTGGCTTTTTCCAGCAATCGCTGGCGCCGTTCCGCGGCGCTAGCTTCCTCGCCCTCGTTGCGACTGTGACGCTTCCACGAGCCTGACCGCGACTTCGCGATCGCGATGGCGGTCTCGACGGCGTACCGCCTGCCGCCCGTCGTCTCGCGGCTGTGCTCAGCAGGCCGGTCACTCTTCATTGGGTGGAGCCTCCTGTAGTAGTCCGACGGCGGTGACATCCTGCACCGCAGACCAGAGTTCCTCCAAGATCATGTCTTGTTCGTCGGTCAGTGTGGCAACCTCCAAGCCGAGGCTGGCCGCCTCCTCTCGGTGGATGCGGAATCCGTGCTCGGGGTAGTTCTCCACGAGTTTGGTCGCGATCTCCCGGGCCTTGTCGTGATAGCCGGACCTGTGAGGCTCCGGGTGCTTCCGCCTGAGTAGCCGTACTGCGTACTCCTCAGCCACTTTCAAGATGCGCGCCCGCTCGTTGTAGTGGACTACGTCGATCTTCTCCAACAGGGGCCGCATACTGTCCGAGACGAACTTCAAGACGTGTGGCAGCAGGGAGTCGACTCGCTTGTCCGTGCGGTTGACCAGCAGCACCATCGCTTCGTCAATCGACTCCATCGAGTAGGCACGCAACCGCTCCAACGCCTGAACTTCATTCAGTACGGACGTGTAGCTCTCGGCTTCGGCATCCCAAATCTGGGCGTCGAGCGGGCCGAGCGCCGAGTCCGGTCCCATCATGATCGAGTCTGCGCCGAGCACGAGCAGGGTGGCGGCGCTCATCGCTTCATCGGGTACGACCGCTACGAAGCCTCCGCACTTTCGGCGAAGCAGCCGCGCGAGCTCGTAAGCTGCGACAGCTCGCCCGCCCGGGGAGTTCACAACGACGGCGACCTTGTCGCACGTCGGAAGCTTTTCCTTGTTGAGCTTGATCCAGTGGACGAGAAGCTCGTCCACGTTGCCCAATGGCGACTCGGCGTTGCCTTGCAGAAGCAACCACACGGGCATGTCCATCACCTCGCGGAGCCGCCACAGCAGGGTGCCAAGTTCCTGAGGCAGCGGTGTCTCAGGGAAGATGTTCGCGAAGTACCGCGTCGGCGCTACAGGTTCTTGGTCGTCGGCCTCTGCGGCCGCGCCGAGTGCCTCAGCCGGCGTGTCCGGGATGACGACCGGATCGTCACTCTTGGTCTGAGCCTCGCCGTCTACCGTCGTCACTTCTTCCATCTGGCCTCCGCTGCTCGCTTCGCAATCTCCGACCTTCGTTCAGCGGTCAGCCGGGCAGCCCGTTCCCTCCCGCCCTTGAGGCCTCCCAGTCGGCCGAGCGCTACAGCAGCAGGGTTCTTCTCCGCTGGAGTGTCGTCATTCGGTTCCGGTGTCATGCTTGAGCGGTTAGGCACCTAGGTATCGTGCCGCTATCAACCGGTGCCCGTCAAGAGTTTCGCAGCTTGTTCAGAGGAGGACCCCCGCCCGTCCAGGGCGGGGGTCCTCCTCTCGGAGTTAACGACTACGGCCGACGCCGGTGCCGCCGCACCCGGCCCGGTGGCCAGGGCAGGTCCACCATCGGGTAGTCCTGGTTGTCGATCCGGGCCATCGGCTCCCCGTTGTCCCTGTAGAGCACGAGCGACGCGTAGCCCTCCTCGCCCACCCCGAGCGACGCCGCGGTGTTCCCGCTGTCCCAGAACGAGAGCGAGGCCGTCTCGTCCACCGTGGCGAGCACGACGCGCGGGTAGCCCGCCGAGTCGATGAGCGTCAGCGACGCGAGCGACGCCTCCGACTCGCCGTCCGCCACGCCGAGCACGGCTCGCACGTCGCCCCTCGCGTCGACCAGCTCGAAGCGCCTCGCCCGCACGACTTCCATAGCCTGTTCCATGTCGGACCCTCCTAAGGGGTTCGGCCAGGCGGGGGGCCGTGCAACCGGCGCCCCCGCCACCCACTCCTTGTGGGCTGGCAGGGACGGTGACGCGTGGGTGTGACGCCGAGGGGCCGTTCAGGGGGTCACTTGTTGTGCAGGCCGGGCATTTCTTGTGCAGGCGCTACTTCTTGTGCAAGGCCGCGCTCTTCGCGAGTTACTGCACAGAGAATGCGCCGGCGGCGCGAGGGGGCGGGCTCGGCCAGGGGGCAGAGCCGGGCCAGGGGCGACGAGCGCGGCGGTCGGCGACGCGAGGGGGCCGGGCCCGGCGACTGACCGAACGCCGAGCGCCATCGTTTTGTGTGCAGTAATGCGCGCTCTTCGCGAGTTACTGCACAGAGAATGCGCCGGCGGCGCGAGGGGGCGGGCTCGGCCAGGGGGCAGAGCCGGGCCAGGGGCGGCGAGCGCGGCGGTCGGCGACGCGAGGGGGCCGGGCCCGGCGGCGCGAGGGGGCGGCGGCGCGAGGGGCCCGAGCGCGGCGGTCGTTCCGGGGCCTGACGCCGCCGCCTGACCTTTGCTGTTACACCCCCGGCGTACCCTGCCAACCGATGCGCAACGTCCTGCCCGCCCAGCTTGTCGCACTAGGACCCGAGGCCGTCCGCCTGCTCCGGCAGGCGCTCGCGTCCGCCAAGGCGCAGGACCCGCTCGCCCCCGTCACGGTCGTCGTCCCGTCCAACTACGCCGGGCTGTCCCTCCGCCGCCTCCTCGCCCGGGAGGCGCCCGGCGTGGCCAACGTGCGCTTCCTCTCCCTTCCCCGCCTGGCCGAACTGCTGGCCGCGCCCCGCCTGGCCGCGTCCGGGCGCCGCCCCGTCACCCCCGCCCTGGCAGCTCACGCCGTGCGCCGGGCCCTGGCCGCCGACCCGGGGGTGTTCAAGGCCGTCGCCCACCACCCGGCCACCGAGCGCGCCCTCACCCGCGCCTACCGCGACCTGCGGCCCTGTTCCCCACGCGCCCTGGGAGCGGTGGGCCGCCAGAGCGAGCGGGCGGCCGATGTCGTGCGCCTCGTCGGCCAGGCCCGGGCCGGCCTGGAGGCCGGGTGGTACGACGAGCAGGACGTGCTCGAGGCCGCCGTGGCCGCGGCCGGCGCCGGCGGGGGCGAGCCGGGCGGCGAGCTCGGCCCCGTCGTCGCCTTCTGCCTGGGCCCGGTCGATGCCGCCGGCCGCCGCCTGCTCGATGTCTTCGGCGCCGGCCTCACCACCATCGAGGGCACCGTGGCGCGGGACCGGCCACCCCCGGTCGACCTCGTGCTCACCGCCCCGGACCCGGACGAGGAGGTGCGGGCCGTCCTGCGAGAAGTGATGGCCCGCCTCGCGCGCGGCGCGCCCCTGCATCGCATGGCCGTGCTGTACCCGGCGGCCGACCCGTACGCCGTGCTCACCACCCAGCAGCTCGACGCCGCCGGCATCCCTTACAACGGGCCCCCGGTCACCCGCCTGCGGGACACGGTGGCCGGGCGCGCCCTCCTCGGTCTGCTGCGCCTGCCCGAGCGGGGCTGGCGCCGGGACGACGTGACCACGTGGCTGGCCTCCGCCCCCGTGCTCGACGGCGGGCGCCTGGTGCCGGCCAGCCGGTGGGATGCCGTATCCCGAGCGGCCGGCGTCATCGAGGGGGCCGACCAGTGGCAGCAGCGGCTCGCCGCCTACGCCGGCGTCCTGGCCGAACGCCTGGCCCTCGACCCCGAGCCCACGGACGAGCGGCGGTGGGAGGAGGTGCAGATCGAGCAGGCCGAGGAGGCACGCCGCTTCGTGGCCGACCTGGTGGCCGCAGCGCAGCCCCCACCCGGTGCCGGGTGGGCAGCCCTGGCCCGCTGGGCGGTGGCCCTGCTCGAGCGGTACCTGGGGGCCGACGCCACGCACGCCCTGTGGCCCGAGGGCGAGCGGGACGCATGGCAGCACGTGGTGGCGGCCGTGCACGGGCTGGCCCCGCTCGACCGCCTGGGCGGGCCGACCGCACCCGGCACGTTCCTGCGCGCCCTCGACCACGAGCTCGATGCCCACGTCCCCCGCATGGGCACGTTCGGCGACGGGCTGTTCGTGGCCCCCCTCGCCCACGCACGCGCCCTCGACTTCGACACGGTCTTCGTGCTCGGCCTGGCCGAGGGCACCCTCCCCGGCGGCGCCCAGGACGATGCCCTGCTGCCCGATGTCGAGCGCCGGGCCGCCGACGGCGAGCTGGCCCTGGTCGGCGCCGGGCGGGACGACGACCACGTCGCCCTCCTCGCCGCCCTGGCCGCGGGCCGGGAGCGGGTGCTGTCCTGGGCCCAGGCCGACGGCAGCGGCCAGGGCCGGGCCCGCCTGCCCTCCCGTTGGCTGGTCGAGGCGCTGGCCGTGCCCGAGCCGGAACGGCCCGCCCAGCGCAGCGTCCCCTCGTTCGAAGCCGGGCTGGCCACGCCCGGCGGCGAGCCCGCCACCCTGGCCGACTACGACCTGGCCGGCCTGGCCGCGTGGTGCCGCACCGGTGGCCGGCCCGAGGCCCACTTCCTGGCCGCCGAGGACCGGCGCCTGGCCGCCGGCTTCGAAGCGGTGGCCGCCCGCCAGAGCAGCCGCTTCACCCGGTTCGACGGGTACGTGGGCGGGCGATCGGGCGCCGCCAGTGCCCTGGCCGGCATCCTCTCACCCACCAGCCTGGAGGTCTACGCCACCTGCCCGCTGCGGTACTTCCTCCGCCAGGTCCTGCGGGTCACGCCCACCGAGAAGCCCGAGGAGATCGTCCGCCTCAGCCCGATGGAGAAGGGCTCGCTCGTGCACCGGGTGCTCGAGGCCTACCTCCTGGCCGTGCTGGCCGGCGAGCCCCGGTCGCTCGACCGCCTGCTCGCCATCGCCGAGGCCGCCTTCGCCGACGTGGAGCGCCGAGGCCTCACCGGCAAGCAGCGCACGTGGCAGTACGAGCAGGAGCTCATCCGCCGCGAGCTGCGCCGCTTCTTCGAGGACGACACCCTCACCCCCCTCGCCGCCGAACTCACCTTCGGCATGGGGGGCGAGGAGCCCGTGGTCGTCACCCTGGACGGCGGGCACGAGGTCCGGTTCCGGGGCGCGGCGGACCGGGTCGACCGCGACGAGCGGGGGCGCCTGGTCGTCACCGACTACAAGACGGGCAGCCTGGCCGATTACGAGGACCTGCGCCGGAACCTGCCCGCCGACCCCGTCGACCGGGGCCGCAAGCTGCAACTGCCCCTGTACGCCCTGGCCGCCGCCCAGCGGTACGGCGGCGACGGCGGCGACGGCGGCGGTGAGGAAGCCGCCGCGGCCCGGTACTGGTTCACGTCGGAGCGAGGCCGATTCGAGACCATCGGGTACGAGGTCGACGAGCGGGTGCTGGCCAGGTTCCGGGCCGTGGTCGGCACCATCGTGGCCGGCGTGGGTGCCGGCGCCTTCCCCGCCCGGCCCGGCCCGGCCGACCGGGGCAGCTACCGCAACTGCCGCTGGTGCGACTTCGACAGCCTGTGCGCCCAGGACCGGGGCCGGGCCTGGGAGCGCAAGCGGGAAGCACCGGTGCTGGCCGGCTACGTCGAGCTGGCAGAGGGGGAACAGTGAACGACGACGCCGCTGCCCGCCAGGCGGTGGCCCACCAGCTCGACCGCACCCTGTTCGTGGAGGCGGGGGCGGGCACGGGCAAGACCACGGCGCTGGTCGGCCGGATCGTGGCCCTGGTCGAGGCCGGGGCGGAGATGCGCCGCATCGCCGCCATCACGTTCACCGAGGCGGCCGCGGCCGAGCTCAGGAACCGCACGAGGGCGGCGCTCCAGGCCGCGGCGGCCGAGGGGCGGGTCCCGGCCGACGCCGTGGCCCAGGTCGACGAGGCCGCCATCTCCACGCTGCACGCCTTCGCCCAGCGCATCCTGGCCGAGCACCCGCTGGAGGCGGGCCTGCCTCCCAGCTTCGACGTGCTCGACGAGGTCGAGGCCGCCCTGGCCTTCGAGGAGCGCTGGGCGGAGTTCCTCGACGCCCTCCTCGACGACCCCGCCTACGAGACCACGTTCCTCTGGGGCTTCGCCACCGGGCTCGACCTGCGCCGGCTCCAGGAGCTGGCCCTTGCCATGGCCGACCACCACGACCGCCTCGACCTGGCCGCCACCGGGCCGGCCACCACCGCACCGCCCGCGGGCCCGCTCCACCGGGGCGCCCTCATCACCGCCCTCCAGACGGCGGCCGCCTTCCTGCCCGAGTGCACGGCCGACGACGACCTGTTGGCTGGCCATCTCGCCCGCCTGCCCGGGGTGGCCACGCGGCTGGCCGGCGCCCGCACCGACGTGGAGTTTCTCCACCTGGTCGACAACCTGCCCACCCTGTCGTCGGGCAAGGGCCGCCAGGAGAACTGGGCTCCCCCCGTCGACGACGTGCGGGCCGCCTGCCAGGTGGCCGAGGACGAGCGCCTGGCCCTGCTCGACGGCGTGCGCCAGCAGGTACTCGGCCACCTCCTCGGCGCCCTCGTCCGCTTCACCCTGGCCGGCGCCGGCGAGCGGGCTCGGGCCGGCCACCTCACCTTCCACGACCTGCTCGTCCTGGCCCGCGATCTGGTGCGGACCGACGCCCAGGTGCGCGCCGCCCTGCGGACCCGCTACTCCCACCTGCTCATCGACGAGTTCCAGGACACCGACCCGCTGCAGCTCGAGTTGGCCGTGCTCCTGGCCGCGGCGGAGGACACACCCCCGGGCACGCCGTGGCACCAGGTCCCCATCGCGCCAGGCCGCCTGTTCTTCGTGGGCGACCCCAAGCAGTCCATCTACCGGTTCCGCCGGGCCGACATCGGGCTGTTCCTCGACGTGCGGGACCGGCTGGCCGGCGCCGGCGGGCCCGTCCGGCTCACCCGCAACTTCCGGTCGGTGCCGGGCGTGTTGGCCTGGGTCAACCATGTCTTCGAGGCGCTCATGGGCTCGGGCACGGCCGGTGCCCAGGCCCCGTACGACGAGCTCGAACCGGCCCGTTCGGCGCTGGCCGAGGACGTGGCTCCGGTGGTCCTGCTGGGCGGCGAGCAGGCGGGCGCCATCGGGGCGGTGCGGGAGAAGGAGGCCGAGGAGATCGCCGCCACCGTGAACCGCATCATCAACGAAGCCTGGGTCGTGGGTGCCGAGCCCGGCCGGCCCGGGCACGCCGCCCACCTGGCCGACATCGCCATCCTCCTCCCCACCCGCACGTCCCTCCCCCAACTGGAAGCCGCGCTCGACGATGCTGAGGTCCCATACCGGGTGGAGAGCGCATCGCTGGTGTGGGGCACGCAGGAGGTGGCCGACCTCCTGGCCGTCCTCCGGGCGGTGGACGATCCCGCCGACCAGGTCGCGGTGGTGGCCGCCCTGCGCTCGCCCACCTTGGCCTGCGGCGACGACGACCTGCTCGCCTACCGCCAGGCCGGCGGCCGCTGGGACCTCCAGGCCGAGCCACCCGAAGCCCTGCCGCCCGACCACCCCGTGCTCGCCGGCCTGGCCTCGCTGCGAGAGCTCCACCACGCCCGCTGGTGGCACCGGCCCTCGGCCCTGGTCGAGCGGGTCATGCGCGACCTGCGCATGTTCGAGTTGGCGCTGGCCCACCGCCGGCCTCGCGACCACTGGCGGCGCCTGCGCTGGGTGCTGGACCAGGTCCGGGCCTTCGAGTCCGAGGGCGGGGGCGGAGCTGGGGGCGGGGGCGGCGGGGCAGCCGGCCGCACCCTGCGCGACTTCGTCACGTGGGCCACGCAGCAGGCGGCCGACGACGCCCGGATGCGCGAGTCCGCCCTGCCCGAGGCCGACGATGACGCCGTGCGCATCCTCACCGTCCACGGAGCCAAGGGCCTCGAGTTCCCGGTGGTGATCCTGGCCGGCCTCAACCGGGCCAACGGCGGCGGCTCGCCCACCCGGGTGCTGTGGGACGACGAGGGCCGGCCCCAGGCCCGGGCCAGCCGCTTCCGGACACCGGGGTTCGCTGCCCTGGCAGACCAGGAGCGGGAGATGGAGCGCCACGAGCAGCTCCGCCTCCTGTACGTGGCTGCCACCCGGGCGCGCGACCACCTGGTCGTGAGCCTGCACCACCGGGCCGGGGACCGCACGGCCGCGGCCGAGCTGGCCCGGCTGTGCGAGGCGGCACCCCACCTCGTGCGCCGGCTGGATCCGCCGTTCGCACTGCGGGCCCAGGTCGCGAGCAGCGTGCCCCGCACCCGGCCCGACGCGGCCGCCGTCCGCCGGGCGTGGTCCGCCGAGCGGGAGGACCGCATCGCCCGGCTCCGGCGGGCGCCGGTGCGGGCGGCCACCACGCTGGCCGGCATCGAGGACATGGAGCCGGGCGTCCACGAGGACGGGCGCGGGCGGCGGGGGCGGGCGGGCACGTCCATCGGGCGGGCCGTGCACGCCGTACTGCAGGCGGCCGACCTCACCACCGGCCGGGACGTCACCGCCCTGGCCCGGGCCGCGGCGGCCGCCGAGAACGTCGACGAGCGGGCGGCGGAGGTGGAGCGGCTGGCTCGGGCCGCTCTGGCCAGCTCGGCCGTGGCCCAGGCCGTGAGCAGCCGCCACTGGCGAGAGCTGTACGTGGGTGTGCCCGTGGGCGACACCTTGCTGGAGGGCTTCGTCGACCTGCTGTACGAGTCGCCCGAGGGCCTGGTGGTGGTCGACTACAAGACCGACGCCCTGCGCTCCGACGCCGAGATCGACCGGGCCCTGGACCGGTACCGCTGGCAGGGGGGCGCCTACGCCCTGGCCCTGGAACGCTCGCTGGGCCGGCCCGTGGCCCGCTGCACGTTCGTGTTCCTGGCCGGGAGCGAGGCCCGCCAGCGCGGCCTGCCCGACCTGCGGGGCGCCATGGCTGAGGTGGAGCGCGTGCTCACCGCCTCGGCCTAGGCCCCCGTCCCCCGCGCCCGGCCGGCTCCCCGGATCGCAGCCCGTTTAGGCTGCGGCCATGGACGCCCTCCGCACCCCCGACGAGCGCTTTACCGGTCTCCCCGGGTACGCCTTCGAGCCCCACTACGTGCAGGTGCCCGACGGCGAGGGCGGCGAGTTGCGCATCCACTACGTGGACGAGGGGCCGGCGGACGGCCAGCCCGTGCTCCTGCTGCACGGCGAGCCGTCGTGGAGCTACCTGTATCGCAAGATGATCCCCGTGCTCACGGCCGCAGGGCAACGGGCGGTGGCGCCCGACTTGGTGGGCTTCGGCCGCTCCGACAAGCCGGCCAAACGCACCGACTACACGTACCAGCGCCACGTCGACTGGCTGCGGGCCGCGCTCGTGGACGGCCTCGACCTGCGCCACATCACCCTGGTGTGCCAGGACTGGGGTGGCCTGCGCCTGGTGGCCGAGCACCCCGACCGGTTCGACCGGGTGGTGGCGGCCAACACCTTCCTGCCCACGGGCGAGCGCGACCCGGGCGAGGCCTTCCTGGCCTGGCAGAAGTTCTCCCAGGAGGTGCCCGAGCTGCCCGTGGGCCGGATCGTGAACGGCGGCTGCGTGAGCGACCTGCCTCCCGAGGTGGTGGCCGCCTACGACGCGCCCTACCCCGACGAGTCGTACAAGGAGGGCGCCCGCCAGTTCCCATTGCTGGTGCCCACCCGCCCGGACGACCCGGCGTCAGACGCCAACCGCAAGGCGTGGGAGGTCCTGCACGGCTGGGACAAGCCCTTCCTCACCGCCTTCGCCGACAGCGACCCCATCACGCGCGGCGCCGACCGTCACCTGCAGGAGCAGATCCCGGGCGCCAAGGGCCAGCCCCACACCACCATCGAGGGCGCGGGGCACTTCCTCCAGGAGGACCAGGGCGAGCGGCTGGCCGAGGTGGTGGTGGCCTTCATGGCCGCCACCTGACCGGGGGCCGGGCCGGAGGGCCCAGCCCCGATGAGAGGGCTGGCCGTTGAGGGGCGCTGGCCGTTGAGGCGAGCTAGCCGATGAGGAGGCTGCGAGCGTCGTCGGCCAGCGAGGGGTGCCGGAGCTTCGACATGGCCCGGGCCTCGATCTGGCGGATGCGCTCGCGGGTGAGGTTGAAGCGCTCACCCACCTCATCCAGGGTGCGGGGGTCGCTGCGGTCCAGGCCGTAGCGGAGGCGCAGGATCTCCCGCTCCCGCTCGTCGAGCACCTTGAGGAGCCGGTTCAGCTCGTCCGAGAGCACCGAGTCCACCGCGGCCTCGAGGGGCGACACGGCCAGCGTGTCCTCCACGAAGTCGCCGAACTCGTCGTCGCCGTCGGGCGAGACGGGCTGGGACAGGCTCATGGGCTCGGACGCGTGGCGCAGGATGTCGATCACCTGCTGCTCGGAAAGGCCCAGGTCCTCGGCCAGGTCGACCGTGGTGGGCTTGCGGCCCAGCTCCAGCTCCAAGCGGGAACGGGCCTGCTGCAGCTGGCGCAGCATGTCGCCGGCGTGGACGGGCAGCCGGATGGTGCGCCCGTTGTTGGCGATGCCGCGGGCGATGGCCTGGCGGATCCACCACGTGGCGTACGTGGAGAACTTGAAGCCCTTGCGGTAGTCGAACTTCTCCACGGCGTGGACCAGGCCCAGGTTGCCCTCCTGCACCAGGTCGAGCAGGGGCAGGCCGGACGCCTGGTAGCGCTTGGCGATCGAGACCACCAGGCGCAGGTTGGCGTTCACGAACGTCTGCGCCGCGTCCTCGCCCTCCCGGACCGTGCGCCGCAGCTTGGCCCGAGCGGAAGGGGACACCTTGGGCGCCTGCAGTTCGACCCGGGCAGCCTGAGCAGCCTCGATGGCACGGCCCAGGCGGGCCTCGTCGTCCTTGGTCAGCAGCTCGTGGCGACCGATGTCGCGCAGGTAGAGCCGGACCAGATCTTCCTCATCGTGGTCAACGCGCCGGTTCATCCACCATCACCTCTTGTCGAAGAAATCACACCAAACCGGACCGGGAACGCATACCAGGTCCGAGCCGAGGGGCGCGCTGCGCCAGCCGAGCGGA
Source organism: Acidimicrobiales bacterium (assembly GCA_035651095.1). Classification (GTDB taxonomy): domain Bacteria; phylum Actinomycetota; class Acidimicrobiia; order Acidimicrobiales; family JAUTXP01; genus DASRGI01. The sequence goes on along the minus strand of DASRGI010000256.1, from coordinate 6,421 downwards.
ATCGGTGAGACTTGGAAACGGTAACAGCACTCCGGCGCTAAAACCAATGCACATTCGCCCTGGCCTGCCCGTTTCATCCCGTGAGGGCCTGGTAGAGGGCCACGGTGCGCTCGGCCACCCCTCGCCAGCTGAACCGTTCCACCACCCGCTGGCGCCCGGCCTCGCCATATTTCCGGGCCAGCGCCGGGTCGGTGACCAGCTGGTTGAGGGCGGCGGCCAGGTTCCGGGCGAACTCGGCCGGCACCCGGGGCTCGGGCGTCCCCGTGCCCTCGTGCACCAGCTCGACGGGCACGAGCAGGCCGGTGACACCATCGTCCACGACTTCGGGGATCCCCCCGACGGCCGACGCCACCACCGGCACACCGCACGCCATGGCCTCCACGTTCACCAGCCCGAAGGGTTCGTACACCGATGGGCAGCAGAAGACGGTGGCCGCGCCGATCAGGTGGATGAGCTCCTCCCGGGCCAGGTTGTCCTGGACGAGCACCACCTCGTGCCCGGCGGCGCGAGCGTCGGCCACACCCTGGGCCACCTCGGCGGCGATCTGCTCGGTGTCCGGTGACCCGGCCCGCAGGACCAGCTGCACCCCGCGGGCCAGGAACGGGGCGGCGTGCAACAGGTGCTCGATCCCCTTCTGGCGGGTGATCCGGCCCACGAACAGCACCACCGGGCGCTCGGGGTCGATGCCGTAGCGCTCCAGCACACGGGTGTCGTGCTCGGGGCGGTAGTCGTCCGGGTCGACGCCGTTGTGGATGACGTGCACCCGGGCCGGGTCGATGTCCGGGTAGCAGCGGCGCACGTCGTGGGCCACGGCGTCGGACACGGCCACGACGGCGTCGGCCCCCTCCAGCCCGGTGCGCTCGCAGAACGACGACAGGGCGTACCCCCCGCCCAACTGCTCGGCCTTCCACGGGCGCTGCGGCTCCAGGCTGTGCACGGTGGCCACGTGGGGAATGCCGTGCACCAGCTTGGCCAGGTGCCCGCCCAGGTTGGCGTACCAGGTGTGGCTGTGCACCAGGTCGGCCCCGGCGCTGGCGGCGGCCATGGCCAGGTCGACGGACATGGCTTCGAGGGCCGGGGTGTAGGGATGACGACCGGCCAGGCGCTCCCAGGGCTCGTGGCCGACGACGCCGGGTCTGGCGCCGGGTCCGTCACCGGGCCCGCCAGTGGGTCCGTCGGTGGGACCGTCGGGACCGAAGTGGTGGACGGTCAGCTCGACGAGCCGGGCCAGCTCCCGGGCCAGGTACTCGACGTGCACGCCGGCACCGCCGTACACGTGGGGCGGGAACTCACGGCTGAGGAGTGCGACACGCACCCTGGCGACCATACCGCCCGGCGTGCCGTGAAAAACCACCCGGACGCGACGACGGCGGGGCCCGGAGGCCCCGCCGCCCTCGTCTGTCCCCGGTTACGCCGCCCGCACCGGCAGGTCCGGCCGGACCTGCTCGAAACGGCGGCCGAGGACCGTCCCCGCAGAGCGATCGGAAAGCTCGATCACGGGAGTGGGCCGGGGAGATTGGCCGGCACTCTCGCCTGCGGTCGGGGTACCGAACTCGGCCTTGGCCGATGCCCGGAAGGCAAGCTCGAACGCCAGCACGGCCAGCGGCAGCAGTGCGATCCCTGCCAAGCCTCCTACGGCGACTGCGTCCATTGCCTTTCACACCCTTTCGGTCGTTTGTCTTCGTTCATGCGTGCAAACGCCGACGGTGAGCAAAGGGGTACGGCCCTCGCCAGAGATTCTCAGGTCGTCAGGTGACGGCGTGGCCCACCTGCACGGAGCCGGGTGCCGACACGGCCGCGTACACGCCGAGGGCGGCGCCGTGGTGGCGGTTGACCGCCTTCACCAGGCCCAGGTCCGCGGGCAGCCCGGCGTGGGGGCGGGTGGGCACCACGCAACGCACGGTAGGCATGAACGGCATGAGCCCCACCGTCCCCGCCTGGACCTCCCGGCCCACCCACTCGTCCTCCACGAACCCGTCACCGTCGGCCTCGACGAGCAGCGTGGGGCGGAAGCGGCCGGCCACCCACGCTCCGTCGGGGTAGAGCGCCGTCATGGCTCGCAGGCTGGCCGTGGTCAGGACGTGGACGGCGGCCAGGTCGAAGAAGGTGCCCGGCGGGCAGGGGATCTCGACCACGGGCGACTCGGGGTCCTCGGCGCTCACCTGCATCTCGTAGACCCGGCCGGCACCCTCGGCCGTGGCCGGTTCGAGCCGCACGGGCCGGCCCAGCCAGGACGACAGGGCGTCGTGGATCTCGGGGTCAGCAACCGCCAGGGTGGTGCCACTGGGCAGGGTGATGGTGACACTGGCCGGCGTGGTGCAGGCCCGGGCCTCGAGCAGCCGGCCGTCCCGCTTGGCCGACAGCACCTTGCCCGTGGCTTGGTCGACCACGGCCCACCGGCGATCGCCAGCGATGCCCCGCGAGTCGATGTCGGCTGCGTCCAACGCCTCCCCCTGCATGGACTTCACCGGGTAGCGGTGGATGGCGATGACGGTACCCATGGCGGATCACGCTAGATGGACCACAGCCCGCCAGGGAGGGCCCTCGGCCGCCACGGCGCCGGCGTACCCGGGCACGTCGAGGTCGACGACCGACCACCGGCTGCCCGCCTCGGGCTCGGAGGCGAGCTCGGCCAGCGGGGCCCGCACGCCCGCACCCGATGCCTTGACCAACGCCTCCTTGCGGGCCCACACCCGCAGCAGGTCGACGTCGCGCTCCCCCGCGGGCAAGGACGCGTGGCGGTCGAACTCGGCCGGCGTCATGATCCGCCGGGCCACCGCCTCGGCCCCGTGCACGGCCCGCAGCTTCTCGACGTCGACGCCCACCTCGCGGCCGAGGGCGACGGCCACCGCCGCCAGCCCCACCGCGTGCGAAAGGTTGAACCGGATCGAGGGCGCGCCGCCGTCGCCCGCACCGGCGAGCCGGGGCTTGCCTCCCTCGGCCTCGTCGAACGACAGCGAGGCCGGGTCGGCGCCGAGATACCGACCCACGGCGACCCGCACCAGGCCGTGGGCGGCCACGTACGCGTCCCGGCTGGCGGGCATGCGCAACCGGGCTGCCCGGGCCAGTTCAGCGCCGTTCAGTAGGAATTCGACCCGATGGGCGCTGGACGCCTCGGCCAGCCAGACGTGCACCTCGTCGGCCGGCAGGTCGAGCACCCGCGGACACTATCGGTAATGTCCGTCGGCCTATGGGTGTCGCCGTCGTCTTCCCCGGCCAGGGTTCGCAGTTCCCCGAGATGCTCGACCCGTGGTTGGGCCATCCGGCGTCCGCGGCCGTCGTCACCGAAGCCAGCGAGGTGCTGGGCTTCGACCTGGCCGCCCGCTGCCACGAACCCGGTGCCCTGGAGCGCACGGACATCACCCAGTTGGCCGTGTTCACGGCCGACGTGGCTGCGTTCCGAGTGCTGGAAACGGCCGGCCTCATGCCCGTCGCCGCCGCCGGCCACAGCCTGGGGGAGTTCGCGGCCCTGGTGGCCACCAGCGCCACCACGCTGGCCGCCGCCCTCGACGCCGTGCGCATCCGGGCCACGGCCATGCAGGAGGCCTGCGCCCAGCAACCCGGCGCCATGCTGGCGGTGATGGGCATCACCGCGGCCGAGGCAGCCGACATCGTGGTCGCCGCGGCCGAGGGCGAGGCGCTGGTGGTCGCCAACGAGAACAGCCCCAAGCAGACCGTGCTGTCGGGCACCGAGGCTGCCATCGAGCGGGCGGCCGCCATCGCCAAGGATCGCAAGGCGCGAGGCATGCGCATCCCGGTGGCGGGCGCCTTCCACTCGCCCCTCATGGAGGCGGCCGTGGGACCCGTGGCCGAGGCCGTCGAGCGCATGGATCTCCAACCGCCGCGCTTCCCGCTGGTGCCCAACCTCACCGGCCAGCCCACCCAGGATCCGGCCGTGATCGACGGCCTGCTGCGCCGCCACGTGGTATCGCCCGTGCTCTGGAACGCGTCGATCGACGCCATGGCCGCGCTGGGCGCCGACGTGTTCGTGGAGGCGGGGCCCGGCAACGTCCTCACCGGGATGATCAAGCGTTGCCTGCCCGACGCCCGCACGGTGACCGTGGGCGATCCCGAAGCGGCCACCGCCCTGGCCGCCGAGTTCGCCTGACGTTCACCGCTCGTTTGCACCGCGAGTGCAGGACCCGCGGGCTGCCAGGTGGAATCACCCAACGTGCATCGCCTGCTCTCCCGGCTGGCCCTGCCCGTCGCCCTCGCCGCGATGGTGCTCGTGCCCTCTACCGCCCGAGCCTCCACGACCGAACACGTGCCCGCCCTCAAGCACGTGTTCGTCATCGTGCTGGAGAACGAGGACTTCGCCACCTCGTGGGGCCCCGACAGCCCGGCGACCTACCTGAACTCCCTCGTCCGCCGGGGCGCCTTCGCCGACCGCTACTACGGCGTCAGCCACCTGAGCGCCGACAACTACATCGCCATGACCAGCGGGCAGCCGCCCACACCCGTGTTCCAGTCCGACTGCCAGAACTGGGCCATGTGCTACGGGTCGGAGAAGGCCCGGGTGGACGGCGGGCGCAGCATCGTCGACCAGCTGGAGGAGAAGGGCCTCACGTGGGGCGCCTACATGGAGAGCATGGGCACGCCCTGCAAGCACCCGGCCCTCACCGACCTCCAGGACCCCAACTCGGTGGGCTACGCCACCCGCCACAACCCGTTCGTGTACTACCCGCCCGTCGTCGACGACCAGAAGCGGTGCGACGACCACGTGGTGGACTACTCGGCCCTGCCCCCGCTGTTGCGCAGCCACACGCGAGACGCCGTCCCCAACTTCGTGTTCATCACGCCGGACACGTGCGACGACGGCCACGACGCCCCCTGCAAGGGTGACAAGGCGGGCCAGCCCGGCGGGCTCGTGTCCGCCGACCAGTGGCTGCAGGCCAACGTGCCGCTCATCCTCGACTCGGCCGCCTACAAGGACGGCGGCGCCCTCTTCATCACCTTCGACGAAGCCAGCAACAGCGACACGTCAGGGTGCTGCGCGTCAGGCGTGTCCGGCATCGGGACGGATGGCGGCGGGCGCGTCGGGCTCCTGATGCTCTCATCCCTGGCCAGGGTCGGCCACGCCACCGACAGCTTCTACGACCACCACTCGTTGCTGCGGACGATCGAGGACGCCTTCGGCATCACCGAGCACCTCAACAACGCGGCCTCCCCGAAGGAGCACTCCATGAGCGACCTGTTCACGCCATCCCGGCGGGCGACATGACGCTCAGCCGCCGCCAGTTCCTCACCGCCGCCGGCGCGGCCGGCGCCCTGGCCGCCAGCGGCGGGCTGACGCGGGCCGTCGGTGCCGCCAGCCGCTCGTGGCCCAGGCCGCGCCCGGAGCACGCCACGCCCTTGGCCGCCAACGGGCTGCGGAGCCCGATCGAGCACATCGTCGTGCTGTGCATGGAGAACCGCTCGTTCGACCACTACCTCGGTTGGGTGCCGGGCGCCAACGGCCGGCAGGCGGGCCTGTCCTACGCCGACGGTGCCGGCCTGCTGCACGACACCCACCGCCTGAACGACTGGGCGGGCTGCGGCTACAACGACCCCGACCACTCGTATGACGGTGGGCGCACGCAGTACGACGGCGGCAAGGTCGACGGCTTCCGCAAGGGCAGCAACGACGACTACGCCCTGGGCTACTACACCCGTGACCAGGTGCCCACCAACGCCGCGTTGGTGGACGGCTTCGCCATCGCCGACAACTACTTCTCGTCCATCCTCGGCCCCACGTACCCCAACCGCTTCTACAGCCACGCGGCGGCCACCGACCGGATCTCGAACACCTCCACCACCTCGACCCTGCCGACCATCTGGGACAGCCTGGCCACGGCCGGCGTGTCGGCCAACTACTACTTCTCGGACCTCCCGTTCCTGGCCCTGTGGGGGACCAAGTACGTCAACATCGCCCGCAGCATCGGCCACTTCTTCGCCGACGCCGCCGCGGGCTCGCTCCCGTCGTACTCGTACATCGATCCCTTCTTCCTGGGCGAGGACCAGGGCGGCTCCAACGACGACCACCCCCACGCCGACATCCGCCGGGGCCAGGCCCTGATCTCCAACATCGTGAACGCCCTGATGCTCAGCCCGGTGTGGTCGAGCACGGTGCTCGTCGTCACCTACGACGAGTGGGGCGGGTTCTTCGACCACGTGGTGCCCAAGTCGTTCCCCGACGCCTTCACGCCCACGCCGACCGAGGAACACAACACCTCGGGCTTCCGTGTGCCCGCCTACGTGGTGTCGCCCTTCGCCGCGCCCGGGACCATCGGTCACAACGTGTACAACCACGCATCGATCCTCAAGCTGGTGGAGTGGCGCTGGGACCTGCGACCCCTCAATGTGCGCGACGCGGCCGCCGGCAACCTGGCCGAGATGCTCGACTTCAGCGGCGTGAACCCCACCCCCGAGGTTCCCCTTGTGG
>DASRGI010000255.1:0-12253 GCA_035651095.1 Acidimicrobiales bacterium | reverse complement strand
GCCACCTGCCCCTCCTCGCCTGCCGGGACGTGAACTTCTCCTACGGGTCCTTGCAGGTGCTGTTCGACGTGCGCTTCACCGTGGACGACGGGGAGATGGTCGCCCTCCTCGGTACCAACGGCGCCGGCAAGTCGACCCTCCTGCGCACCATCTCCGGGCTCGGGCTCCCGAGCAGCGGCACCGTCCGGCTGCGCGGCATCGACGTCACCTACCTCGACACGGCCCGTCGCCTGAAGCTCGGCATCTCCCAGATCCCCGGCGGGCGAGCGGTGTTCGGACCCCTGTCGGTGGCCGAGAACCTCCGGCTGTTCGGCTTCAGCCTGGGACGGGACGGCCGCTCGCTGGAGCGGGCCATCGACGAGTCGTTCGCGGCCTTCCCCAAGTTGGCCGCCCGCCGCAACCAGCCGGCGGCGACGTTGTCCGGGGGCGAGCAGCAGATGCTCGGCCTGTGCCAGGCCTTCATCCTCCGGCCCCGCCTGCTGTTGATCGACGAGCTGTCCCTCGGCCTGGCACCCAAGGTCGTGTCGGAGTTGCTGGACATGCTGCGGCGGATCAACGGCGCGGGCACGGCCGTGGTGCTGGTGGAGCAGTCGGTGAACGTCGCCCTCTCCGTGGTGGACCACGTGTACTTCATGGAGAAGGGCGCCATCCGCTTCGACGGCCGGGCCGACGAGCTGCTCGAACAGCGTGACTTGCTGCGCTCGGTGTTCCTCGAAGGCGCGGCCAAGGGGTTGACCCGGTGATCGCGCTGCTCGGCATCCTGGGCATCAAGCTCACCTTCCCGGGCGTGGTGCTCGGTGCCGTGATCGGGATGACGTACGGCATCCTCGCCGTGGGCCTCATCCTCATCTACCGGTCCAACAAGATCATCAACTTCGCCCACGGCCAGATCGGCGCCTTCGGCGCGGCCGTGCTCGCCATCGCCGTGGTGCGCTGGCACTTCCCGTACTGGGTGGCGTTCCCGCTGGCCCTGGCGGCGGCGTCGGGCATGGGCGGCGTGGTCGAGGCCATGGTCGTCCGGCGCCTGCGCAAGGCGCCCCGGCTCATGAGCATCGTGGCGACGCTCGGCGCCGCCCAGTTCGTGCTGCTCCTCTCCGTCGTCATCGCCAAGGAGGTGCGGTCGAGCAGCACGTTCCCGCAACCGGTTGGGTTGCCCCAGTTCTCCATCGGCGCCCTGCGGGTCACGCCCGCGTACTCGGGGATGTTGTTCCTCACGCCGCTGGTCGTGCTCGCCCTCGTGCTGTTCCTGCGGTACACGCGCTCGGGCCTGGCCATCCGGGGATCGGCGGCCAACCCGGAGACGGCCCGGCTGGTGGGCGTGTCGCCCAGCCGCATGTCGACCATCGCCTGGGCCCTGGCCGGTGCCATCTCCGCCTACACGGCCATCCTCGTCTTCCCCAGCCGTGGGCTCATCACCGCCGACTCCCTGGGCCCGGCGCTGTTGCTGCGCGCCCTGGTGGCGGCCGTCATCGGGCGGATGTCGAGCATGCCCGTGGCCCTGGCTGCCGGTGTGTTCGTCGGCATCGCCGAGCAGGCCTTGCTGTTCAACTTCTCGTCCGGCGGGCTGACCGAGATGCTGCTGTTCGTCGGCATCGTCGTTGCCCTCTTGTTGCAGACCCGCCAGCAGGGGCGGGGTGACGACCAGGGAAGTTGGACCGCGGTCCTGCCGTGGAAGCCGCTCCCCGACGCCTTCCGGGCCGTGTGGTCGATCCGCAACCTGGGCGCCGTCGCCGGTGCCGCCGCTCTCGGCGTGGCCGTGCTCGTCCCGCTGTTCACCACCAACCAGGTCGCCTTCTCGTTGGTCGCAGTGGTGAGCTTCTCCCTCATCGGGCTGTCCATCGCCATCGTCACCGGCATGGCGGGCCAGCTCTCGCTCGGGCAGTTCGCGCTGGCCGGGGTGGGCGCCACCGTCTCGTACCGGCTCACCGCGGCCCACGGGAACTACCTGCTCGGGTTCGTGGCCGCCGGCGTGGTGGCCGCCGCCGTGTCGGCGCTGATCGGCCTCCCCGCCCTACGCATCCGGGGCCTGATGCTCGCCGTCGTCACGTTGGGGTTCGCCCTGGCCGCCCAAGCCTGGTTGCTGCAACAGCCGTGGATGCTCGGCGGGCGGGTCACGCCCGGGCGGCCGTCCATCGCCGGCTTCACCCTCGACAACGCCAGGAAGTACTACTTCTTCGCGCTGGCCCTGCTCGTGCTCGGGCTGCTGCTGTACCGGAACGTGCGGCGGGGTGCCTTCGGGCGCTCGCTCATCGCCGTGCGGGACAACGAGGACGCGGCCCGGGCCTTCACCGTGCCCGTCACCCGGCGGAAGCTGGAGGCGTTCGCTCTGGCCGGCTTCCTGGCCGGCGTGGGCGGCGCCGTGTACGGGCACAGCCTGGCCGGGCTGTCCTTCGAGACCTTCTCGCCCGACGCCAGCATCAAGCTCGTGGCCATGTCGGTGATCGGGGGCATCGGCATCCTGGTGGGGCCGGTGCTGGGCGCCCTGTACATCGTCGGCATCCCTGCCTTCGTCCCCCTCGACACCGCGGGCCTGGCCGCGTCGTCCTTCGGCTGGCTGCTGCTGATCCTCTACTACCCGGGCGGCCTGGCCGAGGTGGTGCGGCCCCTGCGCGATCGCCTGGTCGACACCCTCGCCCGGCGGGGTGGCCTGGACCCCGTGGCCGTGCGGGCCCAGGGCGACCAGGAGATGGACTTCGGCGCGTCGCTCACGGCCCGGCCCGCACCTCGGCCGGTGAGCGATCGGGCGGGCGCGGTGCTCTCGGTCACCGATCTCAAGAAGCACTACGGCGGGGTGCATGCCGTCGACGGCGTCAGCTTCGACGTGGCCGGCGGTACGACGCTCGGCCTCATCGGCCCCAACGGGGCGGGCAAGACCACGCTGTTCGAGCTGATCGCCGGGTTCACCGTGCCTGATACCGGTCGTGTCGTGCTCGGCGGCCGGGACGTGAGCGGGCTGGGGCCGGCGGCCCGCGGCCGCCTGGGCCTCATCCGCTCGTTCCAGGACGCCGGGCTGTTCCCCACCCTCACCGTGCTCGACACCGTGCGCCTGGCCTTGGAGCGGGAGGAGCCCACCCGCCTGGGCGCCGAGCTCCTGGGGTCGACCCGTTCCGACCGGCGCCGGGACGAGCGAGCCCGCGAGCTGGTGCACGAGATGGGCCTGGACCGCTTCCGCAACAAGATGATCGCCGAGCTGTCGACGGGCACCCGCCGCATCACCGAGCTGGCCGCGGTGATCGCCCTCCGCCCGCGGGTGCTGCTGCTGGACGAGCCCTCGTCGGGCATCGCCCAGCGAGAGACGGAGGCGTTGGGCGAGGTGCTCAGGCGGGTGAAGGACTACCTCGACGCCACGCTGCTCCTCATCGAGCACGACATGACGCTGATCATGGCCCTGTCGGACGAGGTCATCGCCATGGAGTCGGGTTGCGTCATCGCCCAGGGCTCGCCCGCCGCCGTGCGGGACGACCCCCGAGTGATCGAGTCGTACCTGGGCACGGATCCCCGTGCCATCCAGCGCTCGGGCGCCGCCGCCGGTACCCGCGGCACCGGAAGGGTGTCGGCCCAGGCCCGCCGCCGGGCCCGCCTGGGCAGCTGACCCGAACGTTCCCGGCACGTCTACGAACGGCCCCGTACGCCCGCGTTCCCAGAACGGAGAGCACGAAGACGGGCCATTGGCCATCAGAACGTCTCAACAATGTGACGTTGGGTTGCCGCTGTTACCTGTATCTGGCCTACCGTGTCCCATTGCGTGACCGTTGCCTTAACGATTGCCGTGTCGCCGTTGATCGTGGTCGAGTCGAAGCTCTTGACATGGGCGCCGCCAGCGCTTTCGACGAAAGTACCTCCGCTTTCCATCGAGATGGCACGCTCTATGATTTGCGCCATCTTCACGCTGAGCTCCGGGGTGAAGAGACGGGCGTGCGCCGAGGCAGCATTCGATCTCATCATCGAGGCTTCGTCGGGGCTGAGGTATGCATGCTGATGCGACGCGTCGACATGCGCGTAAGGCGGGGCCGCTCGGCCGCGATCGTCATCTTGGCGCTTTGCGTGATCGCGGTGCGCCTTGTCCACCCACCGGCGTCCCGAGGTGGTGACCCGCATGGTCACATCCTTCGAGCGCTCGCCGCCGAGGTCCCGCGATCCCTTCCGCGCTCCGCCTTGATTGTCCGCCGGCTTGACAAGCCTCCGTTCTGGGATTCGTGCGACGGACGCAAGGGCACGTTCGGGTGGGACCCCGAGTCGATCCTCGTGACGGTGCGCCTCGCAGATCAACCACCCGACGACGGCGTCGTGATCGAGCGGACACTCGAGGACGCCGGCTGGTCTCGCGTGGCTCAAGTCAGTGCAACGCCGCCCCACACTCGTTGGACGACGCGGTTGCAGACAGGTCAGACCGCGCAGCTCGATGTCACAGGTGGCAAGCCCAACTCGACCTTCGACTACGTCTTTTCCGTGCAGCCCCCCGGCCCTGTGGTTCGCGGTTGCTAGTTGTAGGTCCAGGTCGGCCCTGGCCCGGTTGCGGCATCGACGCAACCGTCGATGCCGCGGTTTGGCCGCGCTCCGTTCGGTATATCGAGCGCAGCGCGGTCAAACGGCGGCGGGGAAGCGGACGTACTCGTCGATGAGCAGTTTGCCCAGCTCGGCGTCGCCCGGCCGGTCGGTGGCCGACGACAGCCGGCCCCGCGCCACCAGGTCGGCGATGAGCCGGTCGAGCACCGTCTCCAGCGACAGGTCGTCGGTGTGGGCCTCCCAGGCCCGCCGCTCGTCGTCGTCGGCGAAGCAGTACGCCTTCCACGACACCGAGTAGCGGACCTGGTCGGTGTCGAAGGTGGCGACGATCTCGTCACCATTGCGGACGGTCCACTGCTCGCCGCCCTCCCAGTGCAGGCGCATGCCCGGCCGCAACCGGGCCAGGGCCTCGTCGTCGCCGGCCACGGTGTCGACGCCGTGGAACACCGAGTCGGTGTCGAGCACCACCGCGGTGTTGTGCCGGGGCGAGTACGTGCGCGCCGGACCGGCCGGCCCGTCGGGGTAGTAGGCCAGCTCGCCGCCGCCGGCCCGGCCGAAGTAGGCGATGCCGGTGGCGATGGGCATGCGCCATGCCTCGAACAGGCCCGAGTGGTGCATGACCACGATCAGCCACTGGGGGAGCACCTTGCGGTTGGCGCCCCGGAACTCGCCCACGTCCGTGTGGACGGCCAGCTCCTGCCCGGGCAGGAGGATGTTGGCGTACACGATGGCGGGCACGATCACGGACCGGCCGTGCAGCGTCCGGGCCGCGTCGGCCAGACCCGGGTGGTCGAACAGCAGGCAGGCCTCGGGGGCGATGACCTCGGACCCGTAGACGTACGTCTCCCGGAAGTAGTTGGTGCGGGCGGCCAACATGCTCGCCTTCTCGATGCGGCCGAAGCGCCCCCCGGTGCGGATGAAGTTCACGGCGGCGTCGTAGCGCTGGGCCAGCTCGGGGGCGAAACCAGCCGGCTCGCTCTCGTTGCTGTACTGACCGTAGGTGGCGAAGCCGTGCCACAGGGCCACCATCCGGTCGGCACCAGCGGGGTCGAGCAACGGATCCAGCACGATGGGCTCCGGCATGCCCGGATGCTACGACTCGCCGTGCCGCGGCGTCGGGTGCCGAGCAGAAGGTGACTCCGTCTCCGTACCGGCACAAAAGGTACGAAGCGTGACGGGGAACATGGCAGGACGATGAGAGCGGTGAGGTGGGAGGTAGGCCCCGCTGGCGTCCGCGGCGAAACCGGTCCGACGTGAAGCACATCGCACTCTCCCGACGCACCGCTGCCTCACTCGCCGTGATCGTCGCCCTCCTGTCCACCTTCGCCGTCGCCGCCCCCGGCGCCGTCCACGCCACCGCACCCGATGCGGTCATCGTGAACAACGTGCTGCGGTCGATCGCTCACTTGCAGCCCGTGGGCACCACTGATCCGTCCAAGGAGATCAGCATCGGTGTGGGCCTGACCGGTCGGGACCCGGCCGGCGAGGACGCCTATCTCGCCGGTGAGTACGACCCCACCAGCGCGCTGTACGGCCAGTACCTCAGCCCGACCGAGTTCGAGCAGCGCTTCGGCGTGCCCAGCGACCGCCTCTCGCAGGTGACCACCTGGCTGAGCCACGCCGGCTTGCAGGTGCAGGCGCAGCCCAACGCCAGCGAGTACGTGCTGGCGACCGGCACCGTCGCGCAAGTGGCCGGCCTGCTGCACGTGACGTTCAAGGACTACCGGGCCGGGAGCCTGGCCTTCTACGCCAACACCAACGCGCCCACCGTCCCCTCGGACCTCGGCGTCTACGGCATCAACGGGCTCAACAGCCTGGAAGGTCCGCGCCTGCAGGATCGGGCCAAGCCGGCCACACCCAGCCCCACCGCCAACCTCGGGCTGAGCACCCCCTCGGCCCTGTGGTCGATCTACGACCAGCCCGGCGGCAACAAGGGCGAGGGCCAGCAGATGGCGATCTTCGGCTGGGGCACCACCAAGAACACGCTCGACGACCTTCGCCAGTTCGAGGTCGAGAACAAGCTGCCCGCCATCCCCCTCTCCATCCGCTACTCCGGCAACGAGAAGGCCGTCACCGACTCGGGCGGTGAGGAGGAGTGGAACATCGACACCCAGGCGTCCACGGGCATGGCCCCCAACGCCGTGGCCGAGAAGCTGTACTTCGGCAAGGCGGGCACCGATCCCGACCTGGTGGGCGCCTACAACGCCTGGGCCGGCGACGAGGACGGGCCCCTGCAGGGCAGCTCGTCCTTCGGCGGCTGCGAGGAGGCGCCCGGCACCGACGGCCTGAGCGGCAGCCCGGGCAGCCCCAGCGGCGTGGTCATCGCCGGCAACCCCAACCAGGACCTGTACGAGAAGGTGCTCAAGAAGGCGGTCATGGAGGGGCGCACCATGTTCGCCTCCTCGGGCGACACGGGCGCCGGCTGCCCGGCGGTTGCCCTCGTGCTCAACGGCGTGACCCTCGTGCCCACGCCCATGCTGAACTACCCGGCCGTCAGCACCCACGCGGTGGCCGTGGGCGGGACCGTCCTCTACTACAACGACGCCACCGCCACCTCGCCGGCCACCCGGTCGTTCGAGTACTCGTGGCACTTCACCGGTGGCGGCAACAGCGACTTCATCGCCGCTGACCGGTACCAGAACACCAACCCGCCCGTGCTGCAGACCCGCTGCGTGACCGACCCCCACGGGCAGCCCTACTCACCGCCCCTCCCGTACTGCCGGGGCATCCCCGACGTGGCCGCCCAGTCGGGTGACGTCCTCACCAATGGCTACGCCATCACCGCCGGCGGCCAGAACGACCAGCCTGGCGGCGGCACCAGCCTGTCGTCCCCGCTGTGGCTGGGCATGTGGACCCGTATCCAGGCGGCGTCGCGCCGCTTCCGCGGGGCCGGTTTCGCCAACCCCGCGATCTACCGCACGGCCAGCGATGCGACGAAGTACGCCAAGGACTTCTTCGACGTGGGCGGCGTGTCCACGGAGACGACGGTGACGTGCAACGGCGTGACACCGCTCAACTGCTCGCATCCCGGCTGGGACTACACCAGCGGCTGGGGTGTGCCCGACGTGAAGAACCTCATGTTCGACATCGACGGCACCACTACGCCCCGCCGCATGACCCATCCCAACCCGCCGCCCACGACCGGCGGGGGCGGCGGGCCGGTGGTGACGGGCACGACCTGCCCGGGCCCGCAGATGATCGACAAGGTCGGTGACGCGCCCAACAACTACCCGGGCGGCGACGGCTCCAACATGGACAACCTCGACATCGTCAACGCCTCGTTCTCCTCGCCGGACGCCGCGACCCTTCGGGTGACCATGACCCTCAAGGACCTCGAGCCGCCGCCCCCGCCGGTCAACGCCGCCTCCGCCCTCTGGGCGGTGACGTGGACCTACAACGGGACGCAGTACACGGCCACCGCCACCGTCAACGGGGCCGGACCGGCGGCGGTGTGGGGGTACGACGACGGCACCAAGGCCGTCAAGGGGACATCGACCCTCGGGCCCAACGGCACCATCGTGATGGAGGTGCCCCTCGCCGACGTGGGCAACCCGCCAGCGGGGGCGTCCATCGTGCAGCCGTTCGCCGACAGCCGCGGGTCGTTCACCCTCCTCGGCAGCGGCTTGCGGTACACGGCCGCAGCGGACCGGGCGCCTGACGGCGGGGTGGGGGCGCCGTGGGTCATCGGCAAGACCTGCTGAACGGCACCGGGTCGGTTGTGACGAGTGCGGCGGGACGGATCACGAGCTGCCCATGAACCGGGCCGCCCGGCGAGCCAACTCGTCGGGCGGCACGTCCTCTACGTGGGTGGCCACGTTCCAGCGGTGGCCGAACGGGTCTTCGAACTGGCCCGACCGGTCGCCGTAGAACTGGTCCTCGATGGGGCGGAGGGCGACCGCCCCCGCGCCCATGGCCTGCTGGAACACGGTGTCGACGTCGTCCACGTACACGCTCAACGTCACCGGCGTCCCGCCCAGGCTCTTGGGGCTGCGCACGTTCAGGTCGGGGTACTCGTCGGACAGCATGATCACCGACTCGCCCAGTTGCAGCTCGGCATGGCCGATGCGCCCGTCGGGAGCGGACATGCGCATGCGCTCGGTCGCCCCCAGCACCTCGGCGTAGAACGCGATGGCCGCCTGGCCGTCGTGGACGCACAGGTAGGGGGTGAGTCTCGGGTACCCGTCGGGGACGGGCTTCACGGACGCCACGATCGTGCCTCTCTCCTCATCTCGTTTCGGGGGTACAGAGCACTTCGCCGTGCAGGACGGCGAACCAACCGCCGGGCGTGCCGGCCCATCGCCGCCAGCCTTCGGCCATCTCCGCCAGCTCGGCGGGACTGGCCAGGCCCCGCTCGACCGCCTGCTCGGCCAGGCCCGTCCGGGTGACGCGCTCGGCCCAATGCCCGCCCCACCACGACCGCTCTTCGGGGGTGGCGAAGCACCACGCCGACGCCGACGGCTGCACCTCGGCGTAGCCCGCGTCCAGCGCCCACCCGTACAGCAGGCGCCCGGCGTCGGGCTCGCCACCGTTGCCGCGCGCCACCGCCTGGAACAGCGCCATCCACCGGTCGAGGGCAGGGTTGGCGGGTGCCCACGTCATGGCGTGGTAGTCGGTCTCCCGCACGGCCACCACCCCGCCGGGCCGGCACACGCGGCGCAGGGCGCGCAGCGCCCCCACGGGGTCGGGGACGTGGTGCAGCACCTGATGGACGTGGACCACGTCGAAGGCGCCGTCGTCGAACGGGAGGTCGTAGACGTCGGCCACCTCGAAGGACACCGACCCACCCGCGGCGGCCGCAGCCGCCCGAGCTTCCTCGATCACCTCGGCCGACGCGTCGATGCCGATCACCTCGCCGGGCGCGACGTGCGCGGCCAGGTCGAGGGTGATGGTGCCGGGTCCGCACCCGACGTCGAGCAGGCGCAGGCCCGGTCGCAATCGCTCCAGGAGGTAGGCCGCGGAGTTCTCCACCGTGCGCCAGCGGTGGGACCGCAACACGCTCTCGTGGTGGCCATGCGTGTACATGGCCGCACGCTAGCGGTGCCCCCCGTCAGCCAAGTGACGCCGAGCTGAACACCAGCCGGTACTCCTCCAGGGCCCGGATCTCCGCACCGGTGGCGGCCACGGCGTCGACCCGGATGCCCGCCTCGGCACCGCGGCTGCCCACCAGCGCGTCGGTGTCCCGCCACGTCGTCTCCATGATGGCCCGGCCCCGGCGCCGCTCCACGAAGAGCAGCGCGGTGCAGAAGCCCTCGGTCTCCGTGTACCAGGGGAGGGCGCTGTCCTCGTAATTGGCGATGGCGTCGTCCACGCGCTCGGGATCGATGTCGGCGCGCGTGACCCGCACGCCGCTCCAGGCCTGGGGCCGGGCCACGCGCACGATGCTCGAGACCTCGAGGTGCTCGGACGACACCGTGCCCAGACCGCGGAACAGCACCTCGTCGCGGAGGGGCGCGACGTGCTTCGCGCTCTCCCGCATGGCGTCTCCCGAAACCCAGTACGACGCGATGGCGGCGGCACCCAGTTCGTTCACCGACACCGACAGCCCCAGGTTGCCGGGCTCCTGCTCGACCACCTCCCTGGCTTCGTGCTCCAGGTACTTCACGGCGTCCTCCAATCGGGCCGGATCGGTGGTCACCAGGTTCAGCCGCACGTGTTCCACGGGCACCTCCTCGTCGTCGCCCAGGAGCACCCTTCCCCGTGCCCGGCCGGATCAGCACCACGCGGGATCAGCACCACGCGTTCGGGGGATGTCCGGCAACCAGTGCCGGCGCGACCCTGAGAAGGCGACCCCGAGGGGACGCGGAGGAAGGAGTGGACGTTGAGCAAGAGCCGGGAGACGCTGGAGCTGGCGCGCGATGACTGGCGCCCGTTCTTCGAGACCCTCACCAAAGAGTTCCAGGGCCATGACGCCACCATCGAGATCCTCAGCCGGGACTACGGCGACCAGGTGGAGGCGGAGCACCTCCCGTTCGCGTCCATCACCTACGACGACAAGGACGACGTGGTCATCGTGGCTGTCGGCGGAAAGGACGGCCGCTACCCGGTCGAGCTGCGGCACATGATCGAGCACCCGCAGCGGATCTTGGCCGACTCGCTCACGCCTGAGGTCCCCTGGGCCATCGAGATCGTGGGTACGGACGACACCCGGACGATCGTCACCATCCGCCTGCGTCCCGCCCTGCTGCCGCCCCACTGAGCGACCGGTGCTCCCTCACCGAGTCCTGGATCGACTGCTGCACTTCCGCTCGGCCGGCGCACCCGTGGTGTCCATCTACATCGCCGTCCCTGCCGACCCGAGCGAGGTGCGGGCCGCCCAGCCCGCGCTGCACACGTTGGTGAAGCCCGTACGGGAGCTGGCCGAATCGGACGAGCTCCCGCACGCGGCGCGGGAGTCCCTGAAGGCGGACGTGGCCAAGATCCTCGAACTGGTGCCCCGGACCATGACCTTGCAGGGCAAGGCCCTGGGCGTGTTCGCCTGTTCGGACGCCGGCCTCTACGAAGAGGTCACCTTGCCGCGGCACGTGCGCAACCGCGTGGTGGTCGACGCCACGCCCTACGTGCGCCCCCTGCTCGCCGTGCTGGACGAGTCCCACCGGTACTGCGTGGTGGTCGTCGACCGGGAGCATGCGTGGGTGTACGCCTATGACGCCGGCGAGCTGGAGGACTTCACGAAGGAATCGGGCCGCGTGTTGCGCAAGCCGGACTACGGCGGGTGGCACGGGCTCGAGGAGTACCGCGTCCGCAACAAGGCCGAGGAATGGGCCCACCGGCACTTCCGGGAGACGGCCGAGGCCGTCGAGCAGGTCGCCCAGCGCACGGGCGCCGAGTTCGTGATCGTGGGCGGGCACGAGGAGACCATCCCGACGTTCCTGCCCTTCCTGTCCCACCAGTTGCAGGCCAAGGTGGCGGGCACGTTCGTGATCGACCCCCACACGCTGACCGAGGCCCGAGTCCGGGAGCAGGTCCAGCAGGTGGTCGACGAGTACGAGCGGCGGGAGGAGCAGGACCTCGTCACTCGTGCCCTGGAGCGCGTGGCCATGCGTGGCCTGGGCGCGGCCGGGCTGGAGTGGTGCCTGGCTGCGGCCAACGCCAAGGCCGTCCAGCTGCTGCTCGTGCACGACGACCAGGAAGTGCCCGGGCGTACGTGCGAGAACTGCGGGTGGCTCGGGCTGGAGGGCGAGGAGTGCCCGGTGTGCGGCTCGGTCACCCGCAAGACGCCGGACGTCATCGACGAGATGGCCGCGTCGGTCGTGGATGCCGGTGGCGGCGTCGAGCACGTGTACGCCGACACGCCGTTGTCCCAGCACCTGACGGCCGCCCTGCTGCGCTTTCCCGTGGCCCCACCCGCTTCGGCCGCGCCCACACCGCGATAGCGAGTCCACGCGGCCAGAGCCGGCGGGGGGCCGATGGTCGTACGACCGAAATGGTCATTGAGGACCATGTTCGGACGGGAGGGTCATCCGTACACTCGGAACGTGCGACCGCGGTGCCTGGCGGGCCGGCGCAGAGGAGTGAGCGATGAGGGTGCGTGTCCCGGCTGTGGCCGCTCTGTTCGCTGTGCAAGTGCTCCTCGCCGTCCCGGCGGGCGCCGCCATCTCGGTGTCCCGGGCCGACCTCAAGGCCGGGTCGTTGCGCGTCGAGGGCGGGGGCGCGGCGCCTTCGGCCACGGTGACGGTCGACGGTGGCGCCGGCGCGGTGTCGGGCAAGGCCGACGGCTCGGGCGCGTTCAAGATCTCGGCCAGCGGCT
>DASRGI010000254.1:0-13633 GCA_035651095.1 Acidimicrobiales bacterium | reverse complement strand
ATGCGGGGCACCTTGGCCTGGATGGAGCCGGAGGGCAGCCCTTCGAGCATCTGCTCGACCATGGACGCCGACTCCCGCACCTCCTGGAGCCGCACCCAGTACCGGGCGAACGAGTCGCCGTCGGGGTGGGTCCAGACCTTCCAGTCGAGGTGCTTCCACGCCAGCGGATAGTCCTCGTCCCGGCGCAGGTCGACGTCGATACCCGAGGCTCGGGCATTGGCGCCGGACAGGCCGTAGTCGCTGGCCACCGCGGCGGGGATGACGCCGATGCCGCGGGTGCGGGCTTGGAAGATCTCGTTGCCCATCAAGAGGTCTTCCATCTCGTCGCAGAAGTCGCGCACCCGCTTCATGCAGCCCTTGGCCTCGTCGATCCAGCCCTTGGGCAGGTCGTCCTTGAGCCCGCCGATGCGGTCGAAGTTGGGATGGAAGCGCCCGCCGGTGACCGCCTCCATGAGGTTGAGCACGTGCTCGCGGTCACGGAAGGCGTAGAAGACGGGCGTGATGGCGCCCAGCTGCACGCCCATGTCGCCCAGGAACAGCATGAGGTTGGCCTGCCGGGCCATCTCGAAGAAGACCGTGCGCAGCCACTGGGCCCGGGGCGGGGCCTCGATGCCCATCAGCTTCTCGGCGGCCAGGATGAACGGCACTTCGTTGGCGAAGTGGCCCAGCCAGTCGATGCGGTTGATGAGGGTGGTCACCTGCGGGTAGGTGCGGACCTCGGTGAGCTTCTCGTAGCCCCGGTGCATGTAGCCGCACACGGGCTCGGCCCACACGACCTGCTCGCCGTCCAGACGCACGACGATGCGCAAGGTGCCGTGGGTGGCCGGATGCTGGGGACCGAGGTTGAGGGTCATGCCCTCGGTCTCGAGCTCGACGTTCACGCGCGAATCGGCGGCCTGGGCCGCGATGTAACTCGCCTGCTGCCACTCCGTCGTCGCCGTCACTCCGCCGCCTCCGCCTCTTCGTCGCCGCCACCGGGCAGCGGCTCCACGTCGACCAGGCCAGGCCAGGGCTTCACCTCGCGGGCGAGGAGGGGGAAGTCCTTGCGCAGCGGGTGACCCTCGAAGCCGCCGGGCAGGTAGATGTGGCGCAGCCCGGGATGGCCGACGAAGTCGAAGCCGTACATCTCCCACGTCTCCCGCTCGTGCCAGTCGGCCCCCCGGTACACGTCGGTGATGCTCTGGGCCCGGGGCTCGGCCTCGTCCAGGTCGGTCTTCAGGGTGACGCCCAGCTTGGACGTGGTGGAGGCCACCCGCAGGAGGAGCTGGAATCGGGTATCACCGCCAGCCACGCCCGTGGCCCGGCCGGTGCTGCCGCCGCCCGCGGGCTCGTCGTCCGCGCCTTCTTCTTCCTCGGGCAGGGCGCCCCACACCTTCTCGCCCGACATCGCCGGCTCGTCCAACCAGTCGATCCCGCTCAGGAAGCAGAAGTAGTCCATGTCCAGCTTGTGCTTGCAGGCGGCGGCCGCGTCGTGCCAGCGGTCGGTGGCGACCCGCACCCAGACGTCGCCGCCGGCCACCTCGGAACCGACGACGGCGTCGCCCAGCTCGGCGGTGAGGGCGTCGAGCAGCGCCTGGCGCTTCTCGTCGACGGGTGGCGCCTCCTCGACCTCGGCTGCGGGGGCCTCAGGCTCCGACGACAATCGGCTCACCCCTCCAGCGCTCGGCCATGTCCTCGTTCTGGATGCGGGCCTGCAGCAACACGATGCCCTCGAGCAGGGCCTCGGGCCGGGGCGGGCACCCGGGGACGTACACGTCCACAGGGATGATCTGGTCCACGCCCTTGGTGACGGAGTAGCTGTCCCAGTAGGGGCCGCCGCAGTTGGCGCACGAGCCCATGGAGATCACGTACTTGGGGTCGGGCATCTGCTCGTACAGGCGCTTGATGGGCGGGGCCATCTTGTCGGTGACGGTGCCCGAAATGACCACCAGATCGGCCTGCCGGGCGCTGGCGGGGAAGGGGATGACACCGAGGCGCATGACGTCGTACCGGGGGGACCCGAAGGCCGCGCCCATCTCGATGGCGCAACAGGCCAGGCCCCACTGGTACACCCAGAGGGAGTACTTGCGGCTGGTGTTGAGCAGCTTGGTGAGGGGCTTGGGGATGCGCCCCTTCTCCACTAGACCCATCGGAGCACGCCCTTGCGCCACGCATACACCAAGCCGAGGGCCAGGATCAGGATGAACACGAACATCTCGATGAGGCCGAACACGCCGAGGGCGTCGACCCGCACGGCCCACGGGAAGATGAACACGGCCTCCACGTCGAAGAACACGAAGAGCAGGGCGAACACGTAGTAGCGCACCTGGCTCTGGGACCAACCGGTGCCCACCGGGTCCACGCCACTCTCATAGTTGACGTATTTCTGCGGCTGGGGACGGGTAGGGCGGAGGAGGCTCCCCATCCCGAGCATCAGGGCAACCATCAACACCGCCGCTCCCCCGAACACGAGCACGGTGAAGTAGCTGCGGAGGAAATCCGACATCGCGGCGAAGCCTAGTGATGGCCTTCACACGCTGCCAAAGCGTGTCCAGGCCCTCCGCGGGTCGGGTTTCCAGGCCTCCGCACGGCCCTACACTCGTCGTAGTGGGCGCCTCGGACCTGCTCTCCCTCGACATCCCGGTTGGCGCCCGGGTCCTGGTCGTCAGCGACCTGCTCCTGCGTCGCGACGTCTGCCCCGGCTCGGTGTCGGCTGTGACCGAGCTGGCCAAGACGATCGACGCCTGGGCCGGGCCCGGAGTCATCGTCGTCGCCGGGAACCTGTTCGACCTCCTGGCCGACGGCACGAGCCCTGACCCCCGCCAGGCCCTGGCCGCCCACCCCCGGCTGGCCGTCGCCTTCCAGCATTTCCAGGGGGAGGGCCGGCGGGTGGTGGTGCTGCCGGGCGCCCGGGACGCCCGCCTGGCCTGGGACGAGCGGGCCGCCCAGGCCGTGGCCCAGGAGCTGGGCGCCGAGCTGGCCCTGGCCGTCGAACTCCACGTGGCCACGGGCGGCGGTTCCCGGCTGGTGCGGGTCGAGCCCGGCCACCGGTTCGACCCTCGCAGCGCCCCCATCGACCCTCACAACCCGGCCGACACTCCCCTCGCCCACCACGTGGCCCAGCAGGTGCTGCCCGTCCTGGGCCAGGCCCGGTCGACCTGGCTGCTGGGCGCCGACCGCCTGGCCAACGACGCCGATCTCCCTCGCTTCGTGGCCTCCCGGCTCCTGTACCGGCGGGTGGCCAGGCACGCCTGGTGGCTGCTCGTGCCCATCGCCGCCGCCCTGCTCCTGAAGGTCCCCCTGGCCGTGGCCCTGCTCCACCGCCACACGGGCGCCACCATGCCCCGCCGCCTCGTCACCCTGATCATCACCACCGTGGTGGACGTGGTGGTCATCGCCGCGGCCGTGTACTACGTGTCCCGGCGGGCATGGGCCGGGGTGAGCGGGGTGGCCCTGGGCGAGCGGGGGCAGGCCATGAACGACGCGGCCAAGGCCGAGGCCCGGCGCCTGATCACCTCCGGAGGGGCGACGGGCCTCATCACCGGCCACACCCGCCGCCCCGAGCTCACCCATCTGGGGTCCGGCTTCTACGCCAACTGCGGGTCGGCCACCGAGTTGGTCGACGACGCCGGGGCCCGCCTGGGGCTACCGGCCGTGTTCCTCCCCCGGCGGGAGCTGTCGTGGCTGGAGCTGGAGGCAGGGGCCGACCTGCACGTGCGGCTGCTCCGGTCCCGTATGGAGCTCCCCGGTGGGTCGTGGCTGGAGCGGCTGCTCGCCACCCGGGACTCCGACGACGACCCCACGCCCGCGGTGCAGGCCAGCTTCCCGCAGGGCGAGTCGTGGCCGCCGGTGGTCGACCCGGGCCCGCCCCTCAAGCGGACCCGCCGGCTGGCGGCCGCGGCCATCGCCCTGGCCGGCGTGCTGAACGTGGTGTCGGCCCTTACCCCGCCCATGCGCGACCGGCTGAAGGAGGTCACCAAGTTCGTGCCCCTGGCCGTGCCCCAGGCGGCCACCGCCCTGGTGGCCTTCGGCGGCCTCAGCCTGCTGCTGCTGTCGCGGGCCGTGCGGCGGGGCCAGCGGGGAGCGTGGCGCATCTCGGTCATCCTCCTGGCCGGGTCGGTGGTGCTGCACGTGCTGAAGGGCGCCGACCTGGAGGAGTCGGTGATGGCGGCTGCCGTGCTCACCTACCTGCTGTGGAAGCGCAAGGCGTTCCAGGCCACCGCTGACCGGCCGTCCATCCGCCGGGGCATCACCACCGTCGTGCTGGGCGCCGTGCTCGCCACCCTCACGGGCACCCTCGCCATCGAGGTCTTCACCTACAACCGGGGACGGCTGCCACTGGGGAAGGCGTTCCTCGCCGCCGCCGAGCGGCTGGTGGGTGACACGGCCGTACGCCTGCCCGACCGCATCGGCGACTTCCTCACGCCGGGCCTGGCCGCCGTGGGCATCGCCCTCGTGGTGCTGGGCGGGTGGCTGGTGTTCCGGCCGGTGGTGTCGAGGCGGCACGCGGCGCACGGGCTCGGGCCGGGGGACGCACTGTCCAAGGCCCGGGAGATCGTGCGCCGGTTCGGGCGGGGCACGCTCGACTACTTCGCCCTCCGAGGGGACAAGGAGTTCTTCTTCGACGGCAACAGCGTGGTGGCTTATGCCGTCTACGGCGGGGTGTGCCTGGTGTCGCCCGACCCCATCGGACCCGAAGCGGAACGGGACCCGCTGTGGCACGCCTTCCGGAACTTCGCCGACGCCCATGGCTGGACGCTGGCCGTGCTGGGCGCGGGTGAGGAGTGGCTGCCCGTGTACCGCGCCGCGGGCATGCACGACCTGTACGTGGGCGACGAGGCCGTGGTCGACGTGCGCCGCTTCTCGCTGGAGGGCGGCCGCAACAAGAGCCTGCGCCAGGCCGTCAACCGCATCGCCAAGTACGGCTACACGCTGTCGTTCCACGACCCCGCTCACTTGGACCCGGTGTTGCAGGAGCAGCTGCGGGACGTCATGACCAAGAGCCGCCAGGGCGACGTGGAGCGGGGCTTCTCCATGACGTTGGGGCGGGTGTTCGAACCCGACGATCATGGGCTGCTGTTGGCCGTGGCCCACGGGTCAGGTGAGAACGGCGCGCCTGGCGAGCCCGTGGCCTTCTGCCAGTACGTCCCCGCGGCGGGGATCGAGGGCTATTCGCTCGACCTCATGCGCCGGGACCAGGGCGAGCATCCCAACGGCCTCATCGACTTCATCGTGGCCGGGACCATCGACGAGTTGAAGCGGCGGGGCATGCGGGGGTTGAGCCTGAACTTCGCCACCATGCGGGCCGTGCTGGCCGGGGAGGCGGGCGACTCGTTGACGCAACGGGTGGAGGCGTGGATCCTGCGGCGCATGTCCGACTCCATGCAGATCGAGTCGCTGTGGAAGTTCAACGCCAAGTTCGAGCCCGACTGGCAGCCTCGGTACGCGGTGTACGACAGCCCCGAGCACCTGGTACCGGTGGCCATGGCCATCGCCAAGGCCGAATCGTTCTGGGAGCTGCCGGTGATCGGGCGGTTCCTGGTGCCGGCAGGGGCTTCGGCAGGGGCTTCGGCGGGCGGGCCGGAGTCGTCGAGCTAGAGGAGCTCGTCCGCCAAGCCCAGCTCCACGGCCTCGGCCGCATCGACCCACCACTCCTTGCGGGCCCAGCGGCGCTGGATGTCCTTTTCGGTCAACGTCGACCGGTCGGCGAGGATGACGAGCAGCCGCTTCTGGAGGCGCTTGGTGAACTCCACGCTGTCCTCCAGCTCGCTCACCCGTCCCGAGCTGAGATGGGACACCTCGTGGATGAGCAGGAAGGCGTTCTGGCCGATCACCCGCTTGGTGCCGGCCTGGAGGAGCACGGCGCCCATGCTGGCGGCCCGGCCCAGGGCCATGGTGGTCACGGGGTGGCCGATGGCCCGGAGCTGGCGCAGGTAGTCGAACAGAGCGAGCCCGTCGAGCACCGACCCGCCCGGCGAGTTGAAGATCACGGTGATCTCGCAGCCCGGCTCCCGGCGGGACCACGTGCCCAGCTCGGCCATGCATTGCTGCACGGACTCGCCGTCGACCCCGCTGTAGAACGTGTAGACGTTGGCCGCCCGGGGATCGGCCGCCCGCTCTCGCTCGCTCCGGCGCAGGGCTTCGAGCTCGAGGACCGTGCGCTCGGTCTCCAACTGGAGCTTGCGCAGCTCGGCCCAGGCCCGCTGCTCCAGCAGGTTCTCGGGCGGAGCGCCCACGGGCAGGGCGATGTCGAGAAGGCTGCGGAACGTGTGGGGCGCGGCGGCCAGCGCGGGCGCGGACCGGGGAGCGCGGCGCCGGGGTGCCCGGGTGACGGGAACGACCATGGCGGCATCAGGGCCGGCGGTCGCGGGCGCGGTGGTGTCCTTCGCCTCTGCCATGCAAGTGGAATCGGCAGGTTGACGGTGCGCGTTAGGCCAGCGTCAGGCCGCGGCGCTCAGGGCCAGGGCCTGGTACTCGTCCCGGATGGTGACCCGGGTGGGCGAGTGCAGCGGAGTGTCGCCCGCCACCTCCACGGTGAGGTCGACCAGGCCGGCAGCGGTGGTCCACGCCCGGAGCTGCTCCAGGCAGGTGCGGTCGACGGTGTGCTCGAAGGCGGCGCGGAAGGTGAGCATGGGCGTGCCCTGCACCACGCCCTGCTCCTTGGGCTCGTCACCGGCGAAGCCGATCCACCGGCCGGAGCCGCCGAAGATGTCGATGACCAGCTCGCCCGACTCCAGCTGGACGCCGAGCAGTTGCGTGTCGGTGAGGAGGAGGGTGCCGTGGTCGACCCGACTCATGTCCCAGATTCTCCCCGGCACACCGTGCCGGTACACGTGATGGGTCAGGCGGCGTCGGGCAGAGCGGCGCTGTCGGCGTCGAGCACGGCGGTGAGGGCCACGATGGCGACCTCGACCTGCTCGGGCGTGGGCTCCCTGGTGGTGAGGCGCTGGAGGGCAAGGCCGGGGGCCAAGACGCGGGCGACCCACGGGAGGTCGACGTGGGCGGCCGCCGCCTTCATGAGTTCGTAGGAGATGCCGGCCACCACGGGGATGAGGGCCAGCCGGGACACCACGAGGAGGACGAAGCCCGGGTGACCGACCAGGGTGTGGACGGCCACCGCCACCACCATCACCACGAGGAGGAAGGTGGTGCCGCAGCGGGGGTGGCGGGTGGTGAAGCGTTGGACCGACTCGGGGGTGAGGTCGGCCCCGGCCTCCAGGGCGGTGACGGCCTTGTGCTCGGCGCCGTGGTACTCGTACACGCGGCGCAGGTCGGGGACCAGGCCGAGCAGGCCGATGTAGCCGATGAGGAGGGCGATGCGGATGACGCCTTCGACCACCGACAGGCGAAAGCCCGTGCTCACGCCGGGGATGGCCTTGGCCACCAGGCCGGGCACCACGAAGAAGACGGCCAGCACCACGGCCACACCCACGATGGTGAAGATGCGCTCGGGGAGGCGGGAGCGCTCGGCGCCGGCGGGCGTGTCGTCCACCTCGACCGGGCCGCCCAACTCGGACGCCTCGGCCGACCACTCCATGGCCTTGGCCCCCAGGCGCAGGGAGTCGACCAGGGCAATCACGCCTCGGACCACGGGCACCTTGCCCCAGCGGCGGGACCACGTGGGGACGCGGCCGCCCGTGGTGACGATGGTGCCATCGGGCCGGCGCACGGCTGCCGCCCAGGTGGCCGCACCCCGCATCATCACGCCCCCGAGGATGGCCTGCCCGCCGTAGGCCTTGACCGTCGCTTCCCGTGCCACCCCATCAGTATCGGCGCGACCGGGCGTTTCGTGTGCAGGAACTCGCGACTATCGCGAGTTGGCGCACGAGGAACGGGTGGTGGGCCCGTCAGAAGAGGAGGCGGCGGGAAGCCTGGGTGGCGAAGTGGATCACCGGGGCGGGGATGATGCCGAAGGCCACGGTGAAGGCCAGGGCCGCGGCCAAGGCGACGCCGGTGCTGCCGGGGACGCGGACGCGAGTGGCGGCAGTGGCGGTGTCGGCTTCGGCGCCGGCCGCGTCCTCGCCGACCGAGGAGTACATGAGCACGATCACCCGCAGGTAGAAGAACGCGGCGATGACGGCAGCCAGCATGCCGATGAGGGCCAGCGCGTACGACCGGCTCTCCACCGCAGCCGAGATCACGTAGAACTTGGCCAGGAACCCGGTGGTGAAGGGGATGCCGGCCTGCGCCATGAGGAACACGGTGAAGGCCAGGGCCAGGCCGGGCCGGGTGCGGGCCAGGCCCTTGTAGGCGTCGAGGGCGTGGGCCTCGCCGCCCCGGCGGCCGACCACGGCCACCACGGCGAAGCTGCCCAGCACCATGAACGTGTAGGCGAGCAGGTAGTAGAGCGACCCGGCCAGGCCCGAGCTGGTGGCGGCCTGCAACCCGATGAGCACGTAGCCGGCATGGCTGATGGACGAGTAGGCCAGCATGCGCTTGATGTCGCTCTGGACGATGGCCAGCACCGACCCCACCAACAGCGTGAGCACGGCCAGTCCCCAGATGAGGGGCTGCCAGTCGAGCCGCAGCGTCTGGAAGGTGGAGAAGAACACCCGCAGCAACCCGGCGAACCCGGCCGCTTTGGCCGCCGCGGCCATGAACCCGGTGACGGGCGTGGGCGCGCCCTGGTACACGTCGGGCGTCCACGTGTGGAAGGGAACGGCCGCGATCTTGAAGCCCAGGCCCACGAGCAGCAGGGCCACGCCAGCCAGCAGCACGCCGTCACTGGTGATCACGTTGCGAGCCAGGAAGCCGCCGATCTCCACCAGGTTGGTGGAGCCGGTGGCGCCGTAGATCAGGGCCACGCCGTACAGGAACAGGGCCGACGAGAAGGCGCCCAGCACGAAGTACTTCATGGCCGCTTCCCGGGAGGCCATGCGGGCTCGGTGGAACCCGGTGAGCACGTACAGGGCGATGGACAGCGTCTCCAACCCCAGGAACAGCACGATGAGGTCGTTGGCCGTGGCCATGAACATGCCGCCGGCCGCGGACAGGAGCATGAGGACGTAGAACTCGGGCCCGTCCAGCTCCTCGTGGCGCAGGTACGAGTCGGCCAACAGGGCGCCGAGGACGACCGACACCGAGAGCACGACGAACATGAAGCAGGTGAAGCCGTCGACGGCGATGGCGTCGGACACGGCCCCGTACGGACCGTGGTGGAGCACATGCCGCCACGACAGCCACGACGCCACCAGTGCGGCCAGCGCGGCCACCACTGTGTACGTGGCATAGGTGCCCTTGCGGGGCCGGGTGCGCACGAGTGACGCCACCAGCAACAGGAGGAGGGCGGCGCCCAGCAGGATGAGCTCGGGCACGAAGGCCGAGTACTCGACCTTGGGCGTCTGCAGGGGCGGGAGCTGCGACGAGGTCTGGGCGAGCATCTGGGCGAGCATCTGGGCGAGCATCACGGTGCCTGGCTCCCGCGGGCGGCCACGCCCGGCTGCTGGAAGGTGGAATGGTTCTCGACGTGCTGTACCAACCGCTCCACGGAGGGGTTGATGCGGTCGAGCACGGGCCTGGGGTACACGCCGAGGAACACCATGAGGCCGACCAGCGGGAGCATGATCGCCTTCTCCCGCCAGGTCATGTCCGGCAGGTGGCGGTTCTCCTCGGACGGCTCGCCGTGGAACACCCGCTGGTAGGCCCACAGGAGGTAGACGGCGGCGAGGATGACGCCCGTGGTGGCCACCACCGCGTACCAGCGGCGGGTGACGAAGGTGCCGAGCAGGATGAGGAACTCGCCCACGAAGCCGTTGAGGCCGGGCAGGCCGACGGACGCCAGCATCACCACGAGAAAGGTGAGGCCGAGGAACGGCATGGTCTTCTGCAGGCCGTTGAGCTCGGCGATCTGGCGGGTGTGGCGGCGCTCGTAGATCATGCCCACGAGGAAGAAGAGGGCACCGGTGGTGAGACCGTGGTTCACCATCTGCACGATCCCGCCCGAGAGGCCCTGGGTGGTGAGGGCGAAGGTGCCGAGCACGATGAACCCGAGGTGGGCCACGGACGAGTAGGCCACCAGCCGTTTGAGGTCACGCTGCACGGTGGCCACCAGGGCGCCGTAGGTGATGCCGATGACGGCCAGCGTGAGCAGCAGGGGTGCCAGGTCGGCCGCGGCCTTGGGGAACAGGTACACGCCGAAGCGCAGCAGGCCGTACGTGCCCAACTTCAGCAGCACGCCGGCCAGGATGACGGAGCCGGCCGTGGGTGCCTCGGTGTGGGCGTCGGGCAGCCACGTGTGCACGGGGAAGAGCGGCACCTTGACGGCGAAACCGATGGCGAAAGCGAGGAACACCCACCGGGCCGTGGTGGCGGCCAAGGCCTGGCGGTCGGCCAGCGTCTCCAGGTCGAAGGTGATGTGGTGGCCGCCCTTGGTGGACAGGAACACCAGCGCCAGCATGCCCACGAGCATGAAGGCCGACCCGAACAGCGTGTACAGGAAGAACTTCAGCGAGGCGTACACCCGGTTCTCGTAGCCCCACCCGGCGATGATGAAGTACATCGGGACGAGGGTGAGCTCGAAGAACAGGAAGAAGAGGAAGAGGTCGAGGGCCAGGAAGGACCCGAGGCACCCGGCTTCGAGCACCAGCATCCAGCCCACCCACGACTTGGCGTCGCCGTGGAACTTGGGGCCCACCAGGGCGAGCGGGAACAGCACGCCGGTGAGCACCACGAGGAAGAGGGATATGCCGTCGACGCCCAGCTTCCACGAGATGCCGAAGTCGCTGATCCACGAGTGGTGGCTGACGAACTGGAACCCGTTGTCGTGCACCTTGAACTCGACCAGGGCGACGATGGTGAGCAACCCGGTGGCCACCGCCCCGAGGAAGCCGACCAACTTCACGATCTCGGGCCGGCTGCGGGGGATGACCAGCACCACGGCCGCCACCGCGATGGGCAGCAGCACGATCGTGGTGAGGAGCGGGAAGGCCACGGCGGACGTTTCGGCAGCGAGCATCATCCGCCTGCCCTCACGGCCACGTAGCCGAGGATGACGACCACGCCCCCGGCGATCCCCAGCGCATAGTTGCGAACGTACCCGGTCTGCAGCCGGCGCCCCTCACGGCCAGCGAGGCGTACCAGGCTGCCCGTGCCGTTGACGGCGCCGTCGATCACCTGCTTGTCGACGGCGGCCGACTCGGCGGCCACGAAGGCGCCGCCGGTACCGAACAGGAACGAGTAGAGCGCGTCGACGCCCCACGCCTTCTTGAGCACGAGCGGTTCCAGCGCCGGGTTCTCGGGCCGGCGCGACCAGATGCTGAAGCCGATGACGATGGCGATGAGGGCCAACACGGTGACCACGGCGCCGATGCCGATCTTGGTGGACCCGGCTACGTGTATCTCGGGAGCGACGCCGCCGAGGACGGGGTGCAGCCAGCGCTCGAGGAAGGCCCACGTGCCGAAGGGGAGGTTGAGCAGTCCGCCGAACAATGCGCCGACGGCCAGGACCACGAGGGGGATGAGCATGAGGGGCGGCGCCTCGTGAGGCTCGACGGGGTGGTGCTCGCCGGCGTCAGCGGTGTGCTCGGCCACGGGCTCGGGCGTAGTGAGCTCGGCTTTGTCGGCCGCGCCATGGTGCTCGGGCCGGGCTTCCTTCCAGCGGGGCTGGCCGAAGAACACCAGCGCCACCTGCCGGGTCATGTAGTAGGCGGTGAGGCCGGCCGTCACCGCGCCGATGACCCACAGCGCCTTCGAGTGGCCCCACGCCGCGGCCAGGATGTCGTCCTTGGACCAGAAGCCGGCCAGGCCGGGGAAACCGGAGATGGCCAGCCAGCCGATGATGAAGGTGGCGGCGGTGACGGGCATGTACTTGCGCAGGGCGCCCATGCGCTTCATGTCCTGCTCGTCGTGCAGGCCGTGGATGACGGCGCCGGCACCGAGGAACAGCAGGGCCTTGAAGAAGGCGTGGGTGACCATGTGGAAC
Organism: Acidimicrobiales bacterium; assembly: GCA_035651095.1. GTDB lineage: Bacteria > Actinomycetota > Acidimicrobiia > Acidimicrobiales > JAUTXP01 > DASRGI01. Next base: position 1,734 of record DASRGI010000254.1, on the reverse strand, counting down.
ACGGCGGCCACGTACGCCCCCGACCCCACGGCCAGGAACATGTAGCCCAGCTGGGAGATGGTCGAGTAGGCGAGGACCTTCTTGATGTCGTCCTGGGCGCAGGCGATGGTGGCCGCGAACAGGGCGGTGATGGCGCCGATCCACGCCACCAGGTCGAGCACGTGGGGCGTGAAGTGGAGCAGCGGGCTCATCCGGGCCATGAGGTACACACCGGCCGTCACCATGGTGGCGGCGTGGATGAGGGCCGACACCGGCGTGGGGCCCTCCATGGCGTCGGGTAGCCACACGTACAGCGGGATCTGGGCCGACTTTCCGCACGCCCCCAGGAACAGCAGCAGGGCGATGGCGACGAGCGTGGTGTGCGACGCCGTGCCCGCCTTGGGCAGGAACTCGTGGTACGTGAGCGAGCCGAACGCACCGAAGGTGAGGAAGGTGGCGATGAGGAAGCCGAAGTCGCCCACCCGGTTGGTGACGAACGCCTTCTTGCCGGCCACCGCGGCCGACTCCCGCTCGAACCAGAAGGAGATCAGGAAGTACGAACAGGCGCCCACGCCCTCCCAGCCCAGGAAGGTGATGAGCAGGTTGTCGCCCAGCACCAGCATGAGCATGGAGAAGGCGAACAGGTTGAGGTACACGAAGAAGCGGCTGTACCGGGGATCACCGTGCATGTACCCGATGGAGTACAGATGGATGAGCGTGCCCACACCGGTGACGAAGAGGCACATGGTGATGGACAGCGGGTCGACCAGGAGCGACGCCTTCACCTGGAACCCGCCCACCGACAGCCAGGTGAACATCGACTTGGTGACGGCCCGGTGCTCGGCGTCGCGGCCCAGCAGGTAGGCGAAGGTGACGGCCGTGGCCACGAACGAGCTGCCGATGGCGAGGGTGGCGACCCATCCGGCCAACGGGTCGGCCAGCTTGCGCCCGAAGAGCACGAGCAGCACGAAGCCCGCGAGGGGAAGGGCGGGGATCAGGTAGGCGGCGTTCATCAGCCCTTGAGGATGTGCAGGTCGTCGGCCGTGGCCCCCACCCGGCGCCGGAAGATGGACACGATGATCCCGAGGCCGACGACCACCTCGGCGGCGGCGACCACCAGGACGAAGAACACGAGGGCCTGGCCGCCGATGTCGTCGAGCATGCGGGCGAAGGTGACGAAGGTGAGGTTGACGGCGTTGAGCATGAGCTCGACGCACATGAACATCACGAGCGGGTTCCGGCGCACCATGAGCCCGACGGCCCCGATCGTGAACAGCAGCGCCCCGAGGACCAGATACCACGTGGTCGTGGGTTGAACGGCGGCGAGCAGCATCAGTGCGACACCCCGACGGTGTCCTCGTCGTCGATGATCGCTCCGGCTCCACCGGCCGCCCGGCGGGCAAGGACGACGGCCGCGACCACGGCGATCACCAGGAGTGCCGACGTGATCTCGAACGCGAAGAGGTAGTCGGTGAACAGGGCCTCGCCGAGCTTGCGCACGTTGTCGGACGCCGGGCCGGACAGCTGACCGACCGCGGATCGGGCTCCGAGCGCGACGCTGTCGAAGTCGCGATGCGTGATGATCAGAGTCGCCAGCGCGAGACCGAGCAGCCCGAGACCGGCGGCGGCCGCCAACGGACGCTGACCGCCCAACGGATCGGTGTCGAGATCATCCGCCTGGTCGACACCGAGCAACATGATCACGAAGAGGAAGAGCACGACGATCGCGCCCGCGTAGACGATCACCTGCACCGC
>DASRGI010000253.1:0-9750 GCA_035651095.1 Acidimicrobiales bacterium | reverse complement strand
GGCCAGCACCTGGGCGCCAAGGCCACGCTGTCGCCGTCCGGCATGCCGGCGGAGAAGCTGGCCGAGTGGACGGAGGCCGAGCGGCAGAGCCGCATCGCCGACGACCAGATCAACCGCGACGTGTTCGAAGAGCAGGTCGAGATGGTGCTGCAGGCGTGGACCGAATCGACCATCGAGTCCAACGGGCGTTGGCAGATCCCGTTCCCGTACGACGAGGGCATCGACTGGACGATGACGGCCACCAAGGAGCTCGGCGCCATCGGCGAGATGGACGACAACAACCGCATCCGTCGCGTCAGCGTGGTGCCGGCACCGCTCACCCAGCCTCACCCGCCAGTGTTCGTGTCCAGCAACGCCAGCCGGGAGACGGTGGAGTACTGCGGCCGGCGCGGCTTCATCCCGACGTACTTCTCCAAGATCGAGCGGGCCGCCGAGTACGCGGCCGCCTATGTGGAGTCGGCGGCCGAGGCCGGGCGCACGGTGCCCTACGGCAAGAACCAGGCCATCGTGCGCTGGGGCCAGATCGAGGACACTGAGGCCGAGGCCCGCCAGGCGGTGATGGACTACGACGTCGACATCTTCCGGGACCTGTACGCGGGTACCACGCCGATGTCGTTCGACCCGAACGCTCCCGTGGACTCGGTGCTCAAGTCGGGCCTGTGGGTGGTAGGCGACGTGAACCAGGTGCGCGACCAGTACGTCGAGCTCTGGGAGCAGATGCCCTCGGAGTACGTCGTGCTCATCTACCACTTCGCCCAGCAGCCCAAGGAGAGCGTCATCCGCAACCTGGAGTTGTTCATGGAGCACGTGAAGCCGTCGCTGGACAAGATCACCGACTCGGCTTACGGGGAGAGCGCGTGAGCGCCGGCCCGTTGGAGAGCGGCCGGGCCGTCGTCACCGGCGGGAGCCGGGGCATCGGCCGAGCCATCGCCGAGCGGCTGGCTGCGGCCGGTGCCACCGTCGTGGTCGGTGGTCGTGACGCCGAGGGTCTGGCCCAGACGGTGAAGTCGATCGAGTCCGCGGGCGGCACCGCGTACGCAGTGGCGCTGGACGTCACCGATTCCAACTCGGTGGCGTCGTTCGCCGCCAGTTCGGTCGACCTCCTCGACGGCGCCCCCACGGTCGTGGTCAACAACGCCGGCGTGTACAAGGCCGGTCGGTTCGAGGACATCTCGGTCGAGGACTGGGCCTGGGTCATGGACGTCAACGTCTACGGCATCGTCCGGGTGACGCAGGCGTTCCTGGGTGGGATGGTCGAGGCGGGCAAGGGCAACATCGTCAACATCTCCAGCACCGCGGGCAAGTGGGCATCGATGTTCCAGAGCCCGTACAACGCGTCGAAGCACGCCGTGCTCGGGCTCACCCGGTGCCTGGCGCTGGAGACGGCCAAGGCCGGCCTGGTGGTCACGGCCGTGTGCCCCGGCTTCGTCGACACGCCGCTGCTGCTGGAGAGCGAGCTGGCCGAGTGCTACGGCCTCGACCAGAAGGGGCTGCGCGACATGGCCGAGTCCCGTGCCCCCATCGGCCGGCTGACCACGCCCGAGGAGGTGGCCGAGCTGGTGCTGCACCTGTCCGGCCCGATGGCCCAGTCGTCCACCGGCCAGTCGTACTCCATCCCCGGCGGCCTCATCTTCATCTAGCCCCACCCGTTTGGCCGCGCTTTGTCCGGTATCTCGGACGGAGCGCGGCCAAAGCGCGTCCGCGACCGAAAGGACCGGAACGGCGCCTTAGCGCCGGAAGCCGGCCTTTCCCGGGCACCAGGCCGATACTCGACTGGTGACCACTCCCGACGTGCGCGTCATGCGAGCAGCCGACCTCTCGGACGACACCCCGCAGACCAGCGGGCTGCAACGGTTCGAGGCCATCTCCTCCCGGTTATCGGGCGCGGGCAAGCTCTGGATGGGCCTGTCCGTCCTACCCGCGGGCAGCAAGACCGGTGTGCATCACCACGGTGAGTCCGAGACGGCGCTGTACGTCCTCTCCGGGGTGGGCCGCTGGTGGGTGGGGGAGAACCTGGACCAGGCCCGGGAAGCCCACGCCGGCGACTTCGTGTTCATCCCCCCGGAGGTCGTGCACTGGGAGGAGAACGGCAGCGAGACCGAGCCCGTGCACATGATCGTGGCCCGCTCCACCCAGGACGCCATCGTGGTCAACCTCGGGGACGCGCCTCGCTGATGCGCATGACGCAGAAGCCGCGCGTCGCCATCATCGGTGGGTCCCTCGGGGGGCTGACGGCGGCGCTCGTGTTGCGCGACATCGGCTGCGAGGTCGACGTGTACGAGCGCTCGGCCACCCGCCTGCACAGCCGGGGGGCGGGCATCGTCCTGCACGAGTCGACCGAGCGTTACTTCGTCGAGCACAACGTCCTCGACCTCGACGAGATCAGCGTGGCCGCCGACCGCTGCCGATACTTCGACGCCGACGGCAACGTCACGTTCGACGGGCCCCGGCCCCACCGCTTCACCACCTGGAACACGCTCTACAACGCCCTGCTGGGTTGCATGGACGAAGCGCACTACCACCTGGGCGAGACCATGACGAGCCTCGACGCGGACACGGCGCGGGTCACCTTCGAGAGCGGCCGGGTGGCCGAGGCCGACCTCGTCGTCTGCGCCGACGGCATCTCGTCCACCGCCCGCCAGCTCCTGTCGCCCGAGACGGAAACGATGTACGCGGGGTACATCGGCTGGCGGGGCCTGGCGCCCGAGGCCGACGTCAGCCCGGAGACGTTCGACAAGCTGCTCGACGCCCTTACCTACGCGGGCATTCCCGAGAGCCACATCGTGCTCTACGCCTGCCCGACGCCGGACGAGGCCAACGCGCCCGGACCGGGCAACCGCGCCGTCAACTGGGTCTGGTACCGCAATGTCGATCCCGACGACCTCCCTGCCCTGATGACCGACAAGACGGGCTACACCCACGCCATCTCCCTGCACGCGGGCGGCGTGCAGGACCACTACGTCGACGCCCTCAAGGCCGACGCAGCCGAGGCCTGGCCGGACTTCCTGGCCGAGGTGGTGGCCAAGACGGCCCAGCCCTTCATCCAGGTGATCATCGACGTCACCATCCCTCGCATGGTGTATGGCCGCACCCTCATCCTGGGCGACGCTGCCTTCGCGGCCCGGCCCCATGCCGCCGCGGGCACGGCCAAGGCGGCCGAGGACGCGTGGAAGCTGCGGGATGCGCTCGTGGCCGCCGACTTCGACGTCGACCTGGCCGTCGAGAAGTGGGAGCCGACGCAACTGCAGTTGGGCCGCGACGTCATCGCTCGCAACCAGGCAATCGGTACGAAGTACCAGGTGACGGGCGACTGGGAGCCCGGGGAGAAGTTCCTCGAGTTCGGGCTGCACGGGCCGGGCGCGTGAACGATTCGCTGGAGGCAGCGGCCTACCCTGATGACGTGGAGCCGGGCCTCAGCGTCGACGAGCTGGAGCTGGCCGATCGGCTGGGCCGGCCGGCCGGCGACCTGGAGGCCGTGCTGGCCGTGGCCGAAGCGGTGGCTGCGGCCGGCGACCTCGACACCACCCTCCGCCTGGTGGCGGACATGGCCGCCCGCCTGTTGCGCTGCCGAGGTGCGGCCGTCCTGCAGCACGACGAGCAGCACCCCAACGACCTCCGCCTGGTGGCCGCCTTCGGGCTCAGCGACCGGTACGTCGAGGCCCTCAACGGCGGGTACCAGGTGCAGATGCAGGGGCGGCAGGGCCCGTCGGCCGTGGCCCTCGCCACCCGCCGCCCGGTGGTGGTGCGGGACGTCCGCACCGAGCCCTTGATCGATCCATGGCGAGAGCTGGCCGACGCCGAGGGGTACCGGGCCATGGTGTCGGTGCCGCTGGTGCTGGCCGACAAGGCCCTGGGCGTGCTCAACCTCTACCACTGGTCCCCGGCCGCTATCAGCCACCGCCGCCTGCGCCTGCTCGTGGCCGTGGCCGGGCACGCGGCCATCGCCATCCACAACGCCACATTGCGGGAGACGGAGGCTCGCCAGGTCGACGCCCTGCGCACCATGGTCGTGTCGCTGCGGGCCCAGACACACGAGTTCTCCAACCGCCTCCACGCCATCGGCGGCCTGCTGGCGCTGGGCGACGTCGAGGAGGCCAAGAAGTTCACCACGCAACTCCAGGCCGCCTTCGACGAGCGCACCGCGGCCATCACCAACTACATCAGCGAGCCCGTGCTGGCCGGCTTCCTGGTGGCCCAGCTCAGCGTGGCCGACGCCTCCGGTGTGGAGCTGTCGATCGACCCCACCAGCCGCCTCCTCGGTGCGCCCGCGGGCATGGACGCCACCACGCTGGTCACGCTGGTGGGCAACCTCATCCGCAACGCCATCGAAGCGGTCGAGGGGTTGCCCGAACGCCGCCGCCGGGTGCGGCTGAAGGTGGCCCAGACGGCGACGAGGACGCGGGTTCTGGTGAGCGACCGCGGTCCCGGCTTCGGGCCCGACGCGGCCCGGTGCTTCGAAGAGGGTTACACCTCCAAGCCCGGCAACCTGGGCGTGGGCCTGGCCCTGGTGGAGGGCATCGTGCAGCGGGTGGACGGTAAGGTCGAGGTCGGCATGGACCGGCGCAACTGGACGGTGGTGACGATCGACCTTCCCGGACCTGTCGCGGGGTGACGGGCAAGACCTGGCGCGTCGTCATCGTCGAAGACGATCCCATGGTGGCGTCGATCCATCGGCGGTGGATCGACGCCATGCCCGGGTTCGACGTGGTGGCCATGGTGCCGTCGGCCGAGATGGCGGCCGAGCGGCTGGTCGCGTCCGAGGTGGACCTGGTGATCCTCGACCTGTCCCTGCAGGGCGCGTCCGGCGTCGAGCTGTTGCGCCGGCTGCGGCGGTCCCACAAGCCGGTTGACGTCATCGTGGTGACGGCCAGTCGCGAGTCGGGAACGGTCGAGGCCGTCACCCAATTGGGAGTGGTCGATTACCTGGTCAAGCCGTTCCGGGAGGAGCGCTTCGACCAGGCCATGCGCGCCTTCCTGAACCGGCGGGCCGTGATGGCGCGCGACCAGTTGTCGCAGGCCGACATCGATCGGTCTCGGGGTATCGCCGCAACGACGATGCGGGCCACCCCCAAGGGCATCTCGGCCGACACGCTCGTGCGCGTCCAAGAGGTGCTCCGGAATGCCGATGAACCGGTGACGGCCGAGGAGGTCGGGTCGCGCATCAACATCTCGCGCGTGGTGGCCCGGCGCTATCTGGAGCACCTGGTGCAGTCGGGGTGGGCCGCGGTGGCCCTGCGCTACGGCGGCACCGGCCGCCCCGCTCGCCTCTACGCGGAGGCGGACGGGACGGGGACGCGGAACGCGTTCAACGTGAACGAGATCAACGAGTAGTAGCCCACCAGGGCCACCAGCTCGGCCACACCCTGGTGGCCGAGCGCCTCCACGGCGGCGCTGTAGGTCTCGTCGCTCAGATGACCGGTGGTCACCAGCTCGCGAGCGGTGCGGTGCACGGTGGCCTGGGTGGCGTCGGCGAACTCCGGGGTCTCGCCCTGGGCGACGGCGTCGACGATGCCGTCGGCCACACCGGCGGCCTTGGCCAGCCGGCTGTGGGCCCAGATCTCGAAGTCGGCGTTCCAGTGAGCGCCGACGGTGACGGTGGCCAGCTCCCGCAGCTGCGCGTCGAGCGCCCCGTCGAACCGCAGCGTCTCGCCCAGCTTGGCCACGTACTCGCCCACCCGGCGGGCGTGCACCATGGCGTTGAACGGACCGATCAGCCCGCCCTCGGGCCCGGTGAGGTCGGCCTTGCTTCCCCGCTTGCCACTGGTGATGTCGTCCCAGACGCGACGGGCGTCGTCGTCGAGTTGGTCCTCGGTCAGGTACGGCAAGCGGCTCACGTTGCGGATCCTCCATGGGTGACGGGAACGGGTTGGCCCGACGCGGCCGACTGCACGATGGCCTCGAGCACGGCCACGTTGTGCACCAGCTCGTCGTCGGTGAACGGATAGGTCGAGCGGCCTTCGACGGCTGCCGCGAAGGCTTCCAGATTGGCGAGCACGGGGTCGGTGGCGGGGTAGTCGACGGTCGTCGGGTGCTCGTTGCGCCGGCAGATGGTGAGGTGGCCGGGCGCGCCCGCCTCGGGGTGGGCCTCGTCGCGCGTCTCCACCCATGCCTCGGAGCCGAACACGGCGAAGCGGCCGTAGTAGGGCGTGGCCGAGATGGCGGACAGGGCGGCGGTGACGCCACTGCGGAAGCGGAGGTGGGCGGACACCACGTCGCCGGTGGGGAGGGCGAGGACGCGCCGGGCCACGAAGGCGTGGACCTCGGCCACGGCACCGAACATGGAGATGAAGGCGTCGGTGAGATGGATGCCCATGCCCGTCATGCCCGCGGCGGGGGCCTCGGCCGCCGAGCCCCGCCAGTTGTCGGCCGCCAGCGCCGCGAAGCGATCATGGCTGAAGGCGGCCTCGGCGTGCAGCAGCGTGCCCAGCTCGCCGACCGACGCCATGCGCCTGATCTTGTCCATGACCGGCTCGAAGCGGCGCTCGTGCCCGATGCCGAGAACGACGCCGGCGATGTTGCACACGTCCACAGCCCGTTGGGCGGCGGCAGCGGTGAGGGCCAGTGGCTTCTCGCAGAAGACATGCTTGCCCGCCTTGGCCGCCAGGACGATCTGGTCCTCGTGGGTGGAGTGAGGCGTGCACAGGATGACGGCCTGGACGGCGGCGTCGTCGAGCACGGCGTCCAGGCTGGTGGCCGTGGCCCGGGTCGCCGGGTTGGGGTCGACGGTAGCCACCACCCGCAGGTTCGTGGCGCCCGCCGCGCCTGCCCGCTCCAGGGTGGAGACGATGTGCGTGCCCCACCAGCCCAGTCCGACGACGGCGACGTCGATCACGATGCGAACCGGGGCATCACTTCGTCCGCGAACAGCCGGAGTGACTGCATGACCGCGTCGTGCTGCATGCCACCGAGGTTGACGAAGAAGATGACGTAGTCGGCGCCCGCGTCGGCCAACGTCTGCAGGGCCGCCGCGCAGCTGTCGGGGTTGCCGCACACGATGCCGTCGCGCAGCGCCGAGGGGTCGTCGACCTGGAACGGGTTGCGGGGCGCGCCGCCGTCCACCGGCGTGGGCGGCGCCGACACCTGGGCGGCCAACTGCAACGTGTCGCGGTAGGCGGGCACGTAGGTGTCGACGGCCTCGTCGTCGGTGGGAGCGCAGTACATACCGCGGGCCAGCACCGTGCGTCCTGCTGTCGACGGGATGCCCACGGCCTGCAACTGGGTACCGAAGCGCTGGATGGTGTCGGCCACCGTGCTGGGCGGTGTGGCCTGCGGGAGCATGACGCCCCAGCCGTTCTCCGCGCAGCGGCGCAGGCCGGCGTCGCTGCCCGTCGCGTACCAGAGGGGCGGGTGCGGTTGCTGCAGGGGCCGGGGCTGGGGGAAGGCGGCGTCGTAGCGGAAGTACTTGCCGTCGTGGGCGAAGGGTTCGTTCGCCTGCCATGACCGCAGCAGCACGTCGAGCACTTCCTCGAAGCGGTCGCTGCCCTCGTCCAGGCGCAGGCCGAAGCCGTGGTACTCGGACCACTGGTAGCCCCGCCCGATGCCCACGTCCAGGCGCCCTTCGGACAGGTGGTCGACCAGCGCGGTGGACTCGGCCAGCCGCACCGGGTCGTGGAAGGGGAGAACGGACACCGCCGTACCCAGGCGGATGCGCTCCGTGCGAGCGGCCAGATGAGAGAGCAGGGCGAGGCTGTCCGAGGTTATGGAGTGGCGGGTGAAGTGGTGCTCGGTCATCCACACGGCGTCGTACCCGAGCTCGTCGGCCAGCACGGACTGCTCGATGGCGTTGTGGTACTGCTCGTGCTGGTCAGTGCCCTCCGGCCACTGCGCGGTCTGGAAGAGGCCGAATCGCATGACTTCCCGTCTACAGGAACGCCGTTACTGCGGCCGTGAACGCTTCGGGCTGCTCGACCGCGCTCAAGTGACCTGCGTGGGGGATGACCACCAGCTCGCCCGCGGTGGGGACGGCCGCGGCCATCTCCTGCATGACCTCGGGCGGGGCGGGACCGTCGTGCTCACCGGTGACGAACAGCGTGGGCGCGGTGATGGCGTGCAGCCGGGGAAGGTACGCAAGCTGTTGCAGGGCTCGACCACAACCTTCGAGGCCCTCGATGGTGGTTCGGGTGGCCGCCGCCCGCAGGCGCTCGAGGGCCGGCGGGCGCTGCTCCACGAAGGCGGGCGTGAACCACCGCTGGATCGAGGCGTCGACCACGGCGGCCATGCCCTCGGCGTGGGCCCGCTCGATGATGCCGTCCCACAGGGCGACGTAAGGCGGCGGCGCGTCGGCCCGGGCGTCGGCCACGACCAGCTTGTCGACTCGTTCGGGATGATCCAGGGCCAGGCCCATGGCGATCATGCCGCCGAGGGACAGGCCCAGGACCGAGCAGCGACCGATGTCGAGGGCGTCGAGGACGGCGACGGCGTCGGCCACCAGGAGATCGAGCGTGTACGGCGGCGGCGTTGCGGTGGTGCCGCCGTGGCCGCGGAGGTCGACCCGCACGACGCGGAACCCGGTGGCGGTGAAGGCCGGCACCTGGGCATCCCACACGGTCATGTCGGTGGCGAGGGAGTGGAGGCAGAGGAGGGGACGGCCACTGTCGGGACCGTCGATCTCGCAGTGCACGTCGATGCCGCCTGCTTGGATACGCACGATGCATTCTGACGTGGGGCTCAGCAGTGTTGGTCTGATCGGGGTCGGGACCATGGGCGGCGCATTCGCTCGCCACCTGGTGGATGCGGGCTTTGGCGTGGTCGCCCACGACGCCGACCCTTCCCGGGTGATCGAGGGAACGACGCCGGTGGCGAGCGTGGCCGAGGTGGTGGGCGCGGGCGTCGAGGTGGTGTTGCTGTCGCTGCCGTCCGACGACGCCTTCGCCGCTGTCGTCGGGGAGCTGAAGGGCGCGCTCCTGGTGGTCGACACGAGCACGCTCTCATTGCCGGCCAAGGAAGCAGGCCGGGCCCGCCTGGCCGCGGTGGGCGTCACCCTGCTCGACTGCCCGGTGAGCGGCACCGGCGCCCAGGCTCTCGCCGGCGACCTGGTGGTGTACGCGTCGGGGCCCGACGACGCCCTCGACGCGTGCGCCCCCGTCCTGGCCGCCTTCAGCCGGGCCGTGCACCGGGTGGGCCCCTTCGGCGCGGGTTCGAAGATGAAGTACCTGGCCAACCTGTTGGTGACCGTGCACACGGCCGCGGCCGCCGAAGTGCTGGCCTTGGCCGAGCGGGCGGGCGTCGACCCCGCCCACGCCTTGGCCACCATCCGCGATGGCGCGGGCCAGTCCCGCATGTTGGAGGTGCGTGGTCCCTCTATGGCCACCCACGACTACGGCTTCGGCGCCACCGTCGAGCTGTTCGTCAAGGACATGCGCATCATCCGGGCCTTCGCGGCCGACGCCGGCGCGTCGACCCCGTTGCTCGACGTGGCCGCCCGGCTGTATGAGGAGGCAGCCCGTGCGGGCTGGCGGCACGAGGAAGCGGCCGCCGTGCACCGGTTGTACCTGGGAGAAGCCTGACGTCCCCGCCGTTTCGTGTGCAGTAATCCCGACTATGTGTTGACTACTGCACACGAAATACGGAATGGACGTCTGATGGGACGTGCAGGGCGCGGGCTGGCCAGGGCCCGCGCCCAAGCACACCATGGTCAAGGGCGGTGAGCGACTCGACTACAACGCGTCTGGGCCCGCCTCTCCGGTGCGCACCCGGAAGACGGCGTCGACGGGGACGACCCACACCTTCCCGTCCCCGATCTTGCCGGTG
>DASRGI010000252.1:0-40062 GCA_035651095.1 Acidimicrobiales bacterium | reverse complement strand
CATCATCGGGCTGCTGTCCATCGGCGTGGTCCTCGGTCGGCTCAGTCGCGTCGCCCATGCGGGCGCGCCGGCCCCGGCCGCTGGGCAGCCCGTACCGATCGCCCGTGCCGTGTACGTGGTGCAGCCGGGCGACACCCTTTGGCGCATCGCACGCAGCCTGCAGCCCGAGGGCGACGTCCGGCCACTGGTCGATCGCCTGTCGCACGAGCTCCACGGAGCTCCGCTTCGTCCAGGAGCGCGCCTTGTCCTGCCCGATGGCATGGCGACCGGCGGCTAGCGTCACATGCGTGCGTTGCCCGTCCTGCTCGGGCCTCGAAGACAAGGTGATCGATTCGCGGACAGCGGAGGACGGCGCCGCGATACGGCGCCGTCGTGAGTGCCTCGCGTGCGGGCGCCGGTATACGACCTTCGAACGGGTCGAGGAGACGCCGCTCATCGTGGTGAAGCGGTCGGGTGAGCGTGAGCCATTCGACCGCCGCAAGATCGTGGCCGGGTTGCGAGCGGCCACCAAGAACCGGCCAGTGGTCACGGAACAGCTCGAGGCGCTCGCTGCTGAGGTGGAAGAGACGGTGCGGCTCGAGGGTCCTGAGTTGAGTACGCAGCGCCTCGGGCTCGCCGTGCTGGAGCGACTGCGGGCACTCGACGACGTGGCCTACGTCCGGTTCGCCAGTGTGTACAAGGGATTCGCCGACGTCGGGGACTTCGCCCGGGAGGTCGGCCTGTTGACCAAGTCGACCGAGCCCAAGCAGCGGCCCTAACCCCGCCTGGACCGAGCGGTCGCACGTCGCGGGATCGTCCGCCCTCTCGTCAACGTCTGTACGCAGGCGCTGACCTTGTCCGGTGGTTTGCGTCAGAGGGGAGGTGCTGTGGCGTCGTCTGCGCGCGTTCGTGGCGTGGCCCTCAGCCGATGCCTGCCGGCACGGGCAATCCACCCGCTGCGATCGGCGGCATCTGCGGCCGCTGGATTCGGGGGGCGTTCGTGGGGAACACCGGGTGCGCGGTCGGGTCGATCAGGCAGGCGTGACGACCTGGACGTCCACGTTCGACACGCCCACGCCCAGCGCCCTTGCTGCCGCGGCGCTGAGGTCGAGAACCCGGCCGTCGACGTAGGGGCCACGGTCGTTCACCAGCAGCAGGACGGACACGCCGTTGCGGCTCACGACGATCATGGTGCCGAGCGGGAGCGTGCGCGACGCCGCCGTCCAACCGTCCTCGTCGAAGATCGCGCCGCTGGCCGTCGGCCGGCCGTTGAACTCGCCGCCATACCACGACGCCATGCCCGAAGACGTCTCACCACTGGGGCGCAGGCTGGCCGGCAGCGGTCCGGCGGGGAGCACACCGAAGGGATAGCGCGCCATGAGCGCGTGTTGGGCCTGGGTCGCCTGCCGGTGCCGGGGGAGGAGGCCGTCCATGTTCTCGCCCCCCGCCCGTGCCCGGCCCAGGGCATCTGCCGTGGCTGCCGCGCTGGTTGCCAACGCCCGCCGGCGGGCGTCGTCGGCGGCCTGGCGCTCGGCCGCCGCCGTAGCGGCCAGGAGCTGAGCGTCCTCGGCCGCGACCTGCGCGTCCAGCTGGGCCCGGGCCCGGTCCAGTTCGGCCGCGGTACTCCGGAGCGCAGCGCGGGCCTGTTCGGCGTCAGTGCGACGGGTGGCCAGCTTGGCGGCGGCGTCGTGGAACTGGGACAGCAGCTCTCGTTCCTTCCGAGCGGCGACCTCGAGGTACGCCGCGGGTGTCGACATGTCACCAGGGGTGTTCAGCCCTCGGATGTAGGCGGCGACGGCTCGGGCCCGTATGCGCGCCTTGGCCTTGGCCACCTGGCCGTCCACCTCGTTCTGCCGCAGTTCGGCGGCCACCACGTCGGCCTGGGTGCCATCCATCTGGTCCGTGAGCGCGGCGATGCGAGCGAGCAGGTCCGAACGGCGAGCACGGGCATCGGACGCGTCCCCACCCGCCGGAGCTGTCGGTGACGGGGCGTACCCGCTCGACGAGGCGGCTCCCGCCGGCAAGGCGCGAGCGATGCTGGCTCCAGGGAGGAGCACGGCCGCGGCTGCCAGGGCGGCGAGCACTCGTCGCATCGCTAGTGTTCCTCGGCACCCTGGTGTACCGCTTGAGCGGTTTCGACCGAAGAGGAGTGGCCAATGAAGGTCGGCGTGCTGACCGGCGGCGGGGATTGCCCTGGCCTCAATGCAGTGATCCGGGCCGTGGTTCGGAAGGGCGAACGGCACTTTGGCGACACGTTCGTCGGCTTCGCCGATGGGTGGAAGGGGGTCGTCGAGAACATCACGCTGGAGCTGAACGTGGAGCGCTGCCGGGGGATCCTGCCCCGGGGAGGCACGATCCTGGGCTCCTCGCGGACCAACCCGTACAAGCTCCCGGACGGGCCCCAGCGGGTCCATCAGACGCTGGAGGCGAATGGGGTGGACGCCCTCATCGCAATCGGGGGCGAGGACACGCTGGGCGTGGCCAACAAGTTGTTCCAGGAGGGCGTCAAGGTGGTCGGCGTTCCCAAGACGATCGACAACGACCTGTCGGCGACCGAGCTGACGTTCGGGTTCAACACGGCGGTCCAGGTCTGCGTCGACGCCATCGACCGCCTGCACACGACGGCCGAGTCGCACGACCGGGTGATGGTGTGCGAGGTGATGGGCCGGCACGCGGGGTGGATCGCGCTCTACGCGGGGATCGGCGGGGGGGCGGCACAGATCCTGATCCCCGAGGAGGAGTTCGACATCAACGAGGTGGCGGAGAACATCAAGCGACGCCACGAGAAGGGCCGTTACGCGACGATCGTCGTGGTGGCGGAGGGCGCCCGTCCCAAGGAGGGGACGATGGCGGTGGCATCCGGCGAGGTGGACGCCTTTGGCCACGCTCGCCTTGGCGGGATCGGCAATCAGGTTGCCGAGCAGTTGGAGAAGCTGACGGGCTTCGAGACGAGGGTCACCATCCTGGGCCACGTGCAACGGGGCGGGACGCCGACCGCGTTCGACCGGGTGTTGGCGACCCGCTTTGGGATCGCGGCGATCGAGACGGCGCACGACCAGGACTTCGGGAAGATGGTGGCGCTGCGAGCGGGCGAGATCGTTCGAGTCCCGCTCGAGGAAGCGGTGGCGGAGCTCAAGTTGGTCGACCCCGAGCTGTTCGAGCACGTCGCCGTCCCGTTCTTCGGGTAGCGGCCGGCACTGTTGCGTCCCCGCATGACCGACCGACACCCGCCGAGCCCGATGACGGCGTCGCGGGTGTGGCGGATCCGTGCCGAGGAGAGCGAGCGCGACCAGGCGCGGGTGGCGGGGGCATTGCGACGAGCCGGCCTGCATCGAGGCGACCGGCTCGCCCTGGTCCTGCCCAACTCACCCGGCCTGCTCGCAGCGATCCTGGGATCGCTCCGGATCGGCGTGATCCCCGTGCTCCTGCACGCCGGCCTCCTGGCCCACGAGCGCCGCGTCCTGCTCGACGACGCCCAACCGCAACTGGTGGTGGACGACGAGGCGGCGTTGGCCGGCTTGCTGTCCGGTCCGTCCAGCCCGCTCGCCCCCGTACCGCTCGCGCGCCCCATGCACTACACCTCGGGAACGTCCGGACGTCCGAAGGGCGTGTGGTCGGGCGTCCTCGATCCGAACGACGCGCAGCGCCTCTTCGAGGACGAAGCCGCCGTCTGGCGGTTCGATGCCTCAGACGCCTTGTTGATCTGCTCACCGCTGTATCACTCCGCCGCCGTGCGCTTCAGCGCCAGCACGCTGCTGACGGGCGGCGAGGTCATCTTGTTGGAACGGTTCGACGCAACGACGGCCGCACACGCCATCGAGCAGGAGCAGGTGCGGACCGCGTTCATGGTGCCCGCCCACCTGCAGCGGCTGTTCGCCTTGCCCCGGCTCCCCGATCTGTCGTCGTTCCGGTTGCTGGCCCACGCGGGGGCGCCCTGCCCCGAGCCCCTCAAGCGCGCCGCCCTGGCCGCCTTCCCGCCCGGAGCCGTGTGGGAGTTCTACGGCTCGACCGAAGGCCAGTTCACCGTGTGCTCGCCCGACGAGTGGCTCGCCCACCCCGGGACGGTCGGCCGCGCCCGGCCCGGCCGCCGCCTCGAGGTCGACGCTGACGACCAGATCTGGTGCCACGTGCCTCCATACGCGCGCTTCGAGTACTGGCGAGACCATGCCAAGACCGCGGCGGCGTGGCGGGGCGATGCGTTCACCGTCGGCGACATCGGTCGCTTGACCGAGGACGGCTACCTCTTCCTCGACGGTCGGCGTGACGACCTGATCATCAGCGGCGGCGTCAACGTCTACCCGGCCGAGGTCGAAGGCGTCCTGAGTGGCCTTCCTGGCGTGGAGGAGGTCGCGGTCTTCGGCGCGCCCGACGAACGATGGGGCCAGCGCGTCTGCGCGGCAGTCGTGGGCGCTGCTGACCCGAGTGCCGTCCTGGCGCACGCCCGGGAACGACTGGCCGCCTACAAGTGTCCGAAGAACGTGTACGTCGTGGAGGACCTGCCTCGCACGGTCACCGGCAAGGTGCGGCGCTCAGCGGTGGCGGCCGCTCTCGGGCTCGCCTGACCCGGCCCCGGGCTCGTGCCGGCGAGTGGCCCCGGGCCGGGTCGGTCGATCATGCTGGGCCGGCCGACGAACGCGAGGGGACGCCATGACGGACCAGGGCAGCGCCACCACCAAGGCCAAGGCCACCGCTCGGGTGGAGGCCAAGGCCGACCGGACCGTCCTCACCACCGGAGCCAACAGTGGCATCGGGTTGGCCACGGTGCTCGAACTCGCTCGCCGCGGCTACCACTCCGTGGGGTCGGTGCGCTCGGAGGCCAAAGCCGACGTCGTCGCCAAGGCGGCAGCCGAGGCCGGCGTGCGGGTGGACACGATCCTGCTCGATGTGGCCGACGCCGAGCAGTGCCACCGCGCCATTTCGGGCATGCGGCTGTACGGGCTGGTGAACAACGCCGGGTACGGCCAGGTCGGCGCCATCGAGGACGTCGACGACGCCGAGGCCCATCATCTGTTCGAGACGATGGTGTTCGGACCCATGCGACTGGCCCGTCTGGCCCTCCCGTCCATGCGGGAGCGGGGCGGTGGGCGGATCGTCAACGTATCCTCGATCGCCGGCCGGACCACCGTGCCGTTCGCCGGCTGGTACCAAGCAGCCAAGCACGCCCTGGAAGCCCTCTCGGACGCCATGCGGATCGAACTGGCCGGCTCGGGTGTCAAGGTCGTGGTGGTCGAACCGGGTGGATTCAAGACCGGCATCTGGGACGAGTTCGAGCGCGACATCGCCCGGCACGAGGCCGAGGGATCCCGCTACGCGCCTGCCTATCGCCGCTCGCTCCGGGGCCAGCGGTTGCTCGAACCCATCATGGGCAACCCGAAGCACGTGGCGAAGACGATCGTGTCGGCCATCGAGTCGCGCGCGCCGCGGGCGCGCTACCTGGTCGGGCTTGATGCGCAGGTGCTGAACCTGGCCGAGTCCATGACGCCGACCGCCATCAAGGACCGGGTCATCCGCCTCGGTCTCGGTATCTAGCTCGTTGGGGCAGCACGGGTGCCCGGGTCAGGTCCGGCACGGTCCTCGGCCGCAGACTGCTCGGCGATGTCGAGCAGTCTGCACAGCGGCTCGAACAGCTGGGGGACGGCGGCCAAGACCGTGCCGTCCGGACGCCGTTCCACGAGGGCCCCGGCCTCGGACGCCACCACCGCCCCGGCCGCCAGGTCCCAAGGCTGCAGGCCTCGTTCGTAGAAGGCGTCCAGCCGTCCCGCTGCCACCCAGCACAGATCGAGGGCGGCGGCACCGGCGCGTCGGATGTCACGCACGGCCGGGAGCACCTGCCGGAGGACGGCGCTCTGCCGGGCGCGAGACGCAGCGTCGTAGCTGAAGCCGGTGCCCACCAGGGCGGTGGCGAGGTCGCCGGCCCCGGCACCAACGACTGACAGAGGCACGCCGTTCAGCCGGGCGCCGTCACCGAGCGACGCCGCGAATGTCTCACCATGGACGGGGTCGTGTACGGCACCGGCGACGCCGCGCCCGTCCACCTCGGCGGCGATGGACACGGCGAACGCAGGGAAGCCGTACAAGTAGTTGGTGGTGCCGTCCAGCGGGTCGACCACCCACCGCACGCCGCTCCGGGACTCGACTGCCGCACCTTCTTCGCCCAAGAGTCCGTCATCAGGGCGCCGCTCGCGCAAGGCGGCAGCGATGAACGCCTCGCTGGCGCGGTCCATCTCGGTGACCATGTCGGTCCGTGTGGTCTTGGTCTCCACCAAGGTCCGCACCCGAGCCAGGCCCTCGAGCAGGATGCGGCCGGCCGCCTCCGCCACCTCGACGGCGAGGGTGGCCAGTTCCTCGGGCTCGGGAATCGATGTCACACCCCAGGTCTAGCCTGACCCCATGACCTCGCTGGTCGACCTCCGATCCGACACGGTGACCCGTCCCACGGCCGCCATGCGCCGCGCCATGGCCGACGCCGAGGTGGGCGACGACGTGTACGGCGAGGACCCGACGGTCAATGCCCTGCAGGACGCCTTCGCCGAACGGGTGGGAATGGAGGCGGCGCTCTACGTCCCGTCGGGCACCATGGGCAACCAGCTCGCCCTGCGGCTCCTCGCGCCCGCCGGCACCGCGGTCATCAGCGGGCGGCGCCAGCACATCGTCGTCTACGAGAACGGCGCGGGTGGGCGCAACGCCGGCATCCAGTTCCACGCCGTCGACGATGGCGACGGCACCATCTCGCCGGACGACATCGCCTGGGCCATGGCCGCCACCCAGCACCACTACCCGCGGCCCAGCCTCGTGTGTGTCGAGAACACCCACATGCCGGCCAACGGGGCACCCTGGCCGCTGGAATCGCTCAAGGCCGTGCGGGCGGCCGCCGGCGACCTACCCGTGCACATGGACGGCGCCCGGCTGTTCTCGGCCGAGGTCGCCACCGGTACGCCGGCGCGGGACTACTGCGCCGAGGTCACCACCGTCATGTGCTGCCTGTCCAAGGGCCTGTGCGCGCCGGTGGGGTCGATGTTGGCCGGCCCGGCCGATGTGATCGGCGCGGCCCGGTCGGAACGCCAACGCCTGGGTGGCGGCATGCGCCAGGCGGGCATCCTGGCGGCCGCCGGGCTCGTCGCCCTCCACACCATGGTGGAGCGGTTGGCTGACGACCATGCTCGCGCCGCTCGCCTGGCCGCCACTGTTGCCGAACGCTGGCCCGAGGCCGGGCTCGATCCATCCGGGGTGCGGACGAACATCGTGACCTGGTCCCACCCCGAGCCCGAGGCGGTCCTCGCCCATCTCGCCGACCACGGCGTGCTGGCGGGCACCATCGCCCCTGGCGTCATTCGCCTGGTCACCCATCACGATGTCGACGACGACGGGGTGGACCGGGCGTGTCGTGGCATCGCATCGGTTCCCTAATCCGCCGCGTCATCGGGCGCGTACGCGCACGTGGGTGCGCTCCGGCCGCGGAGCGTGAACGCACCGACCTCGTGCCACTGGCGTGCCACGGCGCCGGCTGCCTGCACCACCGCCTGGCTGGCCAGCACCCGCTCCGGGCGGTCCTTGGCCAGTTCGGTGAGCCGGGCCGCTTCGTTCACGGGGTCGCCCACCACCGTGTATTCGTAGCGCTCCTCGGCGCCCACGTTGCCCGCCACCACCGTCCCCGACGACACACCGATGCCGGCGTCCAGGGCCGGGTGCGCAGCCGACAACCGGTGCAGCTCGTCGCGCATGGCCCGGGCCGCTTGCAGGGCGCGGGCGGCGTGGTCGGGCTGGTCGGCGGGAGCGCCGAACACGCACAGGGCGCCGTCACCTTCGAACTTGTTGACCCAGCCGCCCTCCGCGGCCACGGTTCGCACCACCGCGTCGAACAGGGCGTTGAGGGTGGCGACCACCTCGTCCGCGGGGCGAGTAGCCGCCAGGTTGGTGGAGCCGATCAGGTCGACGAACAGGGCCGACGCCTGCCGCACCTCGCCGCCCAGCCCGGCTTGGCGCTCGAGCGCCTGGCGCGCCACCTCGTCGCCCACGTGCCGCCCGAAGAGGTCACGCAGCTGCTGCCGCTCGCGCAGCCCCGCCACCATGCGGTTGAACCCGGCCTGGAGGAGGCCGACCTCGCCGCCGTCGTCCACGGTGACGTCCACGTCCAGGCGCCCCCGCTCCACCGCGCCCACGGCGGCGCGCATGTCCTCCAACGGGTCGGCCACGGACCGAGCGGCCACGAACATGCAGAGCCAGCCGCCCAGGAGCCCGACCACGGCGAGGAACGCCACTGGCAGGCGCAGATCGCCGCCCACGGTGTGACCGTCTCCCACGCTGTGTCCCACCACGGCCAGAACGACGGCCAGGAACGGCACGCCGGAACCGAGGGCCCACGACAGCATCAAGCGGGGCCGGAGCCCCAGCACTCGTTGGCGCCGGGGCGCGGTGCCGGCCAGGGCGGCGGCGAACACGGGCCGCATCGAACGCTCGACGAGCAGGAAGGCCAGCGTGCAGGTGGTCAGCCCGGCCAGCAGGATGCCGAACACCACGCGCAGCACCACCAGCGCGGGCGCGCCGAACACGATGTTGAGCGTGGCGAAGACGACCGCCGCCCCCAGCCAGAAGCCGAATGCGAAGCGGGCCGATCGCCAGGGCTCCCGAAGCACGGCGGCCTGCTCGGCCGGCGTCGGCCGCGTGCCGTCGACCAGCCAGCGGTACGACTGTTTCACCACGCGCTTGGTCGTCACGGCGCCCACCGCGAACGAAAAGCCCAGGTAGGCGAGGAAGCCGATGAGGCTGATGGCCTGATCCCGGCCCGCCTGGTGAAACGGCAACGGCGCCGGGAAGATGCGGTCGAGGAACACGAACACCAGCACCGCGCCCACGAGGTTGGCGGCCGCCAGGCGGGCCACGGTGACGCAGAACACGCGCAACGGCTGGAGCTCGGCGTCGTCGCTCGCGGCCACGATGACGACCGTACCCGGCGCGTCCTGGTGACCGACAAGCCACTGGCTACGCTCCGGCCATGCCCGAGCTCGTCGACGCCGTGCCGGCGAGTGCCCTGGCCGTCTACGCCCACCCCGACGACCCCGAAGTGTCCTGCGGCGGCACGCTGGCCCGGTGGGCGGCCGCCGGTGCCGAGGTGCACGTGGTCGTGTGCGCCGCGGGGGACAAGGGCTCGGCCGACCCGGCCACCGATCCCGCCAAGCTGGCCGAACGCCGGGCGGGCGAGGCCGCCGCCGCGGCCGCCGCCTTGGGCCTGGCCGGGCACCATCTGCTGGGCCGGCCGGACGGCGAGGTCGAGAACGACCGCGCCCTCCGTGCCGAGCTCGTGCGGCTCGTGCGTTCGCTCCAGCCCGAGGTCGTGCTGTGCCCCGACCCGACGGCGGCCTTCTTCGGCCAGCGGTACTTCAACCACCGTGACCACCGGGAGGTGGGGTGGGCCGCACTCGACGCGGTGGCCCCGGCCGCGGCGAACCCGCACTACTTCCCGGACGCAGGCCCGGCCCACCAGGTCAGCGCCGCCTATTTGAGCGGCACCTTGGAAGCCGACGTCTGGGTCGACATAACCGGCACCATCGATGCCAAGGCCGAGGCCCTGCTGCGCCACGAGAGCCAGCTGGGTGAGGCCGGGGAGTGGATGCGCCAGGTCGTGCGCCAGCGCGCCGAGGAGGCAGGCCGGGCCGCGGGCGTGCGATACGCCGAGGCGTTCCGCTTGTTGCGGCTCGCGGGCTGAGGCCGCGGGCTGAGACTGGCGCGCGCCTACGCGGGGCGGGCGCCGTCGGAACCGTTCCCGGCGGCCCGGAGCTCCTCTTCTTTGATGCGCCGCCACTCGCCCATGGCTCGCAACGTGAGCACCGACACGATGGCGACGCCACCGGCGCCGAAGACGGCGCCGACCAGGCCGCCGATGCCCGATGGCGTGGCGCATGATCCGTGGCACTGGAGCTTCACGAACGAGTAGCCGATGAGACCGCCGGCGATGCCGGCGGCGAGGATGGCGACGAAGGCGAGGATGCGCGCCCGGACGGACGGCAGGGCGGAGAGCGAGCGGTCCCGCGGGCTCATCCGGCCGATCCCTCGGGCTTGGCCAGGTCGCAGACGGTGCCGCCGGTGACTCGCACCAGGTCGTCGGGGCTGATGGCGAAGTTGACGTGGGGCGTGCCCGCCGCGGCCCACAGCTCGTCGTACGCGAGCAGGTCCCGGTCGACGAACACCAGGAGCGGTGTGGCCAGGCCGATGGGCGGCACACCCCCGATGGGAAAGCTGGTTGCGTCCCGCACGACCTGGGCGTCGACCCGGGAGGCCGTGTCGCCCCCGGCGGCCAGGGCCAGGCGCTTCTCGTCCAGCTGGTTCGATCCGCTCACCAGCGCGAGGACCACCTGCCCGTCCACGGCGAAGAGCAGGGATTTCACGATCTGGCCCAGGGCCACACCGATGGCGGCGGCCGCGTCAGCGGCCGTGCGGGTGCCCTCGGGGAACTCCCGGGGCTCGATTGGCAGCCCGGCCGCGTGGGCAGCCTCGACCACTCGTCTCACGTTCTTGTGCACGGCGAGCAACAATCGCGCAATGCGGGAGTGGTTGGTGGCAAGCGGGATCGTCGAGGGGCCGGGCACCCTGTTGCTGGTCGAGAACCGCAGGAGGGACGGCCGTACGGACTGGTCGCCCCCGGGCGGCGTGATCGACGTGGCCGAGGGCGAAACCGTACGGGACGGCCTCACCCGTGAGGTGCACGAGGAGACGGGCATCATCGTCACCGACTGGGAGGGGCCCATGTGGTCGGTGGAGGCGGCTGCCGACGAGGCCGGGTGGCTCCTGCGGGTCGAGGTGTACCGGGCGGCCGCCTACGAGGGCGAGCTGCTCGTCGACGATCCCGACGGCATCGTGATCAACGCCGGCTTCTTCCCGGTGGGCGACTGTCGGGCCCAGCTGGCGTCGACCTGGCTGCCGACCCACGAACCGCTCGTCGCCTGGCTGGTCGAGCGGTGGACGGACGAGCGCTCGTTCAAGTACCGCATCGAAGGGGCGACGCGGGAGGCGTTCAACGTCATCCGGCTCTGAGGCCGCTCGGGGGGAGCCCACGATCCTCCACGTCGACATGGACAGCTTCTTCGCGTCGGTGGAGGTCCTGGTCGACCCGAGCCTGGCCGGCAAGCCCGTGATCGTGGGCGGGGCGGGAGATCGCGGTGTGGTGGCGTCTTGCACGTACGAGGCCCGGGCGTACGGCATCCACTCGGCCATGCCGTCGGCCCGAGCCCGGCGCCTGTGCCCCCACGCCGTGTTCGTGCACGGCCACTACGACCTGTACTCCGACTACAGCCGCGGCATTCATGCCGTGTTCGAGGCCTTCACCCCGCTGGTGGAGGGCATCTCGCTGGACGAGGCCTTCCTCGACGTGGCCGGCGCCCGCCGGCTGTTCGGGCCGGCCGAGGACATCGCCCGCCAGATCCGCAATCGCATCCACGACGAGCTGTCGCTGTCGTGCTCGGTGGGGGTGGGGCCGTCCAAGCTCATCGCCAAGTTGGCGTCCAAGGCGGCCAAACCCACCGCGTCGCTCAAGGGCCCGGTCGCCGGTCCCGGCGTGGTGGTGGTCCGGCCCGGCGAGGAGCTCGCCTTCCTGCACCCGCTCCCGGTGACGGCGCTGTGGGGCGTCGGCCCGGCCACCGAGGAGCGCCTGCGCCGGTTCGGTGTGGCCACGGTCGGCGATCTGGCCGCCATCCCCCTCGATGCCCTGGTCGGGTCCCTGGGGCAGGCCGTCGGCCACCACCTGCACAACCTGTCGTGGGGGCGGGACGAGCGACCGGTGGAACCGGTGCGGGGCGTGAAGTCGATCGGTCACGAGGAGACGTACGCCACCGACCTCGTGGACCCCGAGGAGCTGCGCCAAGAGGCTGTGCGCATGGCCGATGCGGTGGCATCGCGCCTGCGCAAAGCGGGCCTCGGGGGCCGCACCATCACGGTCAAAGTGCGCTTCCACGACTTCTCGACGATCACCCGGTCCCAGACGTTGCCCGGTGCCGTCGACACGGGTCCGGAGATCGCCCGAGTGGCGTGCGGGCTGCTGGAACAGGTCGATGCCACGCCTGGCGTGCGGCTGCTGGGCGTGAGTGCGTCGAACCTGGCGGACGGCGCCGCCCGGCAGTTGACCCTCGACGACGTGGGCGAACCGGCGTGGGGCGACGCCTCCCGGGCCATCGACGAGGTGCGCCAGCGCTTCGGCGACCAGGCCGTGGGCCCCGCTGCGCTCATGGGCGATCGGGGTCTGGAGATCAAGCGCCGGGGCGACCAGCAATGGGGCCCACGGGGGCGGCGGGATCGGTGACGACCGGTCATTGGAGCCCAGACCGGCCCCAACGCGTTGTTGGGTCTCCAATGCTGCGCGATGATGGCCCGGGAGCCGGACGGGCGTACAAGGGGTTTTGGCCGTGCCGCTGAGCGAAGAAGAACAGCGCATCCTCCACGAGATCGAGCGCAGCTTCTACGAGAGCGACCCTGCCTTCGCGCGCGGCGTCAAGGACAGCCCCAGTGTGTACCAGCACGCCGGCCGCAATCTGAAGTGGGCGACGCTGGGATTCGTGGTCGGGCTCGTGGTGCTCGTGGCTTCCTTCGCCTCGTCGCTGTTGCTCGGCCTGGTGGGCTTCGCCGTCATGCTGTTCTCCGCCCTGGTGTTCGAGCGCAACTTGCGCAAGCTGGGCCGGGCCGGGTGGCACCAGGTCACCGAGAGTGTGCGGGCCAAGGGCTTCCCCGACGTGCTGGGCGACACCCGTCGCCGCCTGCGCGAGCGCTTCCGCCGCGACCAGGAGTAGGCGTCCGGGCCGCCGGAAGGTGGCCTTGGCGGAGCGGCCGTTACTCGGCGGCCGAGGTCCCGACGACTGATGCCGGCGCCGGTGCGCCCGTCTTCCCCGTGATCTGGCGCACCCGGGGTGCCAACAGGGGTCGGGGATCGAGGTGCCACAGCACCCGCCGGACCCGTCTGGCGGTCCCGGCCACGGCCGTCTCCACCGTCCGGGCGTGGCCCGTGGCCCGGTTCACCGCCTCGGCACCCAGCCCGGCGGGCCCGTAGCTGGCCAGGGCGGCCTCGTTGGCCAGCTCCCGGAGGGCGTCCGACGCCGGGCTCGGCAGGCCGGCGATGGCCGGCGCCCGGCCCGCGTACTCGAACAGGGTTTCCGCCCCCCGGCGGGGCACGCCGGCCTGGCCCAGGGCCTCGGCCGCTTCCTCCCACGCGACCAGCACCCGCTCGGCGCCGTCGGAGGCGCGGGCCCGGCGCCGCACTCGGCGCCGGCGCAGGAGGAGGGGCACCACCACGCACCAGGCCACCGCCCCGGCGAGCAGGACGAGCAACGCCCGTACCAATCGGCTCGCATGGTGCGACACTGCGGAGGTCCCGTTGCCGGCGTCGACGTTCAGGTCCCGGGGCTTGGTGGTGGGCGTGGCGCCGGGGACCGTCGTGGTGGTGGTCGTGGGGGCGGCGGTGGTGGCCGTCTGGGGGGCCACCGGGTTGGCCTGCGACTCGGCGGCACCGGTGTAGGCCTCGGCGCCCGGGCGGCCGCGGCCGGGCGTGGGTTCGAACGCCACCCACCCGAACCCGTTCAACCACACCTCGGGCCAGGCGTGAGCGTTGAGGCCCCGCACGTGGTAGAGCCCGTCGCTCCCCAGCTCACCGGGGGTGAACCCGACAGCCACCCGGCTGGGCAGGCCGAGGGCCCGGGCCATGGCCGCGTAGGCCCCGGCGAACTGCTCGCAGTAGCCCCGACGGGTGACGAACAGGAACCGCTCGAGGGCGTTCTCGTCGTGGCCCGGCGGCACCCGGAGGTCGTACGTGAAGTTGTTCCGGAACCAGTCCTGCAGCGCCTTGGCCTTGGCGTACGGCATGCTGGCGCCGGCCGTCACCTGCTGGGCCGTGCGCACCACCCGGTTGGCGAGGGGCGGCAGCTCCAGGAAGCGGGGGTCGGGCGTGGTCGACGCCGCCCGGTTGAGGGCATCGGGCGAGAACTTGGGCACGGCCGACTGCACCTTGTAGCGGAGCCCGTCGCTGGTGGCGTTGGCGGTGATGAGGCTGCCCAGGTCGGGGTTGTAGCTCACGTCCTTGATGCCGTCGACCCGCTCGGGCCGGTAGGCGGCAGGCAGCCAGATGGAGTCGAGCGCCTCGATGGTGAACTCCTGCACCACCTTGTCCTCGGGCGCATCGGTGGGGACGTCGCCGGGCAGCTTCTGCTTCACCGTCTTGTATGTCCCATTGGAGGACCAGATGCGGCCGTCGAAGTGGTCCAGCGTGGTGAGCTGCCAGTAGTTCTTCTCGTTGGACTGGACGACGAACACCTCGACGTCGGATTGGCTCACGAGCCGGCCCCGGATGTCGACCAGTGGGCTGGTGGTGACCCGGTCCCGGTTGCCGTCGGGCCCGGCGCCCGTGCGTCGCCACGAGATGACGGCCTGGCTCCCGGCGCCGGGCAGGTTGGGCGCGGCGACGACGGCGGCGAGCACCGCCACCAGGCCGATGGCCAGGCCGCCCTGCAGGAGGGCCAGCAACCCGCCCCGTGACCGGCTGGCGAACCACGACGTGGCGTCTGCTCGCAGGGCGGCCTGGTGCACGAGCAGGAACAGGAGCACGGCGGCCACGTAGGCGCCCGTGGCCACGGCCCGGTGGGCGGGCGCACCCAGAGCGGCGGTGAAGGCGTACAGCGTGAACGATGGCAGCAGCGGCTCGAAGGTGGTGCGCAGGCGGAAGGCGGCCCAGTCGGCCAGGACCGCGTTCACACCGACGCCCGCCATGGCGGCCAGCAGGAACCCCTTCGTCACCGGCGCGGGCGCCACGACCTGTGAGAACTGGTCCCATGCCTGCGACAGCGCCTTGCCTGCCGCGTGCGCCGTGCCCAGCCACGGGATGCCGTACGCCGTGGTGTGGGGGAGCACGAACCAGGCCATGGCCAGCAGGACGGTCACCAGCGAGGCGCCCAGCGCCAGGGGGATGGGCAGGTCCCGCCGCCGGGCCCACCACGCCGACGCATGCCCGGCCACGGCCGCGGCGGCGAGGGGCAAGAAGAAGGAACCGTCGACGAACAGCCGGCCCATACCCGCGGCGGTGACGACGGTGAGGGCGGTGAGGGCCAGGGCCGAGGGGGCGAAGAGGTCGGGCGGGCGGCCGGGCGGTCCGGCCTTCGGCGCCGTCCCCGGCGTGCCCGGCGTGCCCGGGGAACCCGGCGCACCCGGCGAGCCATGAGGACCCGGAGGATGCGCCGGTGTCGAAGGAGGACCGGGCGGCCGGGTGGCGGTGGTCATCGGCGTTGCCCCGCCCTGGCGGGCGCCACTGCGGCCGACCAGGCGGCCGCGAACGGCACCTCGCGGCTCACTCGCACGACGGCCGACACCGGCGGCAGGGGCACGTCCCGCCCGGCACCGTCGAGCAGCGACCGCTCCAGCAGCACCAGCGTGACGTGACCGAAGCGGGACCGGAGGCGGGCGATGCCCTCGAGGTCGGCATGTTCGACCGCCGCCGTGGTGACGACGGCGAGCGCCCCGCCGTTGCCCGACCGTCGCAACGTGGTGAGCACGGGCGCCAGCAGGCGGCTGCGCCCGAACGCCACCTCGGCCAGGTGCTCGAGGACGGCCTCCCGGTGGGCGTGGCCCTCGGAGAAGCCGGAGTCGAAGCCCTCGCTGTCGACCAGGCGCACGAGCGACCGGCGCCGCCACGACGCCGTGAGGATGCTGGCGGCGGCGGACACGGCGACCTCGAGCGACTCCCGGGTGTGCACGTCCCGCCGGACGTCGAGCACGACGGTGGCCCGGCCCTGCCAGGGCATCTCGTCCTGGCGGATCATCAGCGTGTCCAGCTTGGCCGTGGTGGGCCAGTGGACCCGGCGCAGGTCGTCGCCCGTCTGGTACTCGCGCAGGGCGTAGAAGTCCTCGCCCGTCCACGACAGGGCGGTGGGGTGGTCGGCCCCGGCATGGGGGTCGTTGCCGTGTGAGAGGGGCAGGGCGGACACCACGTCGACCCGCGGGTACACCGTGAGCTTGGTGGGCGGGGCGGCCCGGAACGACGTGGACGCCAGCCCGAAGGGGTCGGCCAGCTGGAGGGCCAGCGGGCCCAGGTCGAACACGCCCCGGTCCTCGGTGGGCAGCCGGTAGGCGGCCCTGGCCACCTCGCCCGGCGCCAGGGGGGCGAGCAGGAAGCGGGCCCAGCGGCGGCCGCCGTCGAACGGGTCGCGGGCCGACAGCACCGGGGACCGCCGCGGGCTGCGGTTGCGCACGCTGAGGTCGACCCGGCTGGCGGACCCGCAGTACACGCGGGGCGGGTGCAGCTCCCGCACGGCGTCGAGCGAGAAGCGGGACATGCGCACGTAGACGAGGCACGCCAGCACCAGCCCGATGCCGGCGGCGGCGAGGGCGTACAGCTCCTCGATCCCGAGGAGGCGGCCGGCCACGCCGAGAACGATCGCCCCGGCCAGCATCGCCCACCCGCGACCGGAGATCATGGTTGGGCTGGACTCACTCCGCGGCCAGTGGGGACGGGCACGGCGGCCAGCACGTCGTTCAGGGCTTCGGCCGGGCTGACGCCGCCCAGCGCCGCCTCGGGCGTGAGGATCAGCCGGTGCTCGAGGACGGGGCCGGCCAACGCCTTCACGTCGTCGGGCAGGACGAAGTCACGGCCGGCGGCCGCGGCCCGGGCCCGGCTGGCCCGCTGCAGGGCGAGGGCGGCCCGGGGCGACATGCCCAGCGACAGGCTGGGGTGATCGCGGGTGGCCGTGGCCAGGTCGACGATGTAGGCCTTGACGCTCGGGGCCACGTGCACGTCCTTGACCACGGTGCTCATGGCCACCACGTCGTCGGCGGTGGACACCGGCTGCAGCCGGTCCATGGGATCGTCCGACCCATGGGCATCGAGCATCTCGATCTCGGCCAACCGGTCCGGGTACCCCATGCGGATGCGCATGAGGAACCGGTCGAGCTGGCTGTCGGGCAGCGGGTAGGTGCCCTCGTGCTCGGTGGGGTTCTGGGTCGCGATCACCATGAAAGGCGATGGGAGTTGGTACGTGGTCGCGTCCACCGTGACCTGCCGTTCTTCCATGGCTTCGAGGAGGGCCGACTGCGTCTTGGGAGAGGCCCGGTTGATCTCGTCGCCCAGCACCACGTTGGCGAACACGCCACCGGGCCGGAACTCGAACGTGCTGTTGGCCCGGTTGTAGAACGTCACGCCGGTCACGTCGGACGGCAGCAGGTCGGGCGTGAACTGGATGCGGTTCCAGTCGCAGCCGAGCGATCCTGCCAGGGCCTTGGCCAGGCTGGTCTTGCCCACGCCGGGGACGTCTTCGATGAGCAGGTGCCCTTCGGCGACCAGGCACATGAGGGCCAGACGTACGGCATCACCCTTGCCCTGGATGACTTCCTGGCAGTTCTCGACGATTGCCTCGAACGTGTCGGCGAACCTGGTCTCTCGCCGAGCCGCCGCCCGTTGTCTCGCCACGCGTCAACCCCGATCTCGGCCCGGTCCTGGCCGCCCGTGCAACCGGCAAAGGGTACTGCCGGAGCGCAGGTAACGTCCCCCGGCCATGGAGCTGGCGCTGGCAGTCGACATCGGCGGTACCAAGGTGGCCGCCGGGCTGGTGGACCGGGACGGCGTGGTGGTGCGCGCCGCCCAGGCGCCCACTGCCGCCCACGGCACGGGCGACGCCCTGTTCGAGGACGTGACCCGGTTGGTGACGGAGGTGGTGGGCGACGACCGGCCGGTCGTGTGCGGCGTGGGCTGCGGCGGCCCCATGGACCTGGGCGGCGAGCACGTGTCGCCCCTCAACATCCCGGCGTGGCGGGACTTCCCGCTCCGGGCCCGGTTGGCCGGCGTCACCGACCTGCCCGTCTTCGTCGACAACGATGCCAAGGCCCTGGCCCTCGGCGAAGGGTGGAAGGGTGCCGCGGCCGGGCGGCGCAACTACCTGGGCATGGTTGTGTCGACGGGGGTGGGCGGCGGCATCGTGCTCGACGGCCGGCTGCTCGACGGGGACACCGGCAACGCCGGCCACGTCGGCCACCTCATCGTCGAGCCCGACGGCCACGTGTGCGGGTGTGGGGCGCGCGGCTGCCTGGAGGCCGAGATCTCGGGGACGGCCATCGCCGCCATCACTGGCCGCCCGCCGGCCGACGCCGGTCCTGACGTGATCGCCCACGCCGGGCTGCTGCTGGGTCGCGGCATCGCCTCCGTGGCCAACCTGCTCGACCTCCAACTGGCGGTCGTGTCGGGCTCGGTGGCGTTGGGGTGGGGCGCGCCGTTCTTCCAGGCTGCGCAGGCGTCGGTCGACGCCTCGGCCCGCCTGGAGTTCTCGCTGGGCACCCGGGTGGTGCCGGGCGGGTTGGGCCCGGCGGGCCCGCTGGTGGGCGCGGCCGCCGTCGGGTGGCGGGCGCTCGGCGTGGCCTGACTCGCGGCCCGACCTCCGCCCTCCCGGGCGGCCCACACGTCGATGTGCTGGCGGCAGCGGCCGTCGCCTCGCAACTCGAAGAACAGCCCGACGGCGATGGCGACGGCGAACAGCACGACGGTGCCCATGGCGGCACGGTAGGCCGGCATCGACTACCGGGCGGTAACCTCGCCGTCATGGACGTTCGTTACTCCCCCGAAGCCGAGGCGTACCGGGAGAAGGTCCAGGCCTTCCTCGCCGAGCACCTCCCGCGCGACTGGAAGGGCATCGGTGCCCTGGATCGTGAGGATGCCGAGCGTTTCGCCACGGAATGGCGCAACACGCTCTACGAGAACGGGTACCTCGCCGTCTCGTGGCCCAAGGAGTACGGCGGGCAGGACCTGTCGCCGTTGGAGCAGGTGATCATCGCCGAGGAGTTCGCCAAGGCGGGCGTGCCCCAGGGCGGCCCCAACGACGTCTTCGGCATCCAGATGGTCGGCAACACCATCATCCAGTGGGGGACCGAGGAGCAGAAGCGCCACTACCTGCCCCGCATCCTCTCGGGCGAGGACACGTGGTGCCAGGGCTACTCGGAGCCCAACGCCGGATCGGACCTGGCCAACCTCGGATGTCGGGCCGAGCTCGACGGTGACGAATGGGTCATCAACGGGCAGAAGATCTGGACCTCGGCCGGCCACCTGGCCGACTGGATCTTCGTGCTCACCCGCACCGACCCCACGGCCGGCAAGCACCGGGGTATCACCTTCCTCCTCGTGCCCATGACGCAGCCGGGCGTCGAGGTGCGGCCCATCAAGATGATCTCGGGCGACTCCGAGTTCAACGAGGTCTTCTTCACCGATGCCCGCACGCCCAAGGAGAACGTCATCGGCGAGGTAAACGGCGGCTGGGCCGTGGCCATGACGCTCCTGGGCTTCGAACGGGGCGAGGCCGCGGCCGTGCTGCCCATCCGCTTCCGCACCGAACTGGATCGCCTGCTCCAGCTGGCCAAGCAGTATGGCAAGGACAGGGACCCGATCATCCGCCAGCGCCTGGCGTGGTGCTACTCGAAGGTCGAGATCATGCGGTATCTCGGCATGCGGGCGCTCACCCAGTGGCTGCAGGGCGGCCACCCGGGTCCGGACGCGTCGATCTCCAAGCTCAACTGGAGCGAGTACCACCGCAAGGTCACCGAGCTGGCCATGGACATCATGGGCCTCGACGGGCTCACGCCCAGCGGCCGCCCGCCGGCATCGGCGTTCCAGGCCGACGAGCCCGGCGCTCCCAACTCCACCGCTTCGTGGGAAGGCGTGTTCCTCAACGCCCGGGCGGGCACCATCTACGCCGGCACCAGCCAGGTGCAGCGCAACATCATCGGCGAGTTGGTGCTGGGCCTCCCCAAGGAACCCAAGGCCGACACCGGCCCCTGGAACGAAACGGTCCGCCGCTGACGTCGTTTGGCCGCGCTTCGTCCGAAATACCGAACAAAACGCGGCCAAACGGGCGGGGACTCGGGGCCGCGGCTCTGGCCGTGGCGGCCCGGCCCTGGCTGTGGCCGGTGGCCGTCGTCCAGCTGTTCGCCCTGGCCCCCCGGGGCTGGTGGCGCCGGCGCCCGTTCCTGCCCCTGCCGGACCCGGACTACCTCGCCTTCCGGCTCCAGACCATGTACGGCGATACCACTCACCAGCCCGAGCCCGGCGACGTCGTCGCCTACCTCGAATGGTGCAGGAGGTATCGCCGCCTGTCGCGGTAGCCTTTCCCTTCATGCACGTGCCACCACGGGCCCGGAACTGAGTCAATGTCTCGGGCGCTCGTCCTGAACGCCAGCTTCGAGCCGCTGTGCGTGGTCCCCAGCAGGCGGGCGTTGCTCCTGCTGCTTTGCGACAAGGCCGAGTTGATCACCGCCACCGACCGCTCCTTCCACTCCGAGCGGTCCGTCTTCCCGGAACCGTCGGTGGTGCGCCTCACCTACTTCATCAAGGTGCCCTACCAGGCCCGCGTGGCCCTCAACCGCCGGGCCGTGTTCGCCCGGGACGGGCACGTGTGCCAGTACTGCGGGTCACCGGCCGAGAACATCGACCACGTCGTGCCCCGCAGCAAGGGCGGGACCCACACCTGGGACAACGTGGTGGCCGCCTGCCGGCCCTGCAACATGCGCAAGGAGGACCTGCTGCTGCACGAGAGCGGGATGAAGCTGCGGCGCCCACCCTCCGTGCCCCGCGAGCGCATCTGGATCCTCGTGGCCAGCGGGTCGGTGCGGCCCGACTGGGAGCCGTACCTCCAGCTGTCCGCTTGAACGCCCTGCCCGCGGGTGGGTGGCGGCTCGTCCGTGAGCGCGGTGCGGCGTCGGTGCTGCACGCGCCCCGGGAGACTGCCGTACGAACGGTGACCGAATGTACGGTCGACGCACCCGCGCTGGTGCTGGGCAGCACCCAACCGTGGACCGATGCCCGGGCCGGATCGGGCCTCGACGTCGTCCGCCGCCACAGCGGCGGGGGAGCGGTGCTGGTGGAGCCGGGCGGGGTGGCGTGGGTCGACGTGTTCCTGCCCGCCGGCGACCCGCTCTGGTCCGACGACGTGGGCCAGGCCTTCTGGTGGTTGGGCGACGCCTGGGCGGCGGCGCTGGCGTCGCTGGGCATGGACGGGCTGTCCGTCCACCGGGGCGGGCTCATCAGCACCCGGTGGTCGCGCATGGTGTGCTTCGCCGGCCTGGGGGCGGGCGAGGTGACCGACGGTGCCGGGGCCAAGTTGGTGGGCATGGCCCAGCGCCGCACGCGCGCCGGGGCGCTGTTCCAGTGCGCGGTGCCGTTGCGGTGGGACGTGGAGCGGCTGGTCGCCGCCCTCGACATCCCGGCCTCCGCGGCCCGGGACCTGGTGCACGTGGCCCAGCCCCTCCCCGAGGGCGTGGGCGCGGGTGATGTCACCATGGCCCTCCTTGCCCATTTCCCTGACCACTCTTGACGGGGGTGTTCCGGCTCGTACCGTTTGCCTTGGGCGGGCTCCGTCGAAAGGGGACGTCGCATGAACGAACGTCGTTGGGAGCGGATTGGCGCCGAGGCCGGCATCGTGTTCGTGGTCCTGGGTGTGATCGCCCAGTTCCTCCCGGGCAAGCCGCCTGCGCAGAACGCCAGCGGGCAGACGCTGATCACCTGGATCGCCGACCATCACTCCAAGCTCATGTGGTCGATCGTGCTCTGGTCGTTGGCGAGCGTGGCCGGGCTGCTGTTCCTGGCCACCGTGAGGGCCCGGCTGTCCGAAGCCGAGGGCGGCCACAGTGAGCTGGCCACCGCCGCCGTCGTCGGCGGCGTGTTCGCCTTCGCTCTGAACTGGGTGGGCGGTGCCATGGGCGCCATGTCCGCGTACCGGGAGGGCATCGGGCTCCCGGCGTCGACCGTCCGGGCCCTCTGGGACGGCTCCAACGTGAGCGCCATGCTGGCCGGGATCGGGGGTGCGCTGTTCGCCGGCTGCGTCGCCGCGGTGGTGATGTCCACCGGCCTGCTGCCCCGGTGGATCGGGTGGCTGGCCGGCGTGGTGACGGTCGCCCAGCTCGCCGGGCTGTTCTCGCCCCTGGCGTCATCGGGCGCCTTCGCCCCCGGCGGTGGGTTCTCGGTCGTGGTGCTGCTGTCCGTCCTCGTGCTGTTCCTGGCCGTGGCCGTCGAGTTCCTCGTCCACGCCGAAGCGCCGGCGCCCACCACGGCACCCCGGGGCGTGCCCGCCTAGGCGCGACCGTCCCACCGAGCAAGCCAGAGGGCCGGCCTCCGGGCCGGCCCTTTCGCGCCTCGTGTGTCCAAGTCAGGCCCGAAGGCTTACGCGATCACGCCCTTCGGCACTGTCGAACGAGCACCGCTGTCCGTACCGTGAGAGATGGCCGGCCACGTTCCATCCAACCTTCCTGGAGGGAGTGTGGCATGAAGCACATCTTCGGGCGGCGAACGGCGTTGCTGTCGGTCATCGCCCTGTTCGGCTCCATCCTGGCGCTGTCGTTCGGTGCCGGGCCGAGCGGGGCAACGACCCACAGCAGTTCCGTCGCCCTCATCAACAACAAGTTCGGCAGCGGCCCGAACGGTGGGTGGAACGGCGGCACGCTGCCCACGTCGGGCTTCAAGGACACCACCTATCACCCGAGCTTCACCGACGTATCGGCCGACGACATCGCCGACGGCACGATCGCCGACCCGCTCGTGACCTTCGACACCGCCGTGCTGTACCAGCTCGGCAACATCGGCACGTACCTGGCCGATCCCGACTTCAAGTCGCGGATCGAGTCCTTCGTCTTCAACGGCGGGAAGCTGATCATCTGGGACTCGGAGATGTGGGGGGAGGACTACTCCAACTTCGTGTACCCGTTCGTGACCAACAGCGCCGGGGCCTTTGGGGCCACAGGCACGATGCTGGTGGTCGAGAACTCGTCGCTGGGCAGCGCTGACCCGGCGTCGCCGTTCTATGTGAACGCCGATGCCATCGGCGGGTACACCGACGCCGTCGGTGACGCCAACGTGATGATCACCTACGACGGCAACTGGAGCGTGGCCAGCGTGGCCACCAACGTGAACGGCGTGCAGGGTCCGGTCGAGGCGTACGCCGGCTACGGCAACGGCCTCATCATCTACCAGGGCCTCGACGCCGACTACCTCGATGACCCCCAGGTCATCGACAACCCCACCGCGTTGGGTGGGGCCGAGGGCCAGGCCAACCTCGGCTACCTGTGGGAGCTGATGCTGTCGACCGGGTTCAACCCGGCCAGCCTGCCGCATTCCCGTTCGGCGTCCGGGATCACGCTGGCACCGGCGGAGGCCACCAACGAGGTGGGTACCTCCCACACGGTGACGGCCAGCTTGATCGACATGCAGACCGACCCGGTGCCGGGAGTCGACGTGACGTTCAGGATCCTGTCCGGGCCCAACAGCCCGAAGACGTTCGTGTCCCCGTCGGACGGGACCGGCCGTGCCTCGTTCACCTACACGAGCAACGGGACGCCGGGGACTGACCTCATCCAGGCCGAGGCCGTCTTCGAGACGGCGGTCGACGTGCCCACGGCCAAGACGGCCCAGAACCCCACGCCGCGCACGTCCAACGTGGTGAAGAAGAACTGGGTGAGCGTCCTGGGCGAGGACTACGGGCGCACGTACGGCTACGCCATGATGGCGGCCGACGAGGGGTGGTTCAGCTACGGCCAGCGGGGCTTCTACGGCACCGCCAACTTCACCGCTCCGGGCGGCCCTGACACGGCGCCGATGGGTACCGCCCTCAGCCGCCGCATCGTGGGCGGCGGGTGGACGGCCACCGGTGAGGGCTACCTGGCCGCGGCCGCCGACGGTGCTGTGTTCGCCCATGGAGACGCCGTCTTCGCCGGGTCGCTGTTCGGCAAGCACTTGAGCCAGCCCATCGTGGGCATCGCCCCCGACGGCACGGGCAAGGGCTACTGGTTGGCCGGCGCCGACGGTGGCGTGTTCGCCTTCGGCGATGCGCCCTTCCTGGGCTCGCTCGGCGGGCTGAAGTTGGCCGAGCCCATCGTGGGCATCGCCCGGACGGCCACCGGCAAGGGCTACTACCTGGTGGCGGCCGATGGTGGCGTGTTCGCCTTCGGCGACGCCGTGTTCGCCGGATCGATGAGCGGGCACGCGCTGGGTGCCCCGATTGTCGGCATGGCCGTACCGCTGACGGGCGGGTACCTGCTCGTCGGGTCCGACGGTGGCGTGTTCGCCTTCGGCGGGGCCGAGTTCAACGGCTCCATGGGCGGCGCCCGGATGGCGGCGCCGGTCGTGGGCATCGCCGCCACGTACACCGGCAACGGCTACTGGCTGGCCGGGGCTGACGGCGGGGTGTTCGCCTTCGGCGATGCGCCCTTCTTCGGGAGCATGACGTCCCACGTCCCTGGCCTGCGGGGCCCGGTCGTGGGCATCTGCACCTGACCAGCTGCGCCAACGAAGGGGCCGGCCTGCGGGCCGGCCCCTTTTCGCGCCGTCCGACACGAGCGCATCGGGGGGTGAAGCCCTCGGTGTCGAACGGCCCGGAAGGGGCCCGAGAGGGGGCCGGGAAGGGGCCCGGAAGGGGCCGTGCGGAAGAGGGGCTCAAGGGGTGGGGCGATGTTGACGAGTGGTGAGGTGGGGCGTATGGTGGCGACAAGTGGAGGGAAGGGGAGTGGAACGACACACACGCTCCCTCCGTGGGAGCACGTCAATGAGCATTCGAGGAGCACGACAGTCCGGTGGCCAGGTTCTTTGGCAGGTACGAGCACTCGCTCGACCCGAAGGGTCGAGTGATCCTTCCGGCCAAGTTCCGCGCCCCGTTCGACGAGGGCGGCTTCCTCACGCAGTACAACGAGCGCTGCCTGGCCCTGTGGACCCCCGAGGAGTTCGAGACGCAGATGCGGGGCATGCAGGAGGCCCAGGAGCAGGGCAGGGAGCAGCGCAACCTGGCCCGGTTGTGGGCGTCCGGCTCGGCCGAGGTCGACGTCGACCGGCAGGGGCGCATGCCCATCCCGCAGCACTTGCGGGAGTTCGCCCGGCTCGACGGCGACGTGCTGGTGATCGGGGCCATCGACCGGGTGGAGCTGTGGAGCCCGGCCGAGTGGAACGCCAAGGTGCAACCGGCCGAGGGCTTGCTGACGGACGACGAGCGAAGAGACAACGAGGAGGTGTGACGAGCACACGGCGGGGCAGTCACTGGATGCACGCGTGCCCACGCGGCGCGGCGCGCATGTGCTGCCCCTCGACCGGCGAGGTGGAAGATCCCTACTCCGCCCGCTTCCATCGCTGCCGATCGGGGAGACATCCCGACGGCGTCTTGCCGGTCGAGGGGTTGCAGATGCGCTTCGAGCACGAGCCCGTCATGGTCGACGCAGTGGTCGACCTGCTGGCACCCGTCCCGCCGGGTGTCGTGATCGACGCGACCATCGGCGGGGCGGGGCATGCAACTGCGCTGCTCGACGCTGCTCCACACTTGTCCGTCGTGGGCATCGACCGGGACGCGGACGCGGTACAAGTCGCCCGTGCCCGGCTGGCGCCCTACGGCGACCGGGCGAGCGCCACCCACGCTCGCTTCGACGCCCTGGCCGAGGTGGCCCGCACCGCCCCCTCGGCTACCGGCACACCTGCGCCGGTCACGGGCGTGCTCTTCGACCTGGGCGTCTCGTCTCCCCAGCTGGACCGGGCCGAGCGGGGCTTCTCCTACCGGGCCGATGGACCCCTCGACATGCGCATGGACCGCTCGGCCGCCCGCACCGCGGCCGACGTGGTCAACACCTACGGCGAGGCCGAGCTGGCTCGCCTGTTCGCCGACAACGGGGAGCGACGGTTCGCCCGTCGCATCGCCCGCGCCATCGTGGCGGCCCGACCGATGCGCACGACCGACGAGCTGGTCGAGGTCGTGCGTGGGGCGATCCCGCACGCGGTGCGACGGACAGGCGGCCACCCGGCCAAGCGCGTGTTCCAGGCCATCCGCATCGAGGTCAACGACGAGCTCGACGTGCTGGCCCCCGCTCTCGACACGGCCATCGACCTCCTGGCGCCGGGCGGCCGGGTCGTCATCCTCGCCTACCATTCCGGCGAGGACCGCATCGTCAAGGAGCGCTTCGTGCACGCCGCCACCGGCGGGTGCAATTGCCCCCCCGGCCTCCCGTGCGTCTGCGGCGCCACCCCCGTGGTGCGCCTGCTCACCCGGGGAGCCCGCAAGCCCACGGCCGCCGAGGTGGCGGCCAACCCCCGAGCTGAGAGCGCCCGCCTGCGGGCCGTCGAGAAGCTCGCTCCCGACACGACCGCCGCTGCCCTCTAGGGAGAGCCGATGACCGCTACCGCACGACCGACGGCGCGCCCGGCCGCTACCGCTCCCGCACCCCGGCAGCAACCGGAGCGGCGGCCGCCCCTGCGCGTCGTCAGCGACGAGGAGCTCCTCGCTCGCGCCCGGCGGCGGCGCAACCGGCTGCTGGTGTTCCTCACGGCGCTGCTGGTGGTGGGTGGGCTGTTCGGCCTGGCCGCCGCCCACGTCGTGCTCACCCAGAACCAGTTCAAGCTCGAGCAGCTGAACCGCAAGGCCGACGCCGAGCAGGCCCAGTACGAACGGCAGCGCCTCGAGGTGGCCCGGCTGGAGTCGCCCTCGCGGATCGTCGCCGCCGCCCAGGAGCGCCTGGGCATGGTGCCGCCGCCGTCGGTGAAGTACCTGACCCCGGCCAAGGGCACGACCGCATCCGTTCCCTCCGCCGGCGCCGCGAGCACGGGGACGGCCAAGGCCAAGCCCGAGTCGTCGCACGAGCAGGCCGTCGAGGAGTGGTCGACGGTGAAGCGCCAGCTGGACAACCGGCCGTGACGGACGGGCGCCGGGCGGGCACCACCGCCACGCGCCCGCGTCCTGGCGGCACCGGGCGCCACCCCGCCCCGGCCCGGCGGACGGCCACTCCTTCCCAGCGCACGCGGCCCGGCTCTCGCCCGCCGCGCACGACGACGGTGGCCCGCCGCCCAGCCGGCGCCAGCCCCCGCCGCCGCCTGGCCGCCTTCCTGGTGGTCCTGGTCCTGGCCTTCACGCTGGTGGCCGCCCGCCTCACCCAGATCCAGGTCCTGTCCGGTCCCCGCTACGCGGCGCTGGGCGAGTCGCAGCGCGTGCACACCGTCAAGCTGGCTGCCGAGCGAGGATCCATCTTCGACCGCAATGGGCGCGACCTGGCGCTGTCCGTCCCCCAGAAGACGGTGTGGGCCGACCCCCGCCTGGTCACCGATCCTCGCGGTGAGGCCGAGCAGCTCGCACCCCTTCTCAACGTGGACGCCGCCATCCTCCAGGCCCGGCTGTCGCAGGATGCCGCCTTCGTGTACCTGGCCCGCCGGGTCACCGACGCGGTGGCCGAGCAGGTGAAGGCGCTCAGCCTCCCCGGTGTGGACTTTCTCGACGAGTCCACCCGCTTCCTCCCGGCCGGCGACCTGGCCGCGGCCGTGCTCGGCCGGGTGGGCACCGACAACGAGGGGCTGTCCGGGCTCGAGGTCCAGTACGACAAGCAGCTGCGGGGCCAGCCCGGCCAGC
The DNA here is from genome assembly GCA_035651095.1 of Acidimicrobiales bacterium. Taxonomy (GTDB): domain Bacteria; phylum Actinomycetota; class Acidimicrobiia; order Acidimicrobiales; family JAUTXP01; genus DASRGI01. The sequence continues at coordinate 12,724 of DASRGI010000252.1, read as the reverse complement.
GCATCGTGGAGACCGATCCCAACGGCAAACACGTCATCGCCGGTGGCGTGCGCGACTTCCAGCCCGCGGTCCGGGGCGACGACCTGGTGCTCACCATCGACCGGGGCCTGCAGTACGAGACCGAGCGGTCGCTCACGGCCGAGATCCAGAGCGCCCATGCCAAGGGAGGCATGGCCCTGGTCATGCAGACCCGCACCGGCGAGATCCTGGCCATGGCCAATCTGAAGGCGGGCGAGGACGGCAAGATCGGCCCGTCGCCCAGCAACCAGACCCTCACCAACGTGTACGAGCCCGGCTCGGTGAACAAGCTCATCACCGTGTCCGGCGCGCTGGAGGAGGGCGTCGTCAAGCCGGACACGCGCCTCACGGTTCCCTACAGCATCAAGGTGGCCGACGCCCTCTTCAAGGAGCACGACTTCCACCCCACGCAGCAGTGGTCGATCACCGACATCGTTGCCAACTCGTCCAACGTGGGCTCGATCATGATCGGCCAGTCGCTGGGCAAGGACCGCCTCGACCACTACATGCGGGCCTTCGGGTTCGGCCATACGAGCGGGCTCGGTTTCCCCGGTGAATCGGCGGGGCTGCTCCTCGACCCCAACAAGTACTCGGGTTCGTCCATGGGCACCATTCCCATCGGCCAGGGCATCGCCGTCACCGCCCTCCAGATGCTCGCCGCCTACAACACCGTCGCCAACGACGGCGTGTACGTGGCGCCCAAGCTGGTGAAGGCCACCGTCGACGGTGAGGGCAAGACCCACGACACTGCGGCGTCGCCCCGGCATCGCGTGGTGTCGGAGAAGACGGCCCGGGAGATGACGGCCATGCTCGCCGAGGTGGTGCGGGTGGGCACGGGTACCGCCGCCGCCATCGACGGGTACACGGTGGCCGGCAAGACGGGCACGGCCCGCAAGCCCCTCGAGAACGCCCGGGGCTACAAGGAAGGCGCCTACGTGTCGAGCTTCGCCGGATACGTGCCCGCCGAGCGCCCCGAGCTCACCGCCATCGTGATCCTCGACGAGCCCACCCCGATCTTCGGTGGCCTGGTGGCCGCGCCCGTGTTCGCCCAAGTGGCCCAGTACGGGCTGCGGGAGTACCGCATCCCGCCCCCGGACGTGCCCCTCGCGGCCAACGTGCCCAAGACCTCGCCGAAGGCGGCCACGGGCGTGGGCGACGTGGGAGACGCTTCGGCGCCCCCGCCCCCCACTACGATCGCCCCGTCACCGCCCAAGAACCCCTGAGGACGGTCGCGCCCGTGCGACTCGCAGAGGTGCTCGCCGGCGTGGAGGTGGCCGAGCGGAGTGGCGATACCGACCCCGACGTGATCGCCGTGACCCACGACTCCCGCTCGGTCCGACCCGGCACGCTCTTCTGCTGCCTGCCCGGAACCCACGTGGACGGGCACGACTTCGCCGCGCCCGCGTTGGAGGCGGGAGCGGTGGCCCTGCTGGTCGAGCGCTTCGTCGACGCCCCCGCCGCCGTGCCCCAGGTGCGCGTGGCCTCGACCCGCGCCGCCCTGGCCCCGGCCGCCGCCAACCTCTTCGGGCATCCCAGCCGGTCGTTGCGGGTGGCCGGCGTCACCGGCACCAATGGCAAGACCACCACGACCTTCCTGCTCCAGGCCGTGTTCGAGGCCCACGGCTGGTCGACCGAGGTCATCGGCACACTGGGCGGCGCCCGCACCACACCCGAGGCGCCCGAGCTGCAGGCCCTGCTCGCCGCGGCCCGGGACGAGGGCAGGCAGGCCGTGGCCATGGAGGTGTCGAGCCACGCCCTGGTGCAGCACCGGGCCGACGCCGTGCACTTCTCGGTGGCCGCCTTCACCAACCTGTCCCAGGACCACCTCGACTACCACGGCGACCTGGAGTCCTACTTCCGGGCCAAGGCCCTGCTGTTCGACGAGGGCCGGGCCGACGTGGGCGTGGTCAACGCCGACGACCTCTACGGCCGCCGCCTCCTGGAGATGGCCGGCATCCGCACCCGCCCGTATTCCTTGGCCGACGCCGCGGGGTTGGAGCTCGACCGGTTGGGCAGCCGGTTCACCTGGCAGGGCCAGCCCGTGTCGTTGCGACTGGGCGGGCGCTTCAACGTGAGCAACGCGCTCTGCGCGGCGGCGTGCGCCGACGAGTTGGGCGTCCCCGCGGCCACGGTGGCGGCCGGGCTGTCGTCGCTGGAACGGGTGCCGGGCCGGTTCGAGGCGGTGGACGCGGGCCAGCCCTTCACCGTGGTGGTCGACTACGCCCACACGCCCGAGGGGCTGGCGCAGGTGCTGGCCGCGGCCCGGGAGCTGGCGGCGACTGGCGGCGGCCGGGTGCTGGTGGTCTTCGGCGCGGGAGGGGAGCGGGACAAGGGCAAGCGCCCGCTGATGGGGGAGGCCGCGGCCCGACTGGCCGACCTGGCCGTCCTCACGTCCGACAACCCCCGTTCGGAAGATCCCCTCACCATCATGGAGGGCGTGCGGGCCGGCGTTCGTCATGCCGACCGCCTGGTGGTCGAGCCCGATCGGGCCGCGGCCATCGCCCTGGCCATCGGCGAGGCCCGGCCCGGCGATGTGGTCGTGATCGCGGGCAAGGGCCACGAGACCGGCCAGGTGGTCGGCGACCGCACCATCCCCTTCGACGACCGCGAGGTCGCTCGCCAGGTCCTCACCGGCGGAGGCACGGCGTGATCGCGCTCCTCATCTCCGGTGGTGTCGCCCTGGTGCTGGCTCTGGCGGGCACGCCCCTGCTCATCCGCTGGCTCCAGGCCCAGGGCATCGGCCAGCAGATCCGGGAGGACGGGCCCGAGGGTCACGTGACCAAGGCGGGCACACCCACCATGGGCGGGCTCTGCATCGTGGGCGCGTGCATGGGCGGGTACGTCGCCGGCCACCTGCGGGTCGGTGCCGTCTACACGCGCGGGGGCATCCTCGTGGCGCTCGTCACCATGTGCGCGGGCGCCGTCGGCCTGGTGGACGACTGGATCAAGGTGCGCCGCCAGCGCAGCCTGGGCCTCAACAAGCGGGCCAAGATCGCCGGCCAGTTGGTGGTGGCCGGCGGCTTCGCCTACTTCGCCCACTCCTGGGCCAAGGTCGACACCGTCATCTCCTTCACCCGCCAGACGGCGCCCCACCTGCTCGACGTGGGCGTGGCCCTCTGGATCGTGTGGGCCGTGCTCGCCATCACCGGTGCGTCCAACGCCGTCAACCTCACCGACGGCCTGGACGGGCTGGCCGCGGGCTCGTCGACCTTCACGTTCTCGTTCTTCGCCATCATCGGCTTTTGGCAGTTCCGCCACTTCGACACGTACCGCGTGCCCCAGGGCCTCGACCTGGCCCTCATCGCCGTGAGCCTGTCCGGGGCCTGCGCCGGCTTCCTGTGGTGGAACGCGCCACCGGCGCGCATCTTCATGGGCGACACCGGCTCGCTGGCCATCGGCGCGGCCATGGCCGCCCTCGCCCTGGTGATGAAGATCGACCTGCTGCTGCCGGTGGTGGGCGGCCTGTACGTCCTGGAGACGGTGTCGGTGATGATCCAGGTGGCAAGCTTCCGCTTCTTCCACCGGCGGGTGTTCCGCATGGCGCCCATCCACCACCACTTCGAGCTCGCGGGGTGGCCGGAGACGACGGTGATCATCCGCTTCTGGATCCTGGCCGGTCTGTGCACGGCCCTCGCCCTGGGTCTGTTCTACGCCGACTTCATCTCCCTCGGGAGGCTCGATTGAAGGCGTTGGTGGTGGGCTACGGGGTGACCGGGCAGGCCGTCGAACGCCACCTGCTCGCCGCCGGCTGGCACGTGGTCGTGGTCGACGACCGGGCCACGGGGGAGCGGGTGGTCACCGCGCCCGAGCCCGGCACCCTGCGGGCGCTGGTGGCCGACGCCGACCTGGTGGTGCCCAGCCCGGGCGTGCCCTTCGCCCACCCCGTGTACGGCTTGGCCGCGCAGTCCGGCGTGCCCGTGCTGTCCGAGATCGAGCTGGCCTTCCGCGAGCTGCAGGGCCTGCCCCTCGTGGCCGTCACCGGCACCAACGGCAAGACGACGGTGACCACCCTCATCGCCGCCATGCTCCACCGGGGCGGCATCTCCGCCGTGGCCGCCGGAAACATCGGGCTGCCTCTCATCGATGCCGTGGGCCGGGCCGAGGTCGTGGTGGCCGAGGTGTCGTCCTTCCAGCTGCGCTACACCGAGGAGTTCCGGCCCGACGTGGCCGTGTGGCTCAACCTGTCCGAGGATCACTTGGACTGGCACCCGGACGTGGCCGACTACGCGGCGGCCAAGGCCAAGGTGTGGGCCAACCAGCGGCCGGGTGACGTGGCCGTGGTCAACGCCGAGGACCCCGCGGTGATGGCGGCGGCGCGCACCGCACCGGGCCGCGTGGTGACGTTCGGCGTCGGTGCCGGCGGCGATGCCGACTGGCGGGTGGCCGACGGGTGGCTCACGTCCCCCGAGGGCCGTCAGGTGGCGGCCGTGGCCGACCTGCCTCGTGCCCTGCCGCACGACCTGGCCAACGACCTGGCGGCGCTCGCCGCAGTGGCCCCGTTCGGCATCCCCGACGCCGACTGCCGGGCCGTGCTGGCCGAGTTCGAGGGCCTCCCCCATCGCGTCCAGCTGGTGAGCGACGCTGGTGGGGTGCGCTGGTACGACGACTCCAAGGCCACGACGCCCGCGTCGGTGGTCGCGGCCCTGCAGGGGTTCCCGTCTGTCGTGCTCATCGCCGGTGGTCGCAACAAGGGCCTGGACATGGGCGTGCTGCGCCATGCGGCCGGGCCCGTGCGGGCGGTGGTCGCCATCGGCGATGCTGCCGCCGAAGTGGCGGCCGCCTTCGGCGGCCTGGTGCCGGTCACCGTGGCCCACTCCATGGACGAAGCGGTCGACGCCGCCGCCCGGGCCGCCCGGCCGGGCGACGCCGTGCTGCTGTCCCCGGGCTGCGCCTCGTTCGACTGGTACGGCTCCTACGCCGAGCGGGGAGACGATTTCGTGCGAGCAGTGAACGAACGGGTGGGCGCTCGATGACGGACGACCGCGTGCGCATCGACCTGGCCGACGAGCGCCGGGCCAGCAAGGGCCGCCACCCGGCCAGCCGGGGACCGCTGCTGGCCAAGGGCCGCCATCCCTCCACGCGGGGCGTGCGCCGCCCCGTGCCCGGCGACACCCAGGCCCGCCCCGCGTCCAAGCGCAAGAAGAAGGCGCCGGCGGTCAGCACCAGCTACGTCGTGCTGCTCGCCATCGTCGTGGTGCTCGACATCATCGGGCTGGTGATGGTGCTGTCGGCGTCCTCGGTCGAGGCGCTGCGCAACCACGGGTCGGCCTGGCAGTTCTTCGCCAAGCAGGTGATGTGGTTGGCGGCCGGCAGCACGGTGATGGTCGTCGTCATGCGCATCGACTACCGGCGATGGCGCAAGCTGGCCGCGCCCCTGTTCCTCGGCTCGGCCTTCCTGTTGCTGCTCGTGCTCGTGCCCGGCGTGGGCATCAACGTGTCCGGCTCCACCCGCTGGCTGGGCACGGGCAGCTGGCGCATGCAGCCCTCGGAGCTGGCCAAGCTCGGGGTGCTGCTGTTCTGCGCCGACCTGCTGGCCCGGCGCAGCGGGAAGATGGGCGACTGGCGCATGACGCTGCTGCCCCCGCTGGCCGCCTTCGGCCTGATCGGCATGCTCGTCATGCTCCAGCCCGACATGGGCACCACCCTCGTCACCGGCTGCATCGTGCTGGCCGTGCTGTGGGTGGCGGGCACCCGCCTGTCGTCCATGACCACCCTGCTCGGCATCACCGCCCTGGGCGCGTTCATCGTGGGCTGGGCCGAGCCCTACCGGCGGGCCCGCATGCTGTCGTTCATCGATCCGTGGAAGGACGCCGGCAACACCGGCTACCAGGCCGCGCAGGGGTTGGTGGCCCTGGGTTCGGGCGGGTGGTTCGGCGTGGGCCTGGGCGCCAGCCGGGCCAAGTGGGGCTTCCTGCCCAATGCCCACACCGACTTCATCTTCGCCATCATCGGCGAGGAGCTGGGCCTCGTCGGCGCCCTCTTGGTCGTGGGCCTGTTCGTGGCCTTCGCCGCCCTGGGCGTGCGCTCCGCCGTACGCGCCCCCGACCGCTTCGGCACCCTCCTGGCCGCGGGCATCACGGCATGGATCGTGGGCCAGGCGTTCATCAACATCGGCGCCGTCATCGGCCTCGTGCCCATCACGGGCGTGCCCCTGCCGTTCGTGTCCTTCGGCGGCTCCGCCCTGGTGATCACCATGGCCGCCGTGGGCATGCTGTTGAACGTGGCTCGCCAAGCTCGCCCGGTCACCCCGCCCACCTCCTGATGCCGCCGTACCGCCACGACCGGGCAGCAGTGCTCCACCCCCTGGCGCGCTTCTGCACGGACACCGCCTGATGGCGCCGGCATACGCGGTCATCGCCGGCGGCGGCACGGGTGGCCACGTGGTGCCCGCCATCGCCATCGGCCGGGCCCTGGTGGCCCGGGGCCACGAACCCGAGACCATCCACTTCGTCGGCTCCAACCGGGGGATCGAGCGGCGGCTGGTGCCCGAGGCGGGCTTCCCCCTCACCGTGCTGCCCGGCCGGGGCATCGCCCGCCGCCTCACACCAGGCAATGTGCTTGCCAACGCGGGTGCCGTGCTGGGCCTGGCCAGCGCCTTCGTGCAGGCGGTGCTGCTGCTGCGGCGGTTGCGGCCGCGCGTGGTCGTGTCCGTGGGTGGGTACGCGGCCGCTCCGTGTGCGCTGGCGGCCGTGCTGTGGCGTGTGCCGCTGGTGCTCCACGAGCAGAACGCCTCTGCCGGTGCCGTGCACCGGTTGGTCGGGCGCTTCGCGGCGGTGACGTGCGCGTCGTACCCGGGCACGGGCCTGCCCCGCGAGGTCGTCACCGGCAACCCCGTGCGGGACGAGATCCTGGCCGTGCGCCGCACCCCCGAAGCCCGGGCCCAGGCCCGGCGCCGGCTGGGCCTACCCGACGGCCGCTTGGTGGTGGCCGCCTTCGGTGGGTCGCTGGGTGCCCGCCGCATCAACGAGGCCGTGGCGGGCCTGGTGGGGAAGTGGGCGGACCGGGCCGGGCTGGCTGTGCGCCACGCCGTGGGGGCGCGGGACTGGCCCACCTTCTCGGCCGGCCTGCCGGTGCTGCCGCCGGCCGGGCTGTCCTACATGGCCGTCGAGTTCGAGGACCGCATGCCCGACCTCTTGGCCGCGGCCGACGTGGCCGTGTGTCGGGCCGGTGGTTCCACGGTGGCCGAGCTGGCGGTCGTCGGCGTGCCCACCGTCTTCGTCCCCCTGCCCATGGCTCCGGGCGACCACCAGACCAAGAACGCCGCCGGCCTGGTCGCCGCGGGTGCCGCCGTGCTGGTGCCCGACGGCGACCTCACCGCCGAGCGCCTGGCCCGCGAGCTCGACGCCCTCCTGGCCGATCCCGACCACTTGGCCACTATGGGCAAGGCCGCCCAGTCGGTGGCTCGCCCCGATGCCGCCGACCTGGTGGCCGACCAGGTGGAGCAGCATGCCCGCGGTTGACCTCACCACACCCCAGCGGCTGCACGTGGTCGGCGTGGGCGGCGCGGGCATGAGCGCCATCGCCACCGTGCTCGCCACCATGGGCCACACGGTGTCGGGGAGCGACCTCAAGGACTCGCCCGGCCTGGCCCGCCTGCGGGCGGCCGGTGTCGACGTCACCGTCGGCCACCGGGCCGAGAACGTGCCCGCCGACGCCACCGCCGTCACCATCTCCACTGCCATTCCCGCCACCAACGCCGAGGTGCGGGAGGCCGAGCGCCGGGGCATCCCCGTGCTGCGCCGGGCCGACACCCTCTCGGCCATCGCCGCCACCCGCCGCACCATCGCCGTGGCCGGCACCCACGGCAAGACCACCACGTCCTCCATGCTCGCCCTGGTGCTCGTGCAGGCCGGCCTGCAGCCGTCGTTCATCATCGGCGGCGAGGTCAACGAGATCGGCACCGGCGCGGTGTGGGACGACGGCGAGTGGTTCGTGGTCGAGGCCGACGAGAGCGACGGCACCTTCCTCGAGCTCCACCCGGAGGCCGCCCTCGTCACCAACGTCGAGCCCGACCACTTGGAGCACTACGGCGGCTTCGAGGCCCTCGTCGCCGGCTTCCGCCGTTTCGTCGAGGAGGCACCTGGTCCTGTCGTGGTGTGCGCCGACGACATCGTCGCCGCCGGCCTGGGTGGGGGTGCCACGACCTACGGCACGTCCGAGAATGCCGACTACCGCATGGTCGACGTGGTGTCCGAGCGCAGTCGCGTGCAGTTCGCGGTCGAGCACCGGGGCGAGCGGTTGGGCGAGGTGGTCCTGCCCGTGCCCGGCCTCCACAACGCCCGCAACGCGTGCGGCGCCCTGGTGATGGCCCTACTCGTGGGCGCGCCCTTCGCCGCCGCCGCCCAGGCCCTGGCCCGCTACGGCGGCGTGGCCAGGCGGTTCCAGTTCCGGGGCGAGCGCGATGGCATCACCTTCGTGGACGACTACGCCCACCTGCCCACCGAGGTGCGCGCCGCGCTGGCGGCGGCGACCGACGGCGGGTGGCGCCGGGTCGTGTGCGTGTTCCAGCCCCACCGCTTCTCCCGTACCGCTGCGCTGTGGCCGGACTTCGCCGACGCTTTCACCGCCGCCGACCTCCTCGTCGTCACCGACGTGTACTCGGCCGGGGAGGCGCCCCGGCCGGGCGTGTCCGGCAAGCTCGTCGTGAACGCCGTGCTCGGTGCCCACCCGCAGACCCGGGTGGCCTACCTGCCGCACCACCACGACTGGGCGCCCTACCTGCGCCACGCCCTGCGCCCCGGCGACCTGTGCCTCACCCTGGGGGCGGGCGACCTCACCACCCTCCCCGACGAGCTGCTGAATGCTTGACGCGGCGCGGGCGGTCATGGGCGATCGGGCGCGCGTCGGCGTACCCCTGGGCCCGCTCACCACGTTGCGGGTGGGCGGTCCCGCCGCCCTGCTGGTCGAGGCCCGGGACGAGGCCGACCTCCTGCTGGTGCGGGAGGCCGTGCGGGCCAGCGGCCTGCCCGTGCTGGTGGTGGGGAAGGGGTCGAACCTGCTGGTGGCCGACGCCGGCTTCCCCGGCATCGCCGTCACCTTGGGCGAGAGCTTCGACACCATCTCGCTCGACCCGGGCGGGGTTCGGGTGCGGGCGGGCGGCGCCGTGTCGCTCCCGATCCTGGCCCGGCGCACGGCCGCCGCCGGGCTCACCGGCTTCGAGTGGGCGGTGGGCGTGCCCGGGTCCGTGGGCGGCGCCGTGCGAATGAACGCGGGCGGGCACGGGTCGGACATGGCCGCCGTGGTCAGGCGCTTTCGCTTCGTCGATCTGGCCAGCGACGAGGGCGGCGAGTTCGGCGCCGACCGCCTGGCCTTCGCCTACCGGCACTCGACGGTGGCGCCCTCGCACGTCGTGGTGTGGGCCGAGCTGGAGTTGCGGCCCGGCGATCGGGAGGCGTCCGAGCGGGAGATCGCCGGCATCGTGCGCTGGCGGCGGGAGCACCAGCCCGGCGGGCAGAACTGCGGGTCGGTGTTCACCAACCCGCCGGGTGACTCGGCCGGGCGCCTCATCGATGCCGCCGGGCTGAAGGGTTTCGCCGTGGGGTCCGCCCATGTGTCGCCCAAGCATGCGAACTTCATACAGGCGGACGAGGGCGGTTCGGCCGACGACGTGTGGGCATTGATCCAGGAGGTGCAGCGGTTGGTGGCAGAGCGGACGGGCGTGCGGCTGCAGCCGGAGGTGCGCCCCGTGGGATTCGGCCCCGTGGAGTTCGGCCCCGTGGGATCCGAGGAGCGCTGAGGTGCCCATCCGCATCGGCACGCCCGTGCCCCCGCCCAAGCCCTCGTCGGAGCCCTCGCCCAAACCCTCGCCCAAGCCCTCGCCGCGCGACCAGCAGCCGCCCGCCCCCACGGCCAAGCAGGCGCCGGGCCAGCCCGCACCGGCGCGGCCCAAGCAGCAGCCGCCGCCCACGCGGCCGGCGGCCCGCACCCGACCCGACCCGTCGCCCCAGCAGCCCGCGGCTGCGCCGGAACGTCCCCGCACGCGCATCGACCCCCGCTTCCACCGCCGGTGGGCCCAGGTGCGCCGGGCCGAGGGCCGCCGCCGGCTGCGCGTCCTGCTCATCGCCCTCGGCGTGCTCGGCCTGGCGCTGGGCGGGGTGGCCCTCACCCGCTCGCCCCTGCTGAACGTCGACCACGTGGTGGTCGAGGGCGCCACCCACACCGGCGCCGACAAGGTGGTGGCCGCCGCCCACCTGGGCGGGCACCCGGCCATGCTCGACGTCAGCGCCGGGGCCGTGGCCCGGCGGGTCGCGGCCCTGCCCTGGGTGGCCCGGGCCACCGCCCGGCGGGACTGGCCGGCCACCGTGCGCATCACCGTCGAGGAGCGCCGGGCGGTGGCCGCCATGCCCGGGCCCAACAACCAGTGGGCCCTGGTCGACCTGTCCGGTCACGTCCTCGAGGTGGTGCCCGCCCGCCCCGCCGACGCCCCCGGCATCGAAGGCCTCGATCCGGTAGGGGAGCCGGGGAGCATGGTCGGCCCCGCCGGGCAGGTCGCCCTCCAGGTGGCAGGGGACCTGCCCGCCGACCTCCGGGCCCGTACGGCCGCCGTGGTGGTGGCTGCGCCGGACAGCGGCGACACCGAGCTCAAGCTCGTCCCAACCGGCCTCGTCCGGCTGGGCGATGCGTCGCAGTTGGCCGAGAAACTGCAGGCCGCGCTGACCGTGCTGCTGAACGTTGATCCCAAGGTCGTCAAGGTTCTCGACGTGCGCGTGGCACGGGCACCAGTGTTGACCCGGCGTTGAGGATGTGGCTAAAGTTCAACCAGAAACAGAGGTTGATGCAGTCTAAACCTTCAGTTGAGACTTTGGTTGACGTTGAGGCCGGGCCCCAGGGTCCCGGCCCTTCGCTCATTGTGGCGGTCGTCGCGGAGGCGCTCGTCAGACGTAGGAGGCCGTGAACCCGATGCCCGGTGGAGCCCAGAACTACATCGCACTGATCAAGGTGGTCGGCATCGGCGGGGGCGGTGTCAACGCGGTCAACCGCATGATCGACGCGGGCCTCAAGGGCGTGGAGTTCATCGCCATCAACACCGACGCCCAGGCCCTCCTGATGAGCGACGCCGACGTGAAGCTCGACATCGGCCGCCAGCTCACGCGAGGCCTCGGTGCCGGGTCCGATCCCGAGATCGGGCGCCAGGCCGCCGAGGAGCACCGGGACGAGATCGAAGAGGTGCTGAAGGGCGCCGACATGGTGTTCATCACCGCCGGCAAGGGCGGCGGCACCGGCACCGGTGGCGCCCCCGTGGTGGCCGAGATCGCCAAGGCGATCGGGGCCCTCACCATCGGTGTGGTCACCCGCCCCTTCGCCTTCGAGGGTCGCCGCCGGGCCGTGCAGGCCGACGCCGGCATCCAGCGCCTCAAGGAGAAGGTCGACACGCTGATCGTCATCCCCAACGACCGGCTGCTCACCGTCTCCAACGACAAGACCTCAGTGGTCAACGCCTTCAAGATGGCCGATGAGGTTCTGCTGCAAGGTGTGCAGGGCATCACCGACCTCATCAACACGCCCGGCCTCATCAACACCGACTTCGCCGACGTGAAGATGATCATGTCCAACGCGGGCACGGCCATCATGGGCATCGGCACCGCGTCGGGCGAGGGTCGGGCCGTCAACGCCGCCCGGGCCGCTATCACCAGCCCGCTGCTCGAGGCCTCCATCGAAGGGGCGCGCGGGATCCTGCTCAACATCGCCGGTGGCAGCGATCTCGGCCTGTTCGAGGTCAACGAGGCGGCCGAGATCATCCACGGCGTCGCTCACGCCGATGCGAACATCATCTTCGGCAGCGTCATCGACGACGCGTTGGGAGACGAGGTCCGGGTGACGGTCATAGCCGCCGGGTTCGAGCGCTGGGAGGACCGCACCGGGGACGACCGGCGTGGCCCGTCATCCTCCCGGCGTCCCCTCGAGCACCCCGAGGTCGAGCTCGGGGACGACGACTTCGACGTTCCCTCGTTCCTCAAGTAGCGGCGCCGGGACTCCGGCCGATCCGTTCCGACTCCCCGGAGGCGTACACGCCCTCTGGACGGCGCGGGCCGAGGGGGACCTCGGACCCGGCGCGGGTGAACCCGGCGCCGACGCCCGACGCCGAGCCGTCCTCGACCGTCCGTGGTCGTGGGCCCGTCAGGTCCACGGCGCCGTAGTCCTGACGGACCCGCCCGGGGCCGACCCGCCCGAGGCCGACGCGCTTCTGGCCGGACCCGACTGTCGTCGGGCCCTGGCCGTCTTCACCGCCGACTGCGCCCCGCTGGCCCTGTCCAGCCCGGAGGGTCTGATGGCGGCCGTCCACGCCGGGTGGCGCGGGGTGGCGGCCGGCGTGGTGTCGGCGGCCGCGTCCGCGATGAGGGCGGCCGGTGCGACCCGGATCTCCGGGGCGCTCGGTCCCTGCATCCGGGTGTGCTGCTACGAGTTCGGCCCGGCGGAGCTGGCGCGGGTCGAGGAGGCCGTGGGGGCCCGGGTGGGCGGGACGACCGCTGCCGGGCGCCCCGCTCTCGATCTGGCGGCGGCCGTCGGCGCGGCGGCGTCCCGGGCGGGAGTCGAGCTGGTCTTCGATGCCGGCGCGTGCACCGCCTGTTCGGATCGGTTCTTCTCTCACCGGGCGCGACAGGAGAAGGAGCGCCAGGCGCTGGTGGTCTGGCGCCCGTGACCGCAGTTGGGGCCGAGCTCGTCCGGGAGCGCCTGGCTGTGGTCAGGGAGCGGATCGTTCGCGCCG
>DASRGI010000251.1:0-21376 GCA_035651095.1 Acidimicrobiales bacterium | reverse complement strand
CGGAGCTCGATCTCGAATCGCTGAGACCGCACGGGACCGTCAGCATCATCGTTTGACGAGAACAGCAGGACCGGGGGACGCAACGTCATGACACACCGAACCGCTGCGCACGCGCGACGCGGAAGCGAAGGGATGGAGATGAGCCGTTCAGGACGGTCACGATTGCGGGTCGTGGGGGCGCTGTGCGTCATCCTCGGCCTGGTCACCGCTGCGTGCGGGGGGAGCAAGAGCTCGAGCGGCACGGCGTCGTCGGGTGACAAGAAGTCGGGAAGCTCGGCGTCCGTGAAGCCCGGTGCCGCAGGTATCGCTTCGAAGGCGCGCGACATCGGCGGCCTCATCAAGCTGGATGACGGCGAGGCCATGTGGAAGACCCGTCCGGCCAGCGAGAGCCGTGTCGGTGTGACCAAGACGGAGGTCGTGCTCGGCGCCCACATGCCGCTGTCCGGCCCGCTGGCGGCCATCGCCGAGAAGCCCGGCTTCGAGGCCATCGTGAACGCGGTGAACGAAGCCGGCGGTATCCACGGTCGCAAGATCGTGCTGAAGATCGAGGACAACGGCGCCAACCCGGCCAAGGCGGTGCCCGCCGTCCAGAAGCTCGTCCAGGAGGACAAGGTCTTCGGCATCGTCGGTGGCCAGATCACCGCTGCCCAGCAGGCCGTCATGGGCTCGCTGGCCCAGCAGGGCATCCCGGACATCGCCCCCAACTCGATGATCGCTCCGATCGCCGAGCCCACGGTGAAGACCCGGATTGCCTATGGCCCGTCCGGACAGCTGTTCGGCTACGCCACCGGCAAGTACATCCTCGAGACCTACCCGAAGGCCAAGGTCGCCTACCTCTACCAGAACGACTCCTACGGCCGTGACTCTGCCGGCGGGGTGAAGTACTCGGTGGAGAAGGGCGGCGGCACGGCCGTGGCGGACGTGCCCTTCAACCTGGGCGCCTCGGCCGACTTCACCTCGGCGGCCCAGCAGCTGGTGAACTCCAAGCCCGACGTCATCTTCGTCGAGGCCCAGTTCCCGCAGGCCGTGCCCTTCATGAAGGCGCTGCGCGGCACCCTGGGCAGCAAGATCCCGGTGGTGTTCGGCAACGGCCAGCCCGAGGCCTACCTCACCGGCGACTCGCCTGACTTCGACGGCGCGACGGGCTTCATCTACGAGAAGCCGTTCAGCGACTACAGCATCCCGATCAACAAGGTCGCCAAGGACTTCTTCGAGAAGGCGGGCGTCACCTACAAGGGCGGTCCGGCCCTGATCTCCTACCTGGCCGTCGCCCAGATGAGCCTCATGTTGCGGGCCATGGAGCTGGCGGGTCCCGACCTGACCCGTGAGGGCCTGATGGAGGCCTTCGAGAAGGGCTTCACCGGCGACTGGAGCTGCTCGGTCTGCGTGGGCCCGGCCATCCTCGGGCCGGAGGACCACTGGGCCGGTGAGTCGCTCCAGCTGGTGAAGTGGGACAACGCCAGCACCACCCTCAAGGCCATCGGCCAACCCGTCTCCTACGAGACGAGCCAGGGCAAGGGTCTGCGCCAGACCGCACCCGAGCTCATCAAGGGCCAGTAACTCCAACCAGTACGCCACGAGGGCGCGGGGCCGACCGGCCTCGCGCCCTCCATTCGCAAAGGGGGCTCTGTACGTGGACCTCGTTCATCGCATCGGCTATGTCGCTCTGGGTGTTCCCGACCTCGACCGGGCCGTGGACTTCTACCGGCGGTTCATCCACCTCGACGTGTCCGAGCGCGGGGCGGGCATGGCCTTCCTCACCGGAGGCACCGAGCATCACTGGCTCCGGCTGCACCAGGCAGACCAGGCCGGTGTGATCCGCATCGGCTACCAGGTCGAGCGGGGCGCGCTGGACGAGATCACGAACCGGCTCGACGAGCAGGGCGTGGCGTGGCACGAGGCCGGCGGGCTCCAGAGCGACCGCCTGCGCAAGGCCATCCGCTTCCGCGACCCCGACGGCATCGAGGTCGAGCTGTTCGACGACATGGTGTCGCTGCCCCTCGCTCCGCCCGTCAACGCCGTGCAGATGACGCAACTGCTGCACGCCGTGTGGCTGAGCAACAACCCGACGGCCACCGGCGACTTCTGGGGGCGGGTCCTCAACTTCCAGGCCTCGGACTACATCGAGGACATGGGCGTGTTCATGCGCTGCGGCAACAAGTACCACCACTCGATGGCCGCCCTGCGCACGGGCCAGTCGCCCGGCCGCCTGGACCACTTCTGCATCCTCGTGCCCGAGATCGACGACGTGCTCCGGGCCCGCAACATCGCCATGGCCGGCGGGGTCAAACTGCGCCAGGACGTCATCCGCCACGCGGCGTCGGGCTCCATCTCCACGTACCTCATCGAGCCCAACGCCGGCATCTGCGTGGAGTTCTGCGTGGACCACGGGCAGATCACCGACCCGACCTACGAACCCCGGACCCTGCTGGCGTCCCCGGCCACGGCCGACATCTGGCAGCCGTTCAACTTCGACACCAGCAGCGGCGCCGGCGAAGCGACCGCCCACACGGTCGACGAGCTGACCTCAGCCGTCGCCAACAGCATCGCGTAGCGGGGCGACAGATGAGCTCGACGACACCGGCGGCGTCTGTGCTCGACTCGACTCGGACGGGGGACGGGGCCTTGCTCGACGTGCGCGGCGTGAGCCTCAACTTCGGGGGTATCAACGCCCTTTCGAACATCGACCTGTCGGTACGGGAGCGGGAGATCTTCGCGCTCATCGGCCCCAACGGTGCCGGCAAGAGCACGCTGTTCAACTGCATCACCCGGCTGTACAAGCCCACCGAAGGCAGCATCACCTTCGCCGGTCACGACCTGTTGGCGTTGCAGGCCCACGACCTGCCCGCCATCGGCATCGCCCGCACGTTCCAGAACACGGCGCTCTTCCCGCAGCTGTCCGTGCTCGACAACGTGCTCGTCGGCGCCCACCACGCCACCGATCACAGCCCGGTCCGGGCCGTGCTGCGCACGTCCTCGTGGCGGCGCAACGAGACCGAGGTGCGGGAGCGGGCGGAGAAGCTGCTCGTGTCGCTCAGCCTCGACTCGATGGCCAGGCGGCGCCTGGGGTCGCTCGACTTCCCCACACAGAAGCGGGTCGAGTTGGCCCGGGCCCTGCTGGCGTCGCCCCGCCTGCTGCTGCTGGACGAGCCCGCCGGCGGCCTGGCTCGCGAGGAGGCCGAGGAGCTGTCGCTCCTCGTGCGCAAGCTGCGCGACGAGGAGGACCTCACCGTATTGCTGGTCGAGCACCACATGGCCATGGTCATGAAGCTTGCCGATCGCATCTGCGTGCTCGACTCCGGCGTGAAGCTGGCCGAGGGAACACCCCACGAAGTGCAACACGACCCGGACGTCATCCGGGTCTACCTCGGTTCCTCCCGGAAGAAGGAGGGCAAGCCGTGAACCAGGGGGGCGGGACGGCAGCGCCGATACTCGAACTACAGGACGTCTACGCCGGCTACGGCCGGGTACCCGTCTTGCACGGCATCTCCCTCGCCGTGCAGCCCGGCGAGATCGTGGCCCTGCTCGGTGCCAACGGCGCCGGCAAGTCCACCACCTTGCGGGTGATCTCCCGCCTACTCGCCCACACGTCGGGCTCGGTCACCTTCGACGGCGCCGACGTGGCCCGGCTCACCCCCGCGGCGCTGGTGCGCGCCGGCCTGGTGCACGTGCCCGAGGGCCGGCGCATCTTCGCCGGGCTCACGGTGGAGGAGAACCTCCTCGTCGCCGGCTACACGCTGGCGTCCACGCGCAAGGCCCGCAAGCGGTTGGCGGCCGTCACCGACCTGTTCCCGATTCTGGGCGCCCGGCACAACCAGACGGCCGGGCTGCTGTCGGGCGGCGAGCAGCAACAGCTCGCCATCGGCCGGGCCATGATGCTGGAGCCGCGTGTGGTGCTGCTCGACGAGCCATCGCTGGGGCTGGCCCCGCTGGTGGTCGAGAGCCTGGCCGACACGATCACCGCCCTCAACACCGATCGCGGTGTCGCCATCCTGCTCGTGGAGCAGGACCTGGCGCTGGCCGAGCGGGTGGCCCACCGGGGCTACGTGCTGGAGACGGGAACGATCGTCAGTGAAGGCCTGGCCGACGAGGTCATCACCGACGAAGCCATCAGTCAGATCTACCTCGGAGCCGACAGGGGGGCACCGTGACGAACTTCGCGCAACAGGTCGTGTCCGGCGTGATGGCCGGCAGCCTGTATGCACTGCTTGCCCTCGCCTTCGTGCTCGTGTACCGGGCCAGCGGGGTCATCAACTTCAGCCAGGGCGAGATGGCCATGGTCACGACCTACCTGGCGTGGGTGGCGTCGCAGCACATGCCGTACGCGCTGGCCATCGTGGTGATGCTGGCTGGGAGCTTCGTGCTCGGCTGCCTGGTGTTCCGGGTGGTGATCAGCCGCTTCGAAGGACGCAGCGAGCTGCAGACCTTCGTGGCCGTGATCATGCTCTTCTTGATATTCGACTCGATCGGGCTGGCCCTCTTCGGCCCTGATCCCCGCGAGTTCAAGGAGCCGTTCCGCGGCCACCCGTTGCACGTGGCCGGCATCACCATCCCCATCCACGACCTGTACATCCTGGCGTCGGCTCTGGTCATCGTCGTCGGCCTGTACGTCTTGTTCCAGCGAACGCGGTTGGGCCTGGCCCTGCGGGCCACCGCCACTGACCGGGTGGCCGCCGAACTGATGGGCGTGCCCACCCAGCGGATGCTCACGGTGGGCTGGGGCCTGGCTGGTGCCGCCGGCGGCATGGCCGGCGTGCTCATCGCCCCGGTCGTGACCCTCACCCCCGGCCTCATGTCGGCCGTGCTGGTGGCAGCCGTCTGCGCCCTGATCATCGGCGGCCTGGAGAGCCCGGGCGGGGCGATCATCGGCGGCGTGCTGGTCGGCGTCATCCAGAACCTCGTGTCGACGTACCTGTCGGGCATCGTGGACTTCCTGCACCTGCCCCTCGAGGTCACCGATGCCAACGCCTACCGCGACATCGCCACCGCCCTCGTGCTGCTCGTCGTGCTGCTGATCAGGCCCGCCGGCCTGTTCGGGCGCAGCGCGGTGGCCAAGGTCTAGGGGGTCGGACCGATGTCCCTCGTACAGATGGAGCGTCCGGGTGCCGCCCTGCGCCGGCCCGACATGCTGGCCGTGCTCGCCGCCGCCCTGTGGCTCGGGTGGGAGACCGGGCACACGCGCGGCCTGTTGGTCTTCCTGGTCGCCACCGCCGTCGGCATGCTGTTCCCGTGGCGGCCGGCCGCGGAATCGCCGCACCACCGCTGGGTGTACGTGGCCGTGGCCGTGGCCTGCGTGGCCCCGTTCGTGGCGTCGAACGAGTACCAGCTCACGCAGTTGGCCATCGCCGCCTACTCGGCCGTGGTGCTCCTGGGCCTCAACATGATCGTCGGCGTCGCCGGGCAGATGTCGTTCGCCCACGTGGCCTTCATGGGTGTGGGCGCGTACAGCTTCGCCATCTTCGCCGGACGGTGGGACCTCAACTTCGCCGTCGCCCTGCTCGGCACCCTGGTGGTGTCGGCCATCGCCGGCCTCATCGTCGGTGCCCCCGCCCTGCGGTTGCGGGGCCACTACCTCGGCGTCGCCACCATCGTGGTCGCCGTGGTGTTCCCGTCGTTCGTGAAGCTCGACGACCTGCGGGAGTGGACCGGCGGCGTGCAGGGCATCACCATGTTCGAGCGCACCTTCGGTCCGCCGTTCAACGCCTCGTGGCTGTCGCCCGGACGTTGGTACTACATCGTCGGTGCCGTCGGATTGGGCGCCGGCGCGTGGGTGTTCCATGCGTTGTTGCGGTCGTCCACGGGCCGGGCCGCCCAGGCGATCAGGGACAACGAGCTGGCGGCTCGGTCGATGGGCGTGAACGTCTCGCGCGTGAAGCTGCTGCTGTTCTCGGTGAGCGCGGTGTTCGCCGGCTTCGCCGGCATCGTGTTCTTCCTCGCCGGCAACCGGGTGGTGTCGCCCGACTCCTTCACCCTCACGCTGCTGCTCGAGTTCCTCGCCGTCATGGTCATCGGCGGCGCTCGCTCCATGGCCGGTGCCGTGCTCGGTGGCGTCGGCCTCGTCTACGTCTACCGCGGCGCCCTGGCCCGGTTCATCGAGGGCATCGACAACGAGGGTGGCCGCAACGCCGTGATCCTCGGAGCTGTCGTCGGCCTGCTGCTGGGGCGGTGGCTCCTGGCCTCGCTGGCCAAGCGCAGGGAGGTGGGTCGGGGTGCCGGGTGGACGGTGTCGGTGGTTGCCGCCGTCGCCGGTGGCCTGCTCCTGCCCTGGCTGTACCACCGCTACGGCGGGTCCATCCACGTCGAGAACCTGGCTGACGCCATCACCGGCATCGCCGTCATCATCGTGCTCCAGCTGATGCCGGAAGGGTTGTCGGGCTTCCTCGAAGGATTGCGTGTGCGGCGAGGACGGAAGGTCGACGACCAGCTCAGCGCGGCCGAGGCCCAGCTCGACCCGCGCCCGGCCACCGGCCTGGGTGCCACCGCCGGCCCGAGCGCCCTCGCCCCGCTCCCTGTCGAGCCCGCCGCCCCGTGAGCCGGCCGCAGGGGATCGGCCCAGGCGACCGCTTCCGGGTGCGCATCGACGCGTCCAAGTGCGACGGCCAGGGCGTGTGCGGCCTGGTCGCGCCCGAGCTGTTCAGCTTCGATCGCTACGGCTACGCCTACCTCGTCGACGGCGTTCAGGACGTGCTCGACGCCGACGACTCGGCCCGGCGCTCGGCCATCGAGGCCGAGGCCACCTGCCCCCGGCTCGCCATCGTGCTGGAGAAGTTGGGCCCTGCTCCCGCCGCCGCAGGGGGCGCTCCCGTCGCCCCGGCTGCGACCCGTCCCCCGGTCCCGGCCGACTGGTCGGACGACCGCCGGCGCCTGCATGTGGGCGACGCAGTGGAGACGCTGGACGACTGGAAGGCGGCGGGTGGTTTCGGGCCGGTGGAGCGGGAGCGGTTGTGGGCCGACGCCGAGGCCTTCGGCCTGCGGGGCCAAGGCGGTGCCCTGTTCCCGGTCGTGTCGAAGTGGCGGCAGCTCGACGGCGCCCGCGACGCGGTGGTGCTGGTCAACGCGGCCGAGCGCGAGCCGGGCACGATGAAGGACCGCTACCTGCTGGCCCACCGCCCCTTCTTGTTCCTCGACGGCGTGCGCCTGGCCGCTCTGGCCGTCGGTGCCACCAAAGCCGTGGTGGCCGTGGACGAGGACCACGCCGACATCGCCGACGGCGTGCGCACCGCCCTGGCCGCGGCCGGGCCGGTGATGGACGGCGTGGCCGTGGATGTGACCCTCGTGCCCGCCAAGTACGTGGCGGGGGAGGAGACGGCGCTCATCGCCAGCGTGCAGGGTGGCCCGCCCCTGCCCAAGTGGCGCCCGCCCTACCCGAGCACGGCCGGCCTCAACGGCAAGCCCACGCTGGTGCACAACGCCGAGACCGTGTGCCAGATCGGGCTGATCGGTGCGCGGGGCGCGGCCATGGAGGCCACCACGCTGTTCACCGTCGGGCCTTTCGGCGGCCCCTTCGACGTGGTGGAGCGGCCCTTCGGCTACTCGCTCGCCGCCCTGCTGTCGGAGTGCGGTTACGGCACGGCCGGCAGTGCTGGCGCCATCGGCGCGGTGATCGTGGGCGGGTACTCGGGTGGCGTGGTGGCGCCCGATCGTCTCGAGGTCGCCATGTGGAACGACCCGCTGAAGTCCGTGGGTGCGTCGCTGGGCACCAAGTCGGTTCAGGTCGTGCCGGCCGAGCGCTGCCCGGTGGAGGTGGTGGCGTCCATCCTCGAGTTCTTCGGTGGGGAGACGGCCCGGCAGTGCCCGCCCTGTGAGCGGGGCCTGCCGGACATGGCCGCCATCGTGCGCCGGCTGGAGCGGGGCGAGGCGCAGACCGGGGACATGGACGACCTGTCGACGTTCATGGGCACGCTGGCCGGCCGGGGCATCTGCCGCCTGCCCGATGGGGCGGCCCGGGTGGCGCTCGCCCTGCTCGCCAACTTCGAGGACCACGTGGCTTCGCACCTGGCTGGTGCGTGCCCGTTGGTCGCGGTCGGCCCGTGAGTGACGCGGTCGGCGCCGCTCCCAACCGCCGGGCCACGGCCTGGTTGGTCGCCCTCTGCTGCCTGCCCAACGCATCGCTCGTGGCCTATGTCAACGTCGCCCTCCCCAGCATCCGGGAGACGTTCGGCGTGAACGCGGCCACGTTGTCGTGGGCCTCCTCGGGCTACATCACCGCCGGTGCCGCCGCCGCGGTGGCGTGCGGCCGGGTGGCGGACGTCCTCGGACTGCGCCGCACCATGCTCGCCTGCATCAGCGGGTACACGGCGGCCTCGCTGGCGGTGGCGACGTCGCCCACCTTCGCCCTGCTGGTTGCGGCGCGCGTCGTGCAGGGGTTCTGCGGCATGGGCCTGGCGTCGCTCGCCATCGCCGCCGGCGCGCGCCTGTTCGACCCCACCGAGCGGGCCCGGGTGATGGGCCTCATGCTTTCGATGTTCGGCGCCGGGCTCATCATCGCCAGCCTCGCCGGCGGGCACCTGATCGAAGGCGTCGGCTGGCGCTGGCCGTTCGCCGGGTCCGGCGTGCTCGCCCTCTTGCTGCTGCGGGGCATCGTGCGGCACATGCCCGGTGTGCCGGCCAAGGAAGCGCGACCGCCGATGGACTTCGTCGGCGGCGCCCTTGCTCTCGCCGGCATTGTCGGCTCCCTCATCTGGATCAACGACCTGGGTCGCCGCCCTGGTGGGCCCCGTGCCCTGATCGCGCTGGCCGTCGCCGTGGTGGCGTGGACCGGCTTCTGGTCGTGGATCCGCCGGGCCCCCCACCCGTTCCTCGACCCCGCGCTCCTGCGGGACGGCGGCTACGTCACCGCCTGCGGCTTGGGTGGTGCCATGCAGGCGCTGTACGTCGGCACCGGGTTCCTCGTGCCCCTCGTGTTGCACGACGTGTTCCACCGTTCGCCAGGTGCCATCGGCCTGCTCGTGCAGCCCGGCTTCGTGGCCCTCGCCGCCTGCGGGCTGCTGTCCCGGCGCCTGCTGGGTCGCGATCCACTGGCGGTCGTCGCCTCCGTCAGCGTGGTCGCC
The DNA here is from genome assembly GCA_035651095.1 of Acidimicrobiales bacterium. GTDB lineage: Bacteria > Actinomycetota > Acidimicrobiia > Acidimicrobiales > JAUTXP01 > DASRGI01. The sequence goes on along the minus strand of DASRGI010000251.1, from coordinate 12,326 downwards.
GGCCTGGTGGGGCTGGCGTTGGCGGCCGTCGGGGCGCGCAGCGTCATGTGGTACGAGTTGGCCGCCTTCGCCGTGTTCGGCGGGGCGTATGCCATCGCCCAGGCCGGCCTCACCGTGGTGGTGGCGCGCATGCTGCCCGACGCGTACCAGGCCACCGGGCTGGGGTTCTTCGCCTTCTTCTACTTCGCCTGCGGCTCGCTGGCGGTGAGCGCCACCGGTGGCGTGGCGTCGGGCCGCAAGGTCGCCGGGCACGCCTTGCTGCCGTGGGTCGGGAGCCGGCTCGTCGGCTTCTCCGACGCGTTCGTCGTGCTGGGCGTGCTCGGGCTGCTCTGTGTCGTTCTGGCCGTGGCCCAGCAGCGCCGCGTGGGGCGAGTAGCGCGCATGGCCGACGTCCCCGCGCCGGTGCCGGTGGCGTGATGCCGGTCACCGTCGTCACCGGCGCCACCGAAGGGATCGGGCGGGGCATCGTCGAGCTGCTGGCCGCCCGCGGTCACCGCGTCGCCGCGATGGCGCGGGGTGCGGCATCAGCCGGTTGGGATGCGATCGCAGACACCGTGCGCGGCTACGCCTGCGACGTGGGCGACCGGCAGTCCATCGCTGCCGCGGTCGAAGCCATCGTCGCCGCCGAGGGCCGGGTGGATGGTCTGGTCAACTGCGCCGGCGTGCTGCGCACGGGAACGCCGTCCACGGACGACGACCCCGCCGCCTCCGATGAGCAGTGGCGGATCAACTTCCACGGCACGGTGGCCATGTGCCGGGCCCTGCTTCCCGCCCTGCGCGCCTCGCGCGGCACCATCGTGAACATCAGCTCGTCGACCGTGGCCCGGCCCGTGGCCCGCATGACGTCGTACGCCGCCACCAAGTCGGCGGTCGAGGTCTACTCGCAGGGCCTGGCCGCCGAGGTCGCCCGCGACGGCGTGCGCGTGCACGTCCTGCGGCCCGGCTTGGTGCGCAGCAACATCCACTATGCCAACGGCTCGACGGTCGAGGCCTACGAGACGTTCCTGCGCGAGGCGGTGGGGCGCATCCCGCTCGGGCGAGTGGGCGAGCCGGCCGACATCGCCGGCCCGGTGGCCTTCCTGCTCTCCGACGACGCCCGCTGGATGACGGGCTCCATCCTCACCGTCGACGGCGGCCGCTCCCTCGTCTGACCGGCTGGCCGCGCGCACGCCGCCAGGGAGCGCGATGCCGACGTTTCCGAGATCGGGCTGCCATGCGGCGGCGGTCTTCCTCGGGTTGCGGTCCGAGGCGCGCCCGCTCAGTCGCGACGTCGGGCGGCGCGGCGCTGGACGATCTGCTGGTGAAGGCGGTTGAACCTCGGCTTCGACTCTGACGGGAATCGCCCGAGCCGAGCGGCGGCCAGGAGATAGGCATAGAGCTCAGCTCGCGCCTCGACCGCGACGACCTCGATGATCTCGATGCCGCCCGACTGCCCTAGGTCCCGGTAGACGATGCGGTGTGACGGCGGGTCGCCGAGTCCGAAGTACAGCTTTCGGCAGTCGCCGAGGTCACCGGTCGCCGCCATGTCGCTGAGGGGGACACCTTCGATCTGCCGTCGCTCCAGATCGCGGATCCGCTGAAGCGCCAACTGCGCCAGCCGCCGGTCGCCGTCAACCAAGCGGCGAACGTCGGCCTTGGCCGCGTCGAGAAACAGGGCCCGCCGTGGTGCCGGGGGGCTCAATCGAGTTCGAGGCCGAGCGAGGCCGCCACGTCCTCCACGGTGTGGCGTGTGCCGTCATCGGCTGCGAGGCGCTCCCGCGCCCGTGCCGCGATAACGAGGTCTTCGACAATGGGGTCGAGTAACTCGATGAGCTCGTACGGCACGATCGCTGCTTCTGGCTTGCGCCGGGAACCGAACAGGATGGGGCCGCTGGCCGCGCCGTGCTCGCGGAAGTCGGCGGCGATCGCGGTCAGGTACCTCCGCGCCTCGCTCGTCGGGAGCACCTCAGTGGGCGGGAAGACCTTCGCCATGGCGCCACTTTGGCACGCCCCAGCAACTTGTGCAACTACTTGTACAAGAGTGTGGGCCTCTATGCGGTTCTCGGGTTGGCCGCGCTCACACCGTTCGATGGCGCGGTCAGCGCCGTCAGACGCCGGTGGGGGCGATCATGCGGGCGCCCTCGTCGGCCGGGGCGGCCAGGGCCCGGTACAGCGACAGCAGGCTGGCGCCGGGCGGGGGCACGGGCGGCTTGAAGTCCCGCAAGCGCTCGGCGATGAGGACCTGGCCCCGGGCCGCGGACAGCACGTCCGGCCCGTCGCCCGCGGCGCCCAGCAGGTGCAGCTCCCGGCCCACCACGTCGACCAGGATGACGTCGCCCTCCCGCACGGCGGCGATGGGCCCACCCAGCGCCGCCTCGGGTGACACGTGCCCGATGCACGGCCCCTTGCTGGCGCCCGAGAACCGGCCATCGGTGATGAGCGCGCACGACGACGCCAGCGCCGGGTCCGACGCGATGGCCGACGTCACGTAGTACTGCTCGGGCATGCCCGACCCTCGCGGTCCCTCGTTGCGGATCACGAGCACGTCGCCGGGCCGGATGCGGCGCTCGGCGATGGCGGCCAGCGCGTCCTCCTGGCGCTCGAAGACGCGGGCCGGTCCCTGTACCTGCCGGGCCGACGGCAGCACGGCCGTGCGCTTCACCACACCGCCCCGCGGTGCGAGGTTGCCCGTGAGCACGGCGATGGCGCCCTGTCCCTCGACGGGGTTGGACGCGGGCCGGATGATGTCGGTGGGCGCGAGCCCCAGCGCGGCCAGCTCGGGCACGTCCCTCGTGAAGAAGCCCGAGGCCTCGAACGCGTCCAGCTCCTCGCCCCACGGTCGCCCGGTCGCGCACAGCGCGTCCAGGTGCAACGACGACCTGATCTCGCGCATGACGCGGGGCACGCCGCCCGCGTACCAGAACAGGTGGGCGGGATAGCGGCCGGTGGGCCGGGCGTCGACCAGGAAGGGGATGGCGTCGTTCAGCTCCTGCAACCGGGCCAGGCTGAAGGGCACCCCCGCCTCGGCGGCGATGGCGGGCAGGTGCAGCAGGAAGTTGGTCGACCCGCCCACGGCGGCGTGGATCATGATGGCGTTCTCGAACGCCTGCTCGGTGAGCATGTGCCGGCTGGTGCGCCCGGCCCGCAGGTGGGCCACGACCGCCTCGCCCGCGTCCCGCGCCCGCTGCAGGATGAGGTCGCCGTTGGCGGGCGCCACCGCCGTGTGTGGGAGTGCCAACCCCAGCACTTCGGACAGCACCTGCGACGTGAGGGCGGTGCCCATGAACGCGCACGACCCGCACGAGGGCACGGCCGTGTCCACCCAGCGCTGGTAGGCCTCCTCGTCCAGCTCGCCCCGGCGCAGGGCGGCGGCGATGGCGCCGATCTGGTCGACGGTCACGCCTCCCTCACCCGCCGGCATCGACCCGCCGGGCACGTGCACGGCCGGCAGGTCCAGGCGGGCGGCGGCCATGAGGTGGGCGGGCACCGCCTTGTCGCACCCGGACACGAACACGACGGCGTCGTAGTACCCGCTGCGCGCGTGCATCTCGGCGATGCCGGCGATGGCGTCCCGGGACGGGAGCGAGTAGTCCATGCCGTCGGTGCCCTGGGCGATGCCGTCGCACATGTCGGTGCAGGCGTACTTGGCCACTGCCGCGCCGGCGGCCACCCCGCCCTCCTTGGCCGCCTGGGCCAAGCCGAACAGGTGCACCGACCCGGGATGGGAGTCGCCCGCCACCGACTCGACCAGCAGGTACGGCTTGTCGAGGTCGGCCCGGCTCCAGCCCACGCCCAGCCGCAACGGGTCGGCCTCGGGCGCCTGCTTCCTGGCTGCCTGGCTGCGCAACTCCACCGGATGGTTGCTCACCAGTCGGCCACCGATCCGTCCTCGTGCCACCAGCGCAGGATCTCCTCGCGCTCGCCCGGGTGGGCTCGCACCGCTTCCTCGTTCACCTCGATGCCCAGCCCGGGCGTGTCGATGGGCCGGGCCCGCCCGCCCACGATGGGGAAGGGGATGGGGCACACGTCGTCCCGCCACGGCACGTCGGCTCGCAACTGCTCCTGGATGAGGAAGTTGGGTGTGGCGAAGGCCAGGTGGATGGCGGCCGTCGTCGAGATGGGGCCGAGCGGGTTGTGGAAGGCGACCGAAGCGTTGAACGACTCGCCCAGCGCCGCGATCTTGCGCCCCTCCCACAGTCCACCGGTGTGGCACAGGTCGGGCTGGAGAACGGCGGCCGCGGCCGATTCGAGCACGGGCAGGAAGTCCCGCCGGCCGACCAGGCGTTCGCCCGTGGCGACGGGGATGGGCGCCACCGCTCGCGCCACCCGGGCCAGGCCGGGCACGTCGCCGGGCAGGACGGGCTCCTCGATGAACAGCGGGTCGTAGGGCCCGATGACCTCGGCGTAGCGGAGGGCCTGCTCGGGCCAGGTGCGACCGTGGAAGTCCACCATGACGTCGACGTTGGGGCCCACCGCTTCACGGACGCAGCGCATGGTCGCCTCGCACGCGTCGAGCTCCCGGCGGCCGGTGAGAGGACCGCTGCGGGGCACGGCGTTGACCTTGATGGCGTCGAAGCCGGCGGCCACGCTGGCCCGGGCCCGGTCGGCCATGTTGGCGGGAGCGTCGTCGGTGTACATGGCGGTCAGCTCGCCGCCGCCCAGGTGGTCGTACAGCCGCACCTCGTCGCGCACGCGGCCGCCCAGCAGTTGGTACACGGGCACGCCCAGGGCCTTGCCGCTGATGTCCCAGCACGCCTGCTCGATGCCGGAGAACGCGCTCATGCCGATGAGTCCCTTGGGCCAGAACGGCTGGCGCCAGGCCGTCTGGCACAGGTGCTCGATGCGCTGCGGGTCCTCGCCGATCAGGAACGGTTCCAGGTCCTTGAGGGCGCCGATCACTGCGTTCGTGTGCCACTCCAGTGACGCTTCGCCCCAGCCCACCAGCCCCTCGTCGGTGCTCACCTTGACGAACACCCAGGTGCGCATGCGGGCATTGACCGGAAACGGCGTGATGCCGGTGATCCTCATGCGTGGGTCCTCATGCGCTGGTCCTCATGCGCTGGTCCTCATGCGCTGTCTTCATGTGGCGGTCCCCCTCCCCGCGTTAGTATAGATACTTATCAAACGTCGGGTCGAGGGGCGCAGGGCGACGATGCAGGAGGGACGGCTGGCGTGAAGGTCGTGGCTGTAGAGACGGTGCGCGTGCCCCAGCATCCCGAGTACGTCTGGGTGCTGGTCGAGACGGACGAGGGCCTGGTGGGCACGGGCGAGACCATGCCCCGCGTGGGCCCGGTCGAGCGCGTCGTACACGATGTCCTCGCCCCCCTGCTCGTGGGCGCCGACCCTGCCCCTGAACCCTTCTGGCAGCGGGCTTTCCAGGCCCTCGCCTACCACGGCTACGCGGGAGCGGAGCTGCGGGCGCTGTCGGCCGTCGACATCGCCCTCTGGGACGTCCTCGGCCAAGCGGCCGGCCTCCCTGTCCACCGCCTGCTGGGTGGCCCCTGCCGGGACCGGGTGCCCGTCTACAACACCTGCGTCAGCCACGGCGCCATCCGTGACCACGAGCGCTTCCTCGGCACGGCCGCCGGGCCCGACGGCGCCGGCGCCCTGGCTCGCGAATTGGTCGACGAGGGCTTCTCGGCCATGAAGATCTGGCCCTTCGACAACCACTCGGTGGCGTCCGGCGGCCAGCGCATCACCAACGAGCAGCTGGCCCAGGCCTGCCGGTCGCTTGCCGCCATCCGTGACTCGGTGGGCGACGCCATCGAGATCGCCCTCGAAGGCCACTCGTGCTGGAACCTCCCCTCGGCCGTGCGCATCGCACGCGCCCTGGAGGAGTTCCGCCCGCTGTGGCTCGAGGATCTCCTCCCGGCGGGCGACCCCGGCGCCTGGGCCGAGCTGCGGCGCTCGACCACCACGCCCATCTGCGGGAGCGAGCGCCTCTTCACCCGCTACGGCCTGGCACCGTTCCTCGACGCCCACGCCCTCGACATCGTGAAGCAGGACCTGTGCTGGACGGGCGGCTTCACCGAGTTCGCCAAGCTGGCTGCCCTGGCTGCCGCCCGCGAGCTGCCCGTCGCCCCCCACAACTGCCACGGGCCGGTGGGGGCCATGGCCACCCTCCACGCCTCGGCCGCCATCCCCAACCTGTACCTCATGGAGTCGGTGCGGGCCTTCTCCCGCGGCTTCCACGCCGACCTGGTCGACACCCCGCCGGTGATCGACGCCGGCTTCGCCATCGTGCCCGAGCGCCCGGGACTGGGTCTGCGCCTACGGGACGACGTGCTGGCTGTGGCTGCACGTGTCCGCACCGACCAGACCACCACCACCGGATGGGCGGCGGGCGACCCCTGGGCCGGCCAGTTGGGAGACCGGGTGTGACCGGCGCCGCCCCGGCGTTGCTCGACGAACGCACGGCCGTGCCCTATCTCATCGGTCGCCACGTCCTCAGTGGTGACGAGCCGGCCACCGTTTCCTCGCTCGGCGGGGGCGTGTCCAACGTGGTGCTGGCCGTCCGCACGCCGTCCATCGACGTGGTGGTCAAGCAGTCCCTGCCCCAGCTGCGCGTGCAGGAGGAGTGGCTGGCCAAGCGGGAGCGGGCCATCACCGAAGCGGCCGCCCTCCAGGTGGCGGGGGAACTGGCCCCCGGCTCGGTCCCGGCCGTGCTCGACGCCGACCCCGACCTCTTCACCCTCACCATCGCCTGCGCCCCGGGCTCGTGGGCCAACTGGAAGGACCTCCTCCTCGCCGGCCGGGCCGACCCCGAGATCGCCGCCCGCCTCGGCCACCTCCTCGCCGTGTGGCACACGGGCACGTCGCTGTCCCCCGACCCCCGCTTCGACGCTGCCGAGGCCTTCGACCAGCTGCGCGTCGACCCCTACTACCGCACGGTGCTGGCCCGGCATCCGGAGGTGGGCGACGCCATCAGCGCCTGCATGCACAACATGGCGATGCGACGCCGCTGTCTCGTCCACGGCGACTACTCGCCCAAGAACGTCCTGGTCGGCGACGGGCAGGTGTGGGTGCTCGACTTCGAGGTGGCCCACCTGGGCGACCCCGCCTTCGACATCGCCTTCCTCCTCAACCACTTGGTGCTGAAGGCGCTGCACCGCCCGGCCAACCTGGCCGACTACCGGCGTTGCGCCCACGCCTTCCTCGACGCCTACTCGGGGGCGGTGGCGCCGACCCTGGCCGACCCCGTCGCCTACGTGCTCTCCCACCTCGGGTGCCTGCTGCTGGCCCGGGTGGACGGCAAGTCGCCGGCCGAGTACCTGACCGGCCCGGAGCGGGACGTGGCCCGGGCTCTGGCCCTGGCCGTGCTGACCGACCCCCCGGCCGACCTGGCCGGCCTGTGGCGCCGGGTGGAGGCAGCCACCGCGTGAGTACACCCAGATGAACATCGCCGAGATCACCGGCCTCCTGGCGTGGGAGGCGCTCGACTCCCGGGGCAACCCCACCGTCGCCTGCGAGGTGCGGCTGCGCGGTGGCGCCACCGCCGAGGCGGCCGTTCCCTCGGGCGCGTCGACAGGGACGCACGAGGCGCTCGAGCTGCGGGACGGGGGCACTCGTTACGGCGGCAAGGGCGTGCGGACCGCGGTCGGCCACGTCAAGGACGAGCTGGCCGCCGCCGTGGTGGGCCGGGACGCATCCGACCAGGTCGGCCTCGACCTGGCCCTGGCCGACGCCGACGCCAGCCCCGGCTTCGAGCGGCTGGGGGCCAACGCCGTGCTGGCCGTGTCCATCGCTTCCGCCCGGGCGGCGGCGGCGGCGAGCGGACTGCCCCTGTGGCAGTGGCTGGCCGGCCAGGACGGGGCCGTGCCCATCATGCCCATGCCCATGTTCAACATCCTGTCGGGGGGCGCGCACGCGGCCCGGGCCGTGGACGTGCAGGACTTCCTCGTCGTCCCCGTGGGCGCCTCGGCGTTCAGCGAGGCCCTGGAGTGGGGTTGGCGGGTGCGCCGGGCTGCGGTGGACGTAGCCGGCGACCGGGGCCTGGCCGCCACCGCCGCGCTGGTGGCCGACGAGGGAGGATTGGGCCTGGTTCTCGAATCGAACCGCGCCGCTCTCCAGCTGTTGTACGAATCCATCGAGCGGTCGGGCCTGGTCCCGGGCGAGCAGGTCGCCATCGCTCTCGACGTGGCCGCCACCCAGCTCGCCGTGACCGGCGGCGCTGGCACCCGGTACCGGCTGGCCGCCGAGGGACGGGAGATCGACGCATCCGCCCTGGTGGACGAGCTGGAGGCGTGGGTCGACGCCTTTCCCGTGGTGTCCATCGAGGACCCCCTGGGCGAGGACGACTGGGCCGGCTGGGCCGAGGCGGGCGAGCGCCTGGGATCGAGGGTCCAGCTGATCGGCGACGATCTGTTCGTCACCGATGTGGAACGATTGGGCCAAGGCGTCGAACGATCCGTCGCCAACGCAGTGCTGGTGAAGCCCAACCAGACGGGAACCCTGTCCCGGGCCAAGGCCGTCGTCGACAGGGCCAAGGAGGTCGGGTTCGCCACCGTGGTGTCGGCCCGGTCGGGCGAGACCGAGGACGCCTGGCTGTCCGACCTGGCCGTGGGCTGGGGCGCCGGCCAGATCAAGGTGGGGTCGCTCACCCGCTCCGAGCGCACGGCCAAGTGGAACCGGCTGCTGCGCATCGAGGCCGAGCATCCCGAGATGCAGTTCTTCCGATTCGGCAAGAGGAGTTCATGATGCGGTTCGCTGGTCGTACGGCGGTGGTGACGGGTGCAGGGTCGGGCATCGGGTTCGAGATGGCCCGGTTGCTGCTCGAGGAGGGGGCCACGGTGATCGCCGCCGACCTGGACCCGGCGTCGGTGCCCGATGGCGCCGTGGGCGTGAAGGCCGACGTCTCCCAGGTGCCCGACGTGGAAGCCATGATCCGCACGGCTCTCGACCAGACGGGCCGGCTGGACGTGCTCCTCAACAACGCCGGCATCGGCTCCACGGCCGATCCGGTGTCGTGCACGGTCGAGGACTGGGACCGGGTGTTCTCGGTCAACGTGCGGGGCGTGTTCCTCGGCACCAAGTTCGCCCTGCCCGCCATGCTGGAGGCGGGCCGCGGCGCCATCGTGAACACGGCTTCGGTCGCCGGGATGGTGGGCCTGCCCAACCGCACGTCTTACTGCGCCAGCAAGGGCGCCGTCATCGCCTTCACCCGCCAGGTGGCCGTGCAGTACGCGAGCACGGGCGTGCGCTGCAACTGCGTGTGCCCGGGCACGGTGGACTCGCCGTGGGTGGGCCGGCTCATGGACGAGACCGAGGATCCGGCCGCCACGCGAGCCGCCCTCACCGCCCGCCAGCCCATGGGCCGGCTGGGCCAGCCGGTGGAGATCGCCAAGGCCGCGCTGTACCTGGCGTCGGACGACGCCGGGTTCGTGACCGGCGAGGCCCTGGTGATCGACGGCGGCCTGACCGCGGCGTGACCCCACCCGACGGTTACGAGAAAACCTTGCCGGGCCGGCCGTCCCCAATGGTAAGAATGCTGTCCTAATGGCCCAACCCCCAAGTACCGAGCCAGCAGGAGACCGCCAGCTGGCGCGCCGGCTGATCGCCGGCGCCTTCCGCGCCCGCCGCCGCCAGCTGGTAGCCGCCATCGCCGGAGCCGCGCTCTACACGGTCAGCATGTTGTTGGTGCCGCTGCTGTCGAAGGTCGTGCTCGACGGCATCGTCGCCCACCGGCCCCTCCACGACCTCACCGCCCCGCTCGTGGGCCTCCTCCTGGTGGGCCTGGGCCGGGCCGGCGCCGGCGCCCTGCGCAAGTTCCACGCCACCAAGTTCATGGCCCTGGTGAGCCTGGACCTGCGGGACCGTCTGTACCGCCACTTCCAGCGCCTGTCGTTCGCCTTCCACGATCGGCTGGGCCCGGGCGAGCTGATGTCGCGGGTGGCGGGCGACGTCACCGTGCTGGAACAGACCGTCGGCATGCTGCCGTACTCGGTGCAGTCGGTGGCCCTGGGCGTGTGCGGCGCCATCCTCCTGTTCGCCCTCCAGCCCGTGCTGGCCGCCATCGTGGTGGTGGCCATGGCCGTGCTGTCGGTCGGCGCCCTGCGCATGGGCCGGGTGCTCTACCCCTTGTCCCGCAAGATCCAGGACCGGCTCGGTGACTTCGGCCAGTTCGTGGAGCAGCAGGTGAACGGCGTGCGGGTCATCAAGGGCCACGGCTTCGAGATGGTGAGCCTCGCCCGGGGTGCCCGCCACTCCGACGAGGTGCGCGACCTGGGCGTGCAGCTGGCCCGCCAGCGGGCCCGGTTCGTGACCGTGTTCTCCCTGGGGCCCTCGGTCGCCGTGCTCATGATCGTGGGTCCGGGCGTGTGGCTGGGCGCCCGGGGTCGCATGAGCGCGGGCGACCTGTTCGCCTTCCTCCAGTATCTCGGCCTCCTGGTCGCTCCCGTGATGGTGGCGGCCCAGGCCCTGGTGATGTGGCCCCAGGCGGTGGGCTCGGCCTGCCGGGTGGCCGAGATCCTCGACGCCGAGCCGGACGTGAGCGAACCCCTGGGCCCGACCGCCCTGCCTCCGGGCAACGGCACGGTGCGGTTCGAGGACGTCTGGTTCGGCTACCACCCCAGCAAGCCCGTGCTCAACGGGTTCGACCTCACCATCGAGGCGGGCACGTCGGTGGCGCTGGTGGGTGCGAGCGGCGCGGGCAAGACCACGGCCGCTTACCTCATCCCTCGCTTCTACGACCCGTGGGGCGGGCGGGTGCTGCTCGACGGCTTGCCCGTGCGGGACCTGTCCTTGCCCGACCTGCGCCGGGCCGTGTCCATCGTGTTCGAGGACACGGTGATCTTCAGCGACACCATCCGCAGCAACATCACCATGGCCAAGCCCGATGCCACCGACGCCGATGTGGCCGACGCCGCCCGCCGGGCCCACGCCGCCGACTTCATCGAGGCCCTGCCCCTCGGGTACGACACGGTGGTGGGGGAGCAGGGCGCCAGCCTCTCGGGCGGGCAGCGCCAGCGCATCGCCATCGCCCGGGCCATCCTGGCCCGCCCCCGCCTGCTGATCCTCGACGACGCCACCAGCGCCGTCGACCCGGGCACCGACGAGGCCATCCGCCAGAGCCTGGCCGAGGTCCTGAAGGGGCGGACGGCCATCATCGTCGCCCACCGGGTCGAGACGCTGGAGCTGGCCGACCGGGTCGTGCTGGTGGACGGCGGCCGGGTCGTGGCCGACGGCACTCACGAGGCCCTGCTGGCCGTGCCCGCCTACCGGACCGCCCTCGCCCTGGACGAGGAGGTGGCGGTATGAGCGACGAGAACGCCAGGCCCGATGGCCGGCGCGTCCGGGCCGAGCTCACCCGTCATCCCCGCCTCCTCGTCGGTGGCGTGGTGGCGGTGGTGGTGGAGACGGCGCTGGTCACGGCCGGGCCGCTGATCGTGGCCGTCGGCATCCAGCACGGTGTGGTCCAGCGCCGACCGGTTTGGGCCCTGTACGCGTCGGCCGCCTTCCTGGCCACGCTCATCGCCCAACTGGTGGCCGGCTACCTCAAGGTGCTGTGGCTGGGGCGGCTGTCCCAGGACGTCCTGCACGACCTGCGAGCCCGGCTCCTGGGCCACCTGTACGCCCTCGACCTCGACTTCTTCGGCCGGGAGCGCTCGGGCCGCGTGGTCGCCCGCCTCACCACCGACCTCGAGGGCATCCAGCGCTTCTTGGACGGCGGCCTGCCCCTCGTGTGGCGGGCCGTGCTGCTCATCGCCCTGACCCTCGCCGCCATGGCCTTCTTGTCCGTGCCGCTCACCCTCGCCGTGCTGGCCGTCCTCGTACCCCTGGTGGCCGCCACCACGTGGTACCGGCACTACGCCTACCGAGCCCAGCTCGACGTGCGGGAGCGCACGGCCGATCTCCTCACCCACGTGAACGAGTCGCTGGCCGGCGTGCGCGTGGTGCAGGCGTTCGCGGTCGAGGACAGCCGCCGGGCGGGCTTCCAGGCGGTCAACTCGGAGACGTACGGCGCCAAGATGGCGGCCGCCCGCATCGACGTCGCCTACCTGCCCGCCATCGAGATCCTGAACCCCGTGGCCCTGGCCGTGGTGGTGGGGTACGGCGCCGTGCTGGCCCGGAGCGGGCAGCTCCCCGTCGGGTCGGTGGTGGCCTTCGCCATCTACCTGGGCCGGCTGTTCGAGCCCATCCAGCAGGCCACCGAGCTGGCCCAGGTGATCCAGGCCGCGTCGGCATCCTTCGCCCGGGTGTTCGGGTTCCTCGACGAGCAGCCGCTGGTGAGCGACGGCGCCGGTGCGCCCGCGTTCGAGCCCGGCCCGGGGCGGGTGCAGCTCGAGCACGTGTCGTTCTCGTACCGGGCGGCCGGGCCGCTGGTGCTCGACGGGATCGACCTCGACATC
>DASRGI010000250.1:0-2334 GCA_035651095.1 Acidimicrobiales bacterium | reverse complement strand
AATAGAAGTGCTGGTCACAGGCACAGTCCTGGATCGATCCGGACGCAACTGGATGCCCATGCCAGGAACTCTTAATCCGCGGGTTCAGAGTTCAAGTCCCTGGGGGCGTACGAAGTAAAAGCCCTGCGCAGCGGGGCTTTTACCGCTCTCCGTGAATAAGGGTTGCTCGGAGTTGGCTTGCTGGGCTTCGAGCTGATGGTTGGCACGGCCGTCTGGACCGGTGCCCTCGTGGCGGGGGGGCGTGCTGGTGCTCGTTTGTTGAAGGGCGCTCGCCTTGCGCCGTCGTGGCCAACTCCCGGAGCGGAGCGGAGGGGGGCGGCAGCGGGGGGTTCGGGGGCAGCGCCCCCGATGGGGAGCGGTGTGTCCGGCCCGGGAGGGCCGGGCCGTTGAAGATAGCCTTTGGCGGCGTGCGGGGTCCACCATCTGGGCGGCCCCGGCTCCCAAGCTTCGGTTCTTCCAGGAATCGAGCAGAGGAGCCAGGGGCCGTGGCCGACGGTATCAACCTGCGCCTTGGGCGGCGGGACATGAACGCGTTCCGCACGATCGACCGGCCCGGGGAACGCCCCGTGGTCCATGTCGCCGGCCGCCACCCGGCAGCGCTGTGTCCGAGCTGTGCCCATCCGTCGGTGGACACCAACGGGACAGGCTGGCGGGACGTGATCGACGTGGTCCGCACGCTGGTGATCACTTTGTCGGTGTGCGTGCGCCGCTTCGTCTGTTCCAACGAGGCCTGCTCGCAGCGGACCTTCGACGAACGCTTCGAGGGCATTACCCGGGGCGGAGCGTCGGAACGGGCCCTGGCGTTCTTCGCTGACCTGGCCCGGGGCCGGGCCACCGCGGCGGTGGCCCGGGACCTCGGGGTCCCCGACCACTACCTGCGCCTGGCCGTGGGCAAGGCCCGGGCCAGGGTCACCGCCCCGAGTCGACGACGGCTGGGCCGGCGGCTGGCCATCGACGAGTGCGCCCTGCGCAAGCCGTTCGTGTTCGCCACCATCTTCTCCGACCCCGAACGGGGCGTGGTCGTCGACGTCGCTCCCGGCCGAGACGGCGCCGCCATCTGGGCCTTCGCCGGCCTCTACAGCCGCCCCGAACGGGCCGGTGTCCAGGTCGTGTCCATGGACTGCCACAACGCCTATCGCTACATGGTCCGGATCGCCTTCCCTCACGCCCTGATCGTGGCCGACGCCTTCCACGTCCACCGCCGGTTCCTCGACGCCCTCACCGAGGTCCGCAAGGCCGCCGCCCGGCGCATCGCCCGCCGCCACGGGAAGAACGCCTGGCGGCTCCCCAAGGCCGCCCGCTACGCCCTGCTCCGAGCCCGGGACGAGCTCCAAACCGATGGCAGTGAACGAGGAGCACGACAGCGAACAGCCGTCGCCGAGGTGCTCGCCCTCGACGACGAGCTGGCCGTCGCCTACGAACTCAAAGAAGCATTTCGGGTCGTCATGGCCTTCGGCCGAGCCGGCCACGTCGCCACCTTCCGCGCCGGCCTCGACCTTTTCGACGCCCTCTGCAAAGCCTCGAGAATCACACCGTTCAAGATCGCTGCCGGGCTCCTACGCCGCTGGCGAACCGAAGATCGTCAACTACGCCAAGACCACCGGCGCGTCCAACGCCTGGGCCGAAGCGGTCAACCACCTCATCAAGAACCAGAAACGCCAAGCCCACGGCTACCGCACCTGGGAAGGCTTCCGAGCCCAGATCATCTGGTGCTTCGGAGAGGTCGTCGACCCCGACACCGGCGAGATCCTCCCCCTACGCGCCCTCCCACGAGGCCAGGGAGCCTTCTACCTCCAACCCCCATTCGCGTAGACCCCCTTTTACTTGCCCTCGACCAACTCGGCGGGTGAATCGAGAGCCACATCTGGGCACCACGCGGTGCCTAACCCGTCCGTCGATTCACCTTCACTAGACTTTTTAGGCGTGCCGCCGCTCGCTCAGCGGTTCGAAGCCAAGGTCGACCGGCGCGGTGAGCATCACCGGTGGCTCGGCGCCACCGACCACCGGGGCATCGGGCTTTTCCGGGTTGACGGCACCAGACCACCGCCCGGCGCGTCGCCTGGGAACTCGCCCGCGGCCGGCTCCCCCACGGCCAACGAGTCGCCGGCTGCCCCGCCGATCCTCGCTGCGTCCGCCTCGAGCACCTCGGCCTCCTTCCCGAGACGACACCACCGCGGCCCCGGCGGCCGTCCGCCGGCGAGGACCCCGGGGAGCAGGCACCAAAGTCGAAGTCCGCCCCGGCGTGTGGAAACTGACCGTGGGCCACCGCGTGCCACCACCGCGCCTTCGAAGGCAACGAGGACCAAGCCGCCCAAGGCCTCGCCACCATGGCCG
>DASRGI010000249.1:0-16681 GCA_035651095.1 Acidimicrobiales bacterium | reverse complement strand
GGCCGCGTGGGCCGCCTCGCCGAGCCGTCGCAACGGCGTGAGCGTGCCGAGCACGTTCGACATGGCCGTGACGCTCACCAGCTTCACGCCGTCGACCAGCCGGTCGAGGTCGGTGAGGTCGAGCTGGCCGTCGTCGCCCACGGGGAGGTACCGCAGCTCGATGCCCAGCGCCTCCTTGAGCATGAGCCAGGGGACGAGGTTGGCGTGGTGCTCCATCTCGGTGAGGAGGACGGCGTCGCCCTCCCGCAGGTTGGCCCGGCCCCAGGACTGCGCCACCAGGTTGAGGCCCTCCGTGACGTTCTTGGCGAAGACCACGCCCCGCTCCGAGGGGGCGTCGATGAAGCGGGCCACCTTGGCCCGGGCGGCCTCGTAGGCGGCGGTGGCGTCCTCGGCGATGCGGTAGACGCCCCGGTGCACGTTGGCGTGGGTGGTCTCGTAGTACCGGGTCATGGCGTCGAGCACGGCGTGGGGCTTCTGGGAGGACGAGGCAGAGTCCAGGTACACCAGCCGGTGGCCGTTCACCGTCCGGTCGAGAATGGGGAAGTCCTTCTTCACCCGGGCGACGTCGAGCGGGGTCACCGCCATGCCTCGTACCCTTCCTCCTCGAGGCGCTTGGCCAATTCGGGTCCGCCGCTGTCGACGACCCGGCCGTCGACGAGGATGTGCACCCGGTCGGGGGTGAGCTCGTCGAGGATGCGCTGGTAGTGGGTGATGAGCAGCACGCCCATCTGGGGGCGCTCCTGCCGGACCTGCCGTACGCCCCGGGCCACGATGCGCAGGGCGTCGATGTCGAGCCCGGAGTCGGTCTCGTCGAGGATGGCCATGTCGGGCTCCAGCATGGCCATCTGGAGCACCTCGTTGCGCTTCTTCTCGCCGCCGGAGAAGCCCTCGTTGAGGTAGCGGTCACCGAAGCTGGGGTCCATCTCCAGCTTCTTCATCCACTCCATGATCGTGACCCGCGTCTCCAGCACGGACAGGTCGTCGATGCCCTTGCGGGCGCCCAGGGCCTGGCGCAGGAACTGGACCACGGGCACGCCGGCGATCTCCTCCGGGTACTGAAAGGCGAGGAAGATGCCGGCCTTGCCCCGCACGTCGGTGGGCCAGTCGGTGATGTCCTCGCCCTTGTAGCGGATGCGGCCCGACGTGACCTGGTAGTCCGGGTGGCCCAGCAGGGTGTTGGCCAGCGTCGACTTGCCGGAGCCGTTCGGGCCCATCAGGGCGTGCACCTCGCCCTCCTGCACGGTGAGGTCCACGCCCCGCAGGATCTCGGTCCCCTCCACGGCGACGTGGAGGTCCTCGATCTGGAAGAGAGGTGTCGGGGGGGTCGGCACGGGTCCATTCTATTTCCCCTATGGGCGTAGGGGAAATGACCCGGCGCCGGGCGGCAGTAGGGTGCGCGCCAGTGAGCGACCCCTACAACTTTGCCGGCGAAAGCCCCCTGCTGGGGCAACCAGGTGGGATGGTCACGCTGGTCGAGGGGTCGGCCTTCTGCATCTCCGGGCGGTCGGGCGACATCGTGTTGGGCAGCCCCCAGGGCCTGTTCTTCCGGGACACCCGGTTCCTCAGCCGCTTGGAGCTGCGGGTCAACGGCGGCCAGCCCGAGCCCCTGGCCACGGCCACCGTCGACCCCTTCAGCGCCATCTTCGCCAGCCGCACCCGCCCCCGGCCGGGCCGGGCCGACAGCACGCTGATGGTCTTCCGCTACCGCTACGTGGGCCGGGGCATGCGGGAGGACATCGTCATCCGCAACTTCGGGGACGAGCCCGCCTACTGCTCGGTGGAGCTGACGGTGGCCGCCGACTTCGCCGACCTGTTCGAGGTCAAGGAGAGCCGGGTCACGGACGACGGCGAGCACTCCGTTGTCCACGGCCACGACTCGTTCGTGTTCAAGCACCGGCGGGGGGGCATGCGCCGGGGCGCGCGGGTGTCGCTGTCCGAGCAGCCGACGCAGATCAGCGGCGACCTGGCCGTGTACGAGGTGATCGTCCCGCCCAAGGGCAACTGGACGGGATGCCTGCAGGTCTCGCCCATCATCGACGAGGACGAGATCCAGCCCCGCTACGCGTGTGGCGAACCGGTGGGACGGGCCACCCCGGCCGAGCGGCTGGCCAAATGGCGCCGGTCCATCCCCGCCGTCGACACCGACCACGACGGGCTGAAGGCGGTGCTCGAGCAGTCGTCCGAGGACCTGGGCGCGCTGCGCATCTTCGACCCCGACTTCCCCGAGCGCACGGTGGTCGCGGCCGGGGCGCCGTGGTTCATGACGCTGTTCGGCCGGGACTTGCTCATCACGTCGTACATGGCCCTGCTCGTCGACCCCGACCTGGCCCTGGGCGTGCTCCAGACGCTGGCCCGGTTCCAGGGCAAGGATGTCGACCCCAGGAACGAGGAGGAGCCCGGCCGCATCCTCCACGAGATGCGCTTCGGCGATGCGCCCTCGCTCTCCCTGGGCGGGGGCCGGGTGTATTACGGAAGCGCCGACGCCACGCCCCTGTTCGTCATGCTCCTGGGCGAGCTGCGGCGGTGGGGCCTGGCCCGCGAGGTGGTCGACCAGCTGCTGCCCCACGCCGACCGGGCCCTCTCGTGGATCGAGGACTTCGGGGACAAGGACGGCGACGGGTACGTCGAGTACAAGCGGTCGACGGACCGGGGCTTGCAGAACCAGGGCTGGAAGGACTCGTGGGACGGCGTCCGCTTCGCCAGCGGCGAGGTCGCCCGGGCGCCCATCGCCCTGTGCGAGGTGCAGGCCTACGTGTACGCCGCCTACCTGGCCCGGCTCCACTTCGCCCGGGAGGCGGGCGACACGGAGGTGGCGGCGCGCTACGCGGAGAAGGCGGCCGCGCTGAAGGAGGCCTTCAACCGGGACTTCTGGCTGGAGGACCACGGGTGGTTCGCCGTGGGGCTCGACCACGAGAAGAAACCCATCGACGCGCTGGCATCCAACATGGGCCACTGCCTCTGGACCGGCATCGTCGACGAGGACAAGGCCGCCCTGGTCGCCAAGCAGTTGGCGGGGCCGGCGATGTTCTCGGGCTGGGGCATCCGCACGCTGGGGTCGAACATGGGCGGCTACAACCCGATCAGCTACCACTGCGGGTCGGTGTGGCCCCACGACAACGCCCTGGTGGCTGCCGGCCTCATGCGGTACGGGTTCGTGGAGGAGGCCCAGCGGGTGATCATGGGCCAGCTCGATGCGGCGGTGAGCCAGGGTGCCCGCCTGCCCGAGCTGTTCAGCGGCCTCGACCGCCGCGAGTTCCCGTGCGTGGTGAGCTACCCGACGTCGTGCTCACCCCAGGCCTGGGCGTCGGCGTCGCCGCTGCTGTTCCTGCGCACGCTGTTGCGGCTCGACCCGTGGATGCCGCAGGGCAAGGTGTGGCTGTCGCCCGTGCTGCCGCCCGAGATCACGTACCTGCGGGTGGAGCGGATCCCCCTCGTGGGCCGGCGGGTCTCGGTGGAGGTGTCCGAGGGGAACGTGAAGATCGACGGCCTGCCGCCCGAGCTCGAAGTCGTCAGCGTGCCCCGGGACCCGCTCAGCGCGCTGTAGGTCCCGTCTCGCTCCGGCCGTGGCCGGGCGGCCCGGCGCCGCCCGCCGATGGGCCGGCCGGCTGCGCCGTGCGGCGTTGTTACAGCCCGGGCGTACCATCGCCCGCATGGGATTCGTCCTCCGCCGTTCGCTCCCGTCCATCACCGGGTTGGTGGCGCTCCTGGTCGCCGTGGGGGCGCTGGCCACGCCCTACCTGGGGGCCCCGCTGTGGTTCGCGCCCGTCTTCGCGCTGGTGCTGATCGGTCTCCAGTTCGCCCTCAACCCGTTCCTCATCCAGTGGCTGGTGCCAGCCGTCGTCATCGCGCACGATGGCTCGCGCTACCTCACCGACCACCCGGTGGGCGAACTGGTGGCTCGGCGCTGCCGGGACGCGGGCGTACCGCTGGTGAAGCTCGGCATCGTGGACGACGGCATGCCCAACGCCTTCACGTTCGGGCACGTCCCCGGGGACGCTCGCATGTGGATCACGCGGGGCCTCCTCGAACGGCTGGACGAGCGGGAGCTCGACGCCGTGGTCACCCACGAGGTGGGCCACGTGAAGCACTGGGACTTCGCGGTCATGACCGTGGCCGCCGCCGTGCCCATGATGCTGTACCTCGTCTACGTCATGACCAGGCGGATGGACAAGCAGGGCAAGGCCGTCGCCATAGGTGCGTACGTGGCGTACGTCATCAGCCAGTTCATTGTCCTCGCCCTCAGCCGCGCTCGGGAGTATGCGGCCGACCACTGGAGCTGCCAGTGCACAGCCGACGGCGATGCCCTGGCCTCGGCCCTGGTGAAGATCGCCTACGGCATGGGCCAGGTGCACCAGGAGGAGAAGGAGCGCGCCGCCCATCTGCTGGAGCAGGGCAAGGAGGGCCGCAAAGTCTTGGCCCGGGAGCAGCAGAGCCGGGGGCGGGTCCAGGCGTTGCGGGCCATGGGCATCTTCGAGCCCCGGGAGGCCGACGCCATGGCCGCCGCCCTCGCCGGTGGGATCGACGCCGATCGGGCCCTGGCCGCCATGCGGTGGGATGCGGCCAATCCGTGGGGGGCCACGCTGGAGAAGCTGTCCACCCACCCGCTGGTGGCCCGGCGCATCGCCGCCCTGGAGCGGTCGGGGCTGCCCGGCGCGCCCCGGCAGTGGAGCGTGCTGCGGTCGCTGGCCCAGGTGTCACCGGGCGAGCGCATGGCCCTGCGGGCCCGCTGGGCCAAGGAGTTGTTCGTGGCCGTGGCGCCGTGGGTGGTCCTCGTGGGCATGGTCGGGTTCGGCGCGGCGACGGGCTCGGCCATGTCCGTGGGCCTGGCGCTGGTCG
This sequence comes from Acidimicrobiales bacterium, assembly GCA_035651095.1. GTDB lineage: Bacteria > Actinomycetota > Acidimicrobiia > Acidimicrobiales > JAUTXP01 > DASRGI01. Next base: position 11,845 of record DASRGI010000249.1, on the reverse strand, counting down.
TGGCCGGCGTGCTGCTCGTGGTGAAGCAGCAGCTGCGGTACCCCATGCGGTTCGAGCCGGTGGAAGAGATCACCTCACTGCTGGAGCGGTTGGAGGCCAGTCCGGTGAGCGGCATCGGCGTCGAGGTTCGGGGCCGGGTGATGGGCCGGGGCATGCCCGGCTACGTGCTCTCGCCCGACGTGGTGATCCAGGACGGGTCCGGCTTCGTGCCCCTCTTCTACAACCAGCCCATCCCCTTCGCCCGGGCGTTCTTCGGCCTCACCCGGGTGCAGGAGTTGCTGGGGCGGGATGTGGTGGCGCGGGGCTGGTACCACCGCTCGCCCCAGCCGGTGATCGAGCTGCGAGAGCTGGTTCCCGAGGGCGCGCGCCGGGCGCGGGTATGGGCGTGGGCCGCTCGGTACGCGGCGTCCGCCCTGGTGCTGGTGGCCGGGTTGGTGGTGCTGGCCGCGTCGGTGGGTCGATGAACCGATGAGCGCACCGCGGATCGAGCCCGGCGCCAAGCGGGTGCGGGCCTGGCTGGGCGGCGAGCTGGTGGTCGACACCATCCGGCCCATGCTCGTGTGGGAAGGGCCGGGGTACCCCGCGTACTACCTGCCTGCGGCCGACGTGCGCATGGAGTTGCTCATCCCTACCGCGGGCACCAAGCACTCACCCGACCGGGGCGACGCCGTGGTGTTCGACGTGAAGGGCGGCACCAAGGTGGCCGAGGGCGGGGCCTGGCAGTACGCCGAGTCGCCCGTCGATGAACTGCGGGGCCTGGTCCGGTTCGACTGGGCGGCCATGGACCACTGGTTCGAGGAGGACGAGGAAGTCTTCGTCCATCCCCGCAGCCCGTATACGCGAGTCGACATCCTCCCCAGCTCCCGGCGGGTGCGGGTGGAGCTGGGCGGGGTCGTGGTGGCCGAGTCGACGCGGCCGTGGCTGCTGTTCGAGACGGGCCTGCCCACGAGGTACTACCTGCCCCTGGTCGATGTGCGCATGGACCTGCTGCGCCCGTCCGGCACCCACACGAGCTGCCCCTACAAGGGCACGGCGTCGTACTGGTCGGTGGAGGCAGGTGGTCAGCTGTTCGAGGACGTCGCCTGGTACTACCCCACGCCCCTGCCCGAGAGCGAGCGGGTGGCCGGGCTGGTGTCGTTCTTCAACGAGAAGGTCGACCTGTACGTCGACGGCGTGCTCCAGGAACGGCCCAAGTCCAAGTTCGCCTGAGCGGGCGCGGGCCGAGCCGTTGCCCAGATGTGGGGTGAGCGGCCGCCGCCGTTGAGCCCGTCCCCGCCGGTTGTTTTGTGTGCAGTAGTGGCGACTATGTCGCCACTACTGCACAACAAACGGCTTGGCGGCCGCCGCCGAGCGTGCGATGCGCGGGCGCCGTCGGCGCTCACCCGGCGTCGCGCAGCGACTCCTTCCACTGCCGGAACCGCTGGTGCACCACGCCGTCGGGGCCCGTGCCCTCGCCGGTGCCGTCCTCGGACAGCCGGAACGTGAAGCGCACCGACAGGTCGTCGGCCCGCAGGGCCATGTACCGGGCATTGCCCTTGGTGGCCGGGCCGGCCCGCCACAGCAGCCAAGGTCCGATGCGGCGCTTGTAGTCGGCCGTGTCATGGCCCAGGTCGACGCCCAAGGCGAGCAGCTCGGGCGGCGCCTCGGCCCACGCCGACGCGGGGATGTTGCGGTCGCGCACCGGCGTGTCGGGCAGGTCGGCGGTGTGGACGGGCGTGTGGTCGGCCGGGCGCTGGTCGTAGGGGAGGGCGCCGCCGGGGTGGACGGCCCGCTCGTCGGTCACTCGTACTCCGGCTCCCGCCAGCCCGGGAAGAGGTCGGGCAGCCCGTCGCTCACCTTCTCCGGGAACTGCGCCGGGCGCTTCTCCAGGAAGGCGGACACGCCCTCGCGCACGTCGGCCGAGCGGCCCCGGTCGTAGATGCCCCGCGAGTCGGCCCGGTGGGCCTCCATGGGGTGGTCCTCGACGAGGCCCCGCCACAGCATCTGCCGGGACAGGGCCACCGACACCGGCGCGGTGTTGGCCGCGATCTCCTTGGCCAGCAGGCGGGCCTCGTCGAGGAGCGACTCGCCCGGGTGGACGCTGCGCACCAGACCGCCGGCCAGGGCCTCGGCGGCGTCGAACACCCGCCCGGTGTAGACCCACTCGGCCGCCCGGCTGATGCCCACGATCCTGGGAAGGAACCAGCTCGAGCACGCCTCGGGCACGATGCCCCGGCGGGCGAAGACGAACCCCATGCGAGCGGCGTCGGACGCCAGCCGGATGTCCATGGGCAGCGTCATGGTGATGCCCACGCCCACGGCCGGGCCGTTGATGGCGGCGATGACCGGCTTGTGGCTGCGCCAGATGCGCAGGGTGACCTCGCCCCCGCCATCCTCGGGCACGCTGCCCTCACCGCCGCCCGCCCGCTCGCCGGCGTCGAAGGCGGACGAGCCGCTGGACAGGTCGGCGCCGGCGCAGAAGGCCCGGCCCGCGCCGGTGACGATGACCACCCGCACGTCGTCGTCGGCATCGGTCCGGTCGAAGGCGTCGACCAGCTCGTGCTGCATGCGGGTGGTGAAGGCGTTGAGCTTGTCCGGCCGGTTGAGGGTGATGGTGGCGACGGACCCGTCGACCTCCAGGGCGATGTGCTCGTAGGTCATGGGCGCCATTCCTCCACCAGTCCGTCGAGGTCGGGCTCCCGGGCCGGCTTGGTCTTGTCCTCCCGGGGCGTGCCGATGTAGATGAACCCGACGATGGCGTCGTCGGGCGACAGGCCGAGGGCGGCCTTCACGTTCGGGTCGTACGAGGGGTCGCCCGTGCGCCACATGGACCCGTAGCCCAGCGCGGTGGCGGCCAGCACGATGTTCTGGGCGGCCGCGGCCGCGGCGTTCTCCTGCTCGGGCCAGGGGACGGCGTCGCTGGCCCGGCGCACGGCGCCGACCACAACGACCAACGGGGCCCGGCCCAGCTTGGTGCGCTCCTTCTCCAGCGCGGCGGGTTGGGGCGACGGGACGCGGGCCACGTAGGCTTCGGCCAGCACCTGGCCGAAGGCAGCCTTGGCATCGCCTGCGAGCACGATGAACTTCCAGGGCCGCAGCTCGCCGTGGTCGGGCGCGGCCGCGCCGGCCGAGAGGATGCGGCGCAGGTCGTCGCCCGAAGGTGCTGGGTCGACCAGGCGACTGATGGAACGCCGCCCGAAGATGGCGTCGAACGTGTCCACTACCAACCCCGGTCGATCCACTCCTGGAGGTGGGGGCGCTCCCGGCCGATGGTGGTGTCGTCGCCGTGACCGGGCAGGACGATCGTGTCGGCGGCCAGGGCGGCGAAGAGCCTGTCCTCGATGGACCGGATGATGGTGGGGAAGTGGCCGCCCTCGAACTTGGTGGCGCCCGGCCCGCCCGGGAAGAGCGTGTCCCCGCTGAACAGCACGGGCGACCCTTCCAGCCGGAAGCACATCGACCCTGGTGTGTGGCCGGGCGTGTGGATGGTGTGCAGGCGCAGGCGGCCCACCTCGATGACCGACTCGTCTTCCAGCACGAAGTCGTAGGAGGGCAGCATGGCCGCGTCGGCCGCGGTGACGCCCACCTCGTAGCCGGCGTCCCGCACGGCGGGGACGGCCTGGATGTGGTCCCAGTGGCCGTGCGTCTCCAGCACCTTGCGCACGCCCAGGCGCTGGCACAGCTCGAGCAGCTTCTCGTGCTCGTTGGCCGCGTCGAGCAGCACGGCGTCGCCCGTCTCCTTGCAGCGGAGCACGAAGACGTTGTTGTCGACGGGGCCGACGACGAGCTTGTGGATCTCGGCTTGACTGTCCTCGAAGTGCACTTGACCGTCCGGTCTAGTAGAACTTGTGGGCCGTTGCTAGAGCCCGTCTTAGGGGGATCACGCTAGTGAACTTCGCATTCAGCGAGGAGCAAGAGGAACTCCGCCGGTCTGTCCGTCGCTTCCTCGAGGACAAGTCGCCCAGCACCGAGGTCAGGCGCCTGATGGAGACCACCGAAGGGTACGACCCCGCCGTGTGGGACCAGATGGGCCAGCAGCTCGGGCTCCAGGGCCTGGCCATCCCCGAGGAGTACGGGGGATCGGGCTACGGCTACGTGGAGCTGGTGGTCGTCCTGGAGGAGATGGGGCGGGCCCTGCTGGCGGCACCGTACTTCGCCACCGTGGCCCTGGCCGCCAACGCCCTGCTGGCGTCGGGCGACGACGCCGCCAAGAAGGAGTACCTGCCGGGCATCGCCGCGGGCGACACCATCGCCACCGTGGCCCTCACCGAGGCCAACGGCCGGTGGGACGAGTCCGGTGTCACCATGGAGGCCACCAAGGGGGGCGATGGCTACACGCTCTCCGGCGAGAAGACCTTCGTGATCGACGGCCACACGGCCAACCTCATCCTGGTCGCCGCTCGCAGCGGGGGCGGGGTGTCGCTGTTCGCGGTGGACGGGTCGGCATCGGGCCTCACCCGCACGCCGCTGTCCACCATGGACCAGACCCGCAAGCAGGCCAAGCTCACGTTCGACAACGTGCCCGCCAAGCTGGTCGGCGCCGAGGGGCAGGGCTGGCCCGTGCTGGCCAAGACGCTCGACTTGGCCGCCGTCGCCCTGGCCGCCGAGCAGGTGGGCGGGGCCCAGAAGGTGCTGGAGATGGCGGTCGAGTACGCCAAGGACCGGGTGCAGTTCGGCCGGCCCATCGGCTCGTTCCAGGCCATCAAGCACAAGTGCGCGGACATGCTGCTCGAGGTGGAGTCGGCCAAGTCGGCCGCGTACTACGCGGGCTGGGCGGCGAGCGAGGACAACGACGAGCTGCCGGTGGTGGCGTCGCTGGCCAAGTCGTACTGCTCGGACGCGTACTTCCACGCCGCCGCCGAGAACATCCAGATCCACGGCGGCATCGGCTTCACCTGGGAGCACGACGCCCACCTGTACTTCAAGCGGGCCAAGAGCTCCGAGCTGCTGCTGGGCGATCCCACCTACCACCGGGAGCTGCTCGCCCAGCGCATCGGCATCTAACGCACGCGCCGCAGCCGTTTGGCCGCGCTGACGCCGCCATCGCGGTGTGGGCGCGGCCAGCGCGCGTCAGGGGGCGCACTCCTCCTGTTCGATGGCCGCGATCTCGTCCAGCCGGGGCTGGTGGCGGCCGCCTTCGAACGGCGTGGCCAGGAAGACGTCCACGATGCGCAGCGCCAGCGTGTCGCCCAGCAGGCGTCCGCCCAGCGACAGCACGTTGGCGTCGTTGTGCTGGCGGGCGAGAAACGCGGTCGTCTCGTCGTAACACAGCGCGGCCCGGGCGCCGTGCACCTTGTTGGCCGCGATCTGCTCGCCCTGGCCGCTGCCCCCGAGGACGATCCCCACGTCGGCCTGCCCGTGCACCACGGCCCGGGCCGTGGCCGCGCAGAACGGCGGGTAGTCGACCGGGTCCTCGCCGTGCGTGCCCAGGTCCTCCACCTCGTGGCCGGCCTGGCGGAGGTGGTCGGCCACCGCCTGCTTGAGCCGGAAGCCGGCGTGATCGGAACCGATGGCGACGCGCATAGCAGCCGAAGGTAGCCGAGGTAACCTCCGCGCCCGATGGTGCTGCTCTTCGGGCTGGCGGCGGTCGTGATCATCTTCGTCGTGGCCGCCGCGGTCGTGGGCCGGGAGGCCCGCCGGCTCGATGCCGTGCCCCCGCAGCCCACGTTCGACCTGGACGAGGCGGTGGCATGGGTGGCCGAGCACCTGCCCTTCGAGGTCAGCGCCGAACTGAGCCACGACGACGTGCGCCGCATCATCGACTGGAACCTCGAGTTCTTCCGCATGAAGGGCGTGTCCGGCAACGGCCATTCCGTGCCCAGTGAGGGGCCGGTGGTGGTGGGCGGGGCCGAGACGGTCGACTACGTCCTGGCCCGGGCCCGGGCCCTGGGCGTCGACTACACGTCCCCCCAGGTCCACGCCGTCCTCGACGCCCAGATGAGCTACCTGGAAGCCATAGGGGCCATCGGGCCCGAGGCGCCCCCCGACGAGCCGGCCGCCGGGTCGCCGGGTTGATCGCGGGCTGATCTTGGGCTGATCGCCGGAAAACGCGCGACCACCCAGGCCGCCTCTTGTATCTTGGTCGGCACCAGGGAAAGGAGGTGGTCCAACTGCACAGTCAAAGTCTTGGGACCCTGGAGGTGGCTGGCCGCTAGTTCGGCCGCTGGACCCAGCTGGCGAATCCCAGTCAGCTACCGCTCGGACGAGCCCAGTCGGGAGCCGGTCCCACCCGACGCAGCACGGCAGCCGAGTCCTTTTCTAGCGAATCGACGTGAACGGGCGCCTTCGGGCGCCCGTTCCGCGCGCCGGGGTCGGCGCAATAGGGTTCGGGACATGGCCCGACCCGTTCGCTTCGAGCACTTCCGGTGGCTGGGGGACAAGCGCATCCTGCGCGTGCACGACCTCGACAACACCACCGACGAGTGCGAGTTGGACGATCTGCTCCGGTCCGAGCAGTTCGCCACCTTCGGCCCCGACATCCTGCCCGAGGCCCGCAACCGCAACTACCACCCGTGCCCGCACTGCGTGCGCCAGGACGAAGAGGACGTGGCCTGACGTGCGTGCCATCGACATGCACGTCCACCTGTCCACCCACGAGTGGATGGACGGGAGCCTGGGCGAGATGCGCGAGGCCACCGAGCGCCATTTCCGCACCCAGGTGCCCATCCGCACCGTCGACCAGATGGCCGACGAGTTCCGGGCCGACGATGTGCTCGCCGTGGTGCTGGCGTGGGACGCGGAGTCGGGCACGGGCCTGCCTCCCACCACCAACGAGTACGTGGCCGAGTGCGTGGCCCGCCATCCCGACACCTTCATCGGCTTCGCGTCCGTGGACCCGTGGAAGGGCAAGAAGGCGGTGGCCGACTTCCGCCACGCCATCACCGACCTCGGGCTCCGGGGCCTGAAGCTCCACCCCGGCTGCCAGCTCTTCGCCCCCAACGACACCCGCTTCTACCCGCTGTACGAAGCGGCCGCCGAGCTGGGCGCACCGATCATCTTCCACACGGGGACAACGGGGCTGGGCGCAGGCATGCCCGGCGGGGGCGGCATCAAGCTCGGCTACTGCCGGCCCATCTTCTTGGACGACGTGGCTGCCGACTTCCCGGAGCTGAACATCGTCGCCGCCCACCCGTCGTGGCCGTGGCAGGACGAGATGCTCGCCGTGGCCCAGCACAAGACCAACGTGTGGCTGGACCTGTCCGGCTGGTCACCCCGCAAGTGGTCGCCCGAGCTGACGAAGAACGTGCTCGGCCCCTTGCAGGACCGCGCCCTCTACGGCAGCGACTACCCGTTCCTCACCTTCGCCAAGTGGCTCGACGCCTTCCACTCCTACGACCCGCCCGTGGAGGTGGAGGAGAAGATCCTCGTCGGGAACGCCCGGCGTCTGCTGGGCGTGTAAGCACCCCATGGACGTCGTGTTCCGGTCCGGTGAGCTCACGCTCCGGGGCCATCTGGCCGAGCCGCCCGCCACCGCCGCCGGGCGGCGGGTCCTCATCCTGTGCCACGGCTTCCCGGCCGAGTCGTGGGGCTCGGCGGCGGTGAGCGAGAGCTACCCGGACCTGGCCGACCGCCTGGCCGCCGAGGCGGGCTGGACGGTCATGTCCTTCGACTTCCGGGGCGCGGGACGCTCCGAGGGCAACTTCTCGCTGGATGGCTGGCGGGACGACCTGCGAGCCGCCATCGAGTACCTGGCCGCCCACCACGACGCCGAGGGCGTGTGGCTGGCCGGCTTCTCCACGGGTGGCGCGCTGGCCCTGTGCGCGGCGGGCGAGGGCGAGCGGGTGCGCGGCGTCGCCACCTTCGCGGCGCCGGCCGACTTCGACGGGTGGGCCCACGACGCCCGCCGCTTCCTCGAGCACGCTCGGAACGTGGGCGTCATCAAGGACCGCACCTATCCCGAGCACTTCGACGTGTGGGCCCATGCCCTGTCCGAGATCCGGCCCCTCGTCCAGGTGCCCAAGATCCCGCCCCGCGCCCTGTTGATCGTGCACGGCGCCGACGACGACGTGGTGCCGGTGATGGATGCTCGGGCCTTGGCCGACGCCGCCGACGGCGACGTGGAGCTGCGGGTGCTGAACGGGGCCGGGCATCGCCTGCGCCACGACCCGCGGGCCATCGCCGTGCTGATCGGCTGGCTGGACCGTCAGAGCGCGTAGGCGGCGTCGATGGCCTGCCGGAGGCGGCGGGCGTTGGCCTCGGGGTCGGCCGCTTCCGTCAGCCAGCGCACGACCACGAAACGGGTGGCGCCCGCCGCGAGCATGGTCGGCAGGGTGTCGGGGGTGACGCCGCCGGTGACGAAGAAGGGATGGGCCGCCCGCTCGGCCGCCAGGGTGAGGTAGCCCACACCCACGCCGGCGCGGCCGGGCTTGGTGGGTGTCGCCACCACTGGGCCGGCGGAGATGTAGTCGACGGGCTCGCCGTTGCTGGCGTCGAGCTCGGCCGGTGCGTGGGTGGACAGGCCGATGATGGCCTCGGGGCCGAGGATGCGCCGGGCCAGGCTGGCCGGGCCGTCGTCCTGGCCCACGTGGACGCCATCGGCTTCGACCTCCAGGGCCAGGTCGGGGCGGTCGTTGAGGATGAACGGCACACCGTGGTCCCGGCACACGTCCCGCACGACGCGGGCCCGCGCCAGCAGGGGCTTGGCGTCGAGGTGCTTGTCCCGCAACTGCACCACGTCCACACCGCCCCGGATGCACGCGGCCACGAAGGTGGCCAGGTCGGGCCGGTCCGGTGTGCAGAGGTAGAGGCGGCGGTCGCCGAGCGGGTTCGGGGTCATCGGGTCATCGGGGTCATCGGGTCATCGGGATCAGCCGCCGGCCACCGCTCGCACCAGCTCCAGCCGGTCGCCCTCGGCCAGCACCGTGGTGGCCAAGTCCTCGCGTCGCACGGGTTCGCCGTTGCGCTCGACCAGCACCCATCTGCCGCCGAGGCGCAACTGCTGCAGGAGGTCGTCGACGGTGGCGCCGTCGGGAACGTCGGTGGGCTTGCCGTTGGCCAGGACCTGCACGGCGGCGATGCTAGAAGGCGCTGATCTCAGAACGCGCCCACGAAGGCGAACTCGCCCCGGATGCGCAGGAAGTGCACCGTCCCGTCGTCGAGGGACACGACCGCCACCGTGGAGCGCCCGTTCGTGGCCGCGACCGGCACGAAGAGCGACGAGCCCAGCCACACGGCGGCCGGGCCGTTGGGGTACCCGTCGATCGTGGCACCCGGCCGGGGTGGCCCAGGACCGTCGAACCGCCAGACTCGGCCCGCGGCGTCGACCACGGCCAAGGCCTTGCCGTCCGGTGAGAAGGCGCCGAGCACCACCCCGGGACCCGCCGTCCAGTCGAACCCCGAGCCGCCGGCATCGATCACGTGGAGCGCGCGGGAGCCGTCGGACCACGCCAGCCGTCCGGTGGTGACGGCCACGACGTTGCCCGGCCCCAGGGCCCGCAGCACCTTTCCCGACGGGTCCCGCATCTCGAGCCGGGAGCCGACGCGGGAACGGATGCCCGACACGATGAACGTGCCCGCGTCGGCGAAGACCGGCCCGGGGAAGGTCCGTCCGGTGGGGCCGACCCGGTTGAACTCCTGGGCTCCGCCGGCGAGTCCCTGCAACCACACGGCATCGGGCGCCGACGACGCCACCGGGTCGGTGGACCCCGGGACGACCCGTTTGAGGCGGGCCCCGTCCAGGCCGACGACGGCAACGCCCTCGATGGTGCTGATGGCCGCCCAACCGTCCCGGAGGACGGCCCCGTTCAGGGCGCCGGGAAGGGTGGCCACGTTCCCCGTGTCGGCGTTGAGGATGTCGAGTCTGCTGAAGCGGTCCAGGGCGAGCCGGGCGTGGATGGTGACGTCGGCGACCTGGCGGAAGCGGGCCAGGGTGGCATCGGCGGCGTGCAGTTGGACGGCGGGGGTCGAGGCCGACGGATGCACGTGCCATCGCCGCAGCTCCCGGTTCCTGGCCCGGTCGGCCGCGGGCTCGTCCGCCAGCCCGAACCGGCCCCGGGGTACGGCCAGGAGTTGGGCCTGGCGGCGCAGCGCTTGGGCGGTGAGCCGGCGCAGGCGGCGGACGCCCGGGTCGACGGCCACCACCCGGTCCGCCCGCCCGGCCAGGCGCCGGAAGGCGGCGGCCTGCTCGTCCTGGAGGGCCAGGCTGGCTGTGTTCGCATCCCGGACATCGTCCGGGAGGAGGGACTCGGTGACGAGCTTGCCCGCCTTGTCGAACCGGTCGGTGTCGAGCGCTTGGGCCGTGGCGTTCACCCGCTCCAGCGTGACGACGGCGTGGCGGGCGGCGGCCACGTAGGCGGCGAGGGCGGCGAGAAGGACGGCGGCACCAAGGGCGATCCAGCGCCACGGAGGCGAGCGTCGCTCGCGCCCCGGCGCGGGCAGGTCGAGCGGCTCCCAACCGCCCGGGACCAGGGCAGGGAGCGGGTCAGCCTCGGCTGGCGGCCTTGGCAGCGGCCTTCATCTCCTGCTTGTACTCGCGCACGCGCGAGAGGCTCTCGGCGTCGGTGATGTCGGCCACGGAGCAGTAGCTGCCAGGCCGGCCGAACTCACCGGCAACGTCCTCCCACCCGGGCGGCCGCACGCCGAGCTGCTTGCCGATCAGGGCGACCATGATGCGCGCCTTGCGCTCGCCGAATCCGGGCAGGGCCTTGATGCGCTTGTACAGCTCGGCCCCGTCCTGGGCCGTCTTCCAGATGCGGTCGGCCTTGCCGCCGTACTGGTCGACCACGATGCGGGCCAGCTCCTGCACCCGCTTGGCGTTGGCCGCCGGGTAGCGGTGGAGGGCAGGCGGTTGCACGAAGGCCTGCACCAGCGCGTCAGGGTCCATGGCCGCGATCTCGGCCGCGTCGAGGCGGCCGCCCAGCCGGCGCTGCAGTTCATACGGGCTGCGGAAGGCCCACTCGATCGGCACCTGTTGGTCGAGCACCATCCCGATCAGGAGGGCGAACGGATCCTTGGACAGGAGGGCATCGGCCTTGGGGTCCTGAGCGAGCGCGAGCTTGACGGCAGCCATGCGGCCGATCATCGCGCGCCCTCACGCTTCTCGTAACGCTGGCGCCCACTATGGCGGCGCCAGCGTTACGAGAACGGCGGGGGCGGGGAGTGGGGAGCTGGTTAGGCGGAGCGGGGGTCGGGCGCCTCGGCGTCGATGCCGTACCGGGCGATGGCGTCCTCGACCTCCTCGGCCTTGGCGTCGCCCGTCTCGGCCAGCGCCTTGAGGGTGGCGACCACCACGTGGGCGGCGTCGGTCTCGAAGAAGCGGCGCAGGTCGGCTCGGGTGTCGGACCGGCCGTACCCGTCGGTACCGAGCGGCGTGAAGGGGCCGGGGACCCAGCGCGCCACCTGGTCGGGGACCGCCTTCATGAAGTCGGTAACGGCCACGAACGGCCCCTCGGCCCCGGACAGCGCCTCCGTGATGTACGGCGTGCGGGCGGGCTGGCTGGGGTGCAGGCGGTTCCACCGCTCGACGGACAGCGCGTCTTCCCGCAGTGCCTTGAAGGACGTGGCCGACCACAGCTCCGCGGCCACGTCGTGCTTCTCGGCCAGCAGCCGTTGGGCCTCCCGGGCCGCGCCCTGGGCCGATCCCGAGAACAGGATGGTGGCCCGGCGCGACGGGCCGTCGGGGGCGGCGGCGAAGCGGTACAACCCGCGGATGACGCCGTCCTCGATGCCCTCCTGCATGGGCGGCATCTCGTAGTTCTCGTTGTAGAGGGTGAGGTAGTAGAAGCGGTCTTCGGGCGCGTCGCTGTACATGTGGTGCAGCCCGTGGCGGATGATGACGGCGACCTCGTAGGCGAAGGCGGGGTCGTAGGCCGACAGGTTGGGGATGGTCGACGCCAGCACCAGCGAGTGGCCGTCCTCGTGCTGCAGG
>DASRGI010000248.1:0-31875 GCA_035651095.1 Acidimicrobiales bacterium | reverse complement strand
CTGCGGGTAGGCGTAGCGCCAGCGCATCCACGAATGGGTGGGTGTGGAGTCGAGGTACCACCAGTAATCCTTGGCATCCTCGCCGTGGTTGCCCTGGCTGTTCGCCAGGCCGAACATGCGCTCCTTCAGGATGGGGTCGCGGCCGTTCCACAGCGCCAGGGCCAGGCACAGGACCTGCTGGTCGTCACAGATGCCGGCCATGCCGTCCTCGTTCCAGCGGTAGGCCCGGCTGCGGGCGTGCTCGAACGGGAACGACCCCCACGCGTCGCCCTCGGCGCTGTAGTCCTCCCGCACCGTGCCCCACCCGCGTTCGCTGAGGTAGGGCCCCCATCGGCGCGCCGCGTCGGTCATCGCCCGCCGATGGTACGAGCCGCCGGCGGCGTCGGCGGCGACGCCGGCGCGTCGCTCGTCAGCCGGCCAGGTTGACGGCGTGCACGGTGGTGGGGTGGATGGTCACGACCACCCGGTACTCGCCGGGCCGGTCGTTCTGGCGCAGGTCGGCGCCGCCGTACTTGGCCCCCACCTTGTCGGCGAACAGGTAGTCGACGTCCTCCAGGATCTCGGCGTAGCCGCGCAGTTCGAGGTACCGGTAGGGGTTGGCCAGGTCGAGGATGAGAAAGCTCACGGCCGAGTTGCGCTGGAGGTTCTCGACCTTGCGCCGCGATGTGTTCAGGGAGAGGCGCACGGTGCCGCCCGCGGCCAGGAACCACACGGGCGACAGCTGGGGCCGGTCCTTGTGGTCGATGGTGCCGAGGATGCCGACCTGGGCGTCGAGCAGGTCCCGGTGGGTCTCGGGGATGTCGACCTCGGTCCGGTCGTCGGCCATGGCGCTGCTCCTTCAGTGGTCCGGGTGTTCAGGTCATGTGTTGGTGTCGTCCGGCGGCACCAACTCCGGATCGGGCAGAGCGGGGGCAGGGCCGGCGTCGACTGCGGGTGGCGGGCACCGGGCGTCCACCGTGTAGGAGGTCATGGACAGCGAGCCCATGGCGAAGCCGTCGATCAGGACGTCGACCGGGCAGTCGGAGGCGCTGGCCACCCCGGCGACGTAGACGAAGGGGAGGAAGTGGTCGGGCGTGGGAACGGCCAGGTCGAAGTCCGGGTGGGACTGCAAGGTGAGGACGTCCGCCGGCTTCTCCGTCATGACGGCGCGAGCGGCGTCGTCGAAGCGGCGGGTCCAGTCGAAGGCAGCGTCGGGCCGGCTCCAGTCGATGCGCCCGAGGTTGTGCACCACGTTTCCGCTGCCCACGATGAGGATGCCCCGGTTTCGCAGCGGCGCCAGTCGTGCGCCCAGGTCGAAGTGGTACTCGAAGGGCTTGAGGGCGTTGATCGACAACTGCACGACGGGCACGCCGGCATCGGGGAAGACGTGGCACAGCACCGACCAGGTGCCGTGGTCGAGGCCCCAGCTGTCGTGGTCGAGGCCCACCCAGTGAGGCTTGGCCACGTCGGCCACCTCCTCGGCGACCTCGGGGGCGCCGGCCGCCGGGTACTCCACGGCGAAGAGTTCGTCCGGGAAGCCGTAGAAGTCGTGGATGGTGCGGGGCCGGGCCATGGCGGTGACGGCGGTGGCGTTGGTGTACCAGTGGGCGGACACGACCAGCACGGCCCGGGGCCGATCCGGCAACTGCCCGAAGGCGCGCCACGCCTCCGTGTACCGGTTGCGCTCGATGGCGTTCATCGGGTTGCCGTGCCCGACGAACGCCGCCGGCTGCCTGGCCGTGGCGGGGTTGGTGCTCATGCTTCCGGCAAGTCCTGCCCGGATGCGATGGGCACCAACCCCAGCGCGGGCGTTACCGGCTGATGGCGACGGGCGCGGCGTTCAGCTTGGACACCACCAGCGAGCCGAAGAACGAGGCGTCGCCGAACGACAGGACGCCGCCGTTGCCCTCGACCAGCCAGTAGCCGTTGCCCGACGGCGTGGCCGCCATGCCCTGCACGTCGGTGATGCGCATGCCCAGGCCGGGGGCGGACCCGGCGTACGTGGCGTCCCCGAAGGAGAACACGCCGCCGTTGCCCTCGACCAGCCAGTAGCCCCGGCCCGACGGCGTGGCCGCCATGCCCCGCACGTCACGCACGCGGATGCCCAGACCGGGCACCGAGCCGAAGAAGGCGGCGTCACCGAAGGCGAAGACACCGCCGTCGTCGCCGACCAGCCAGTAGCCCCGGCCGGTGGGCGTGGCCGCCATGCCCTTCACGCCCCGAGTGGCGACGCCCACGCCCGGCACCGAGCCGAAGAAGGCGGCGTCACCGAAGGAGAACACGCCACCGTCGTCCCCGACGACCCAGTAGCCGCGGCCCGACGGCGTGGCCGCTATGCCCCTGACGTTCCTGATCCTGATGCCCAGGCCGGGCACCGATCCGGCAAAGACGGCGTCGCCGTAGGCGAACACACCGCCGTCCTCCCCCACCAGCCAGTAGCCGTTGCCGCTGGGCGTCGGAGCGATGCCGACGATCGCCCCGCCCAACCGGGTGGCGCCCGGCGAACCGGCGAAGGCCGAGTTGCCGAAAGCGAACACACCGCCGTCACCGGCGACGATCCGGTAGCCCTGGTTGAGCAGCCCGGTGACCGTGGTGCCCTGCTTGGTGCAGGTGTTGGAGAACGTCCCCGTCCACGTGAGCTTCACCTGGACCGAGGCGGGCGCACCCCCGGTGTTGTTCAGCGTGATGAGGAACTGCGGCAGCGCCGTCTTGGTCGACAGTTGCAGGTCGGTCAGGTTGGCCGTGCCCGTCCCGTCGAGGCCGTGCGTGGCGAAACCCGGGATGGGGTTGCCGCTGCCGTCCTGGAAGTCCACCGACCCGCTCGAGTACGTGTTGCGAGGTGGCGAGAGCACCTGCAGCGACGTGTAGGACGCCGGGATGCACACGCTGTTCGGCACGACGATGCTGGACGACAGCACCCGGATGGCGCCCGTCCCGCATGCCCCGCCGGTGAAGGCGTCGAAGTTCTGGATCTGGGCGGAGCCGTTGTCGGCGTTGACCCACAGGCAGGCCGGCCGTTGCGGGTCGGGGTTCACCGTGTAGAGCAGACCCAAGTTGCTGAAGGTCTTGGGGAAGTTCGCGCATCCCGCGCCCTGGTTGTAGTCGTAGCACTCGACCTGGTCGTTGTTGGCGTCGGGCACGTACACCCGTGGGCCGATCGTCACCGCCGGACCGTTGTAGTTGATGGTCGGCTGGATCGCCGTCGTCATGCCCGCCGGGGTGGACACCGTTGCACCGGTGAGGTCGAAGCAGGGGATGCCGCTGATCGGCGTGCACACGCCGGTGACGTTGCCCGACGAGTCCATGAGCGGGAAGGGGGCGCCGGCCGTCGATGCCACCGTGACCGGCCAACTGCCGCCACACGACGAGTTGGTGGCGGTGTCGAAGCACGCCAGCTTGTCCGTGGATCCGGCGACCTGGAGGATGATCTTCGACCCGGCCGCGCCGATGGGCCACGAGTAGGTGAAGGGGCTGAAGTCGACACCGCCGCGGTCGATGGCGTAGGGCTGCCCCGCGCATGCGGCCAGGGTCGAGAGGTCGAAGCACAGCAACGTGTTCTCGGTACCCGTCGTCCCGGACCCCGCGACCTCGTTGTACGCGTACCACCTGGACCCGACCTGCACCGGCGCCGAGAGGCCGCTCCCGCCGGCCTGTGCGTCGCCCACCGCGGACAGCGGCGTGAAGCCGCAGAAGAGCTGCGCCCCCGTCGCCCCGGCCGGTTGGGTGGTGTCGACGCACGCCACGCCCGCGGTGGAATCGCTGGCGCGCGTCACGGTCACGTACATGAAGCCCGTGGCCTGATCGACGTAGAGGCCTGGGCCGATGGAGGTCTCGAAGTTGTTGCCGCTGCCGTCGACGACCGTCTTGGGGCCACTCCAGCAGTCGGACGCATCCGACTGGTTGTGGCAGTTGACGATGAGCGTCGAGTCGTGGTGGAACACGTTGAAGAGCTGGCTCGAGGTGAGCGCCACGGCCCACCCGTCGCCGCCGCCACTCGCTCCGGCGAAGTTCGACGCCGGCGGGGCCGGCACCGTGATGGTGGCCGAGTAGGTGACCTTCTGATTGTCGGCCGCGGCGACGGGCGCCGCCGAGGTGGTGATCAGCGCGAGGACGGAGACGAGGGCCGAGAGCACGGCACCCACTGCCCGTCTGCGAGTGCGCCCACCCGAGCGCGACGAGTCGCCTGTGTCGGTGTACACCGCACCGTGTGCCATGTCCTGCCCCCTGGTTTCTCTGGCCCTGGTTATTTCTGCCAGAGTCAAGCGTAGTACCTGGCCGAGCCGTCAGCGCTGTGCGGTCATCCTTGGTGGGCCCGCAGTTCCCGGCGGGCGACCTGGCGCAAGTGCACCTCGTCTGGCCCATCGGCGATCTGGAGCGTGCGGGCGTGGGCGTACAGGGCGGCCAGGGGGAAGTCGCCCGACACGCCCCCGCCGCCATGGGCCTGGATGGCCCGGTCGATCACCCAACAGGCGGCCGCGGGGACGGCGACCTTGATGGCCGACACCTCGATGCGAGCGCCCTGGTTGCCGACGGTGTCGATCAGCCAGGCCGTCTTCAGCACGAGCAGGCGGGCCTGCTCCAGGCGGATGCGCGACTCGGCGATCCACTCCTGGATCACGCCCTGCTCGGCCAGCGGCTTGCCGAAGGCGACGCGGTCGGCGACGCGCCGGCACATCATGTCGAGGGCCCGCTCGGCCATGCCTAGGAGGCGCATGCAGTGGTGGATGCGGCCGGGGCCGAGGCGGGCCTGGGCGATGGCGAACCCGCCCCCCTCCTCGCCGAGGAGGTTGGACGCGGGGACGCGCACATCGTCGTAGAGGATCTCGGCGTGGCCACCATGGGCACCGTCGTCGTACCCGAACACGGACGTGGACCGCCTGATGGTGACGCCGGGCGCGTCCTTGGGCACGAGGATCATGCTCTGGCGCCGGTACCCGTCGGCATCGGGGTCGGTCACGCCCATGACGATGAGGAGCTGGCACTCAGGAGCCATGGCCCCGCTCGACCACCACTTGCGGCCGTTGACGACGTACTCGTCGCCCTGCCGCTCGATGCGGGTGGCGATGTTGCTGGCGTCCGACGACGCCACCTCGGGCTCGGTCATGGAGAAGGCCGACCGGATCTCGCCCTCGAGCAGCGGCACCAGCCACCGGTCCTGCTGCTCCTTGGTGCCGAAGGCGGCCAGGATCTCCATGTTGCCGGTGTCCGGCGCCGCGCAGTTCAGGGCCTCGGGCGCCAGCACAGGGCTGCGACCGGTGATCTCGGCGAGGGGCGCGTACTGGAGGTTGGTGAGGCCCGCGCCCCACGGCTCGTGGGGGAGGAACAGGTTCCAGAGGCCGCGGCTGCGCGCCTCTTTCTTCAGGTCCTCGACGATGGGTGCCCGGCCCCACGGGTTGGTGTCGGCGATGGCCGCCACCTGCTCGGCGTGCACGGCCTCGGCCGGGTACACGTGGGTGTCCATGAAGTCGAGCAGTTGCTCGCGAAGCGCTTCGGTCTTGCTGTCGAATGCGAAGTTCACGCGGCCATCCTCGCGCCAGATGCGCCTCCCGATCCGTTCTGTTGCAGTCCACGGCCGCAAAGGCGCTCAGTCGCTCTTGTCCTCGATCTCCCACGCGTGGTCGAGCGCGTGCCAGGCGATGCGGCGGGCGCCGTAGCGGGGCGGCCACTTGGCGCCGGCGGCGGGCCCGGCGCGCAGAGCGCCGAGGATGTCGTCCCGGCTCGTGTCGCCCTTGCCCAGCCCGATCCGGCGGGCGTAGGCGGCTTCCGCATCGGCCACGTGGGCGACGATCGGGTCGCGGTCGCGGCCCCCGCCGCGGGGTCCCTTGCGCAATGTGGGCGGGGCGCCGGCCACCACCCGGTCGAACACCGTCCACGACGCCTCCACCAGCGACGCCAGCCGCTCCGCTTCCTTGGCTCGCAGGGGGGTGGCCGTGTCGATCGCGGGGATGGCGCCGGGGGCGCCGAAGTCGGTGGTGCCGTCGCCGGGGACGCGCTCGACCACCTCGAACGGACCCGAGGCGAAGGCCACCCGCGCCTCCTCGGGCACCACCCGGTAGCGCGGCGCGTAGCTGGCCAGCGCCTCCAGGGCGGCGTCTTCGGTCTTGGCCGAGCGGGCCCAACCGGGCCAGTCGATGGCGCAGGCGAAGACCCGCTTGGACCCCAGCTCCAGGTACACGACGATGGGCTTGGCCATGACACCCGAGCATCGCGCGCCCTCGCCTCGGAGTCGTGAGCGAGGGGATGATGCCGGGTGTGGCACGGCTGCCCGCGTGGCCGGCTGCTCCCCGCTGACCTGGATGGCCGAAGGGCTCCCATCTCTCCAAGACGAGGAGCTGCCGGACCGTGGCATCCTGACGCCATGGCATCCGACACCCCTGGCCCCACCGTCTGGCCCGCGCTTCGCTACGACAACGCCAAGGCCGCCATCGCCTTCCTGGTCGACGCCTTCGGGTTCGAAGCGACGCTGGTGGTCCCCGCTGAGGGCGACCGGGACGTGCCCCACGCCGAGCTGCGCTGGCCCCTGGGCGGCGGCGTCATGCTCGGCTCCCGCAGTTTCACCGAGGACGGCCACGATGCCTTCGAGACCGGCATCACGTCGATCTACGTGGTGACCGACGAGCCCGACGCCCTCTTCGCCCGGGCCACCGGCGCCGGCGCCGAGCTCGTGCGGGGCCTGGCGGACGAGGACTACGGCTCCCGCGGGTTCACCGTGAAGGACCCCGAGGGCAACCTGTGGAGCTTCGGCACCTACCGGGGCACGCTTTGACCGCGCCCACACCGTGGTCGGGGCGTGCGCGCGGCCAAACCGGTCGCTAGGCCGGCGGGGCGGGCGGCGCCGGCGGGCCGGGCGGCGGGGGCGACGACGTGACCGGCGCGCCCAGGTCGGCGCTGCGCTGCACGTACTCCTCGCGGCTGATCTCACCCCGGGCGTAACGAAGGCGCAGCTCGGCCAGGGCGGGGTCGTTGGCGTTGGCGCCGCCGCCCAGCGCGCCGGACGGACCGCCCGCGGCCACAGGCGTGTGGCGCGACGCCCGCACCAGCAGCACCACGGCCACGACGGCCAGGGCGAGCAGGGCGACGAAGAAGATCAGTCCGAAGACGCCCACCCCATGGTGGAACGCGCCTTCGTGGAATCCGTGGCGATACATAGCTGCTTCCTCCAATGCGGCGGCGGGACTATCCCGCTCGCTCGAACACGACGAGCAACTCGAGCTCGCCGTGGTCCTCGGTGGTCACCGGTCCGAAGCTCGGGCTCGGGATCTTCCAGTCGGCGAAGGTGACGGGGAGGATCCCATTCACCTCGATCTTGGAACCGTTCCGCTTGGCCTTGATCGGGATGGTGACCGTCTCGGTGGTACCCCGCAACGTGAGCTGTCCCACGGCGTTGGCACTGACCGTGCTGCCGTCGGCCACGTTGCTCAGGTTGATGGGCTGGGTGAGCTTGAACGTCGACGTGGGGTAGGTCGACGTGTCCATGATGCGACCCTTGAACTGGTTGTCGCGGCGGGCCTGATCGCTGGCCACCGAGCTCATGTCGACGGTGAGGTCGACGGTCTTCACGGTGGTGCCATCGATGGTCATGGAGCCGGTGACCTTGTTGGTGCGGCCCACCGCCGTGTTGTCCTGGCCGAAGAGAACCTCCTTCACCCGGTAGCCGACGGTCGAGTCCGATGTGGGACGCCACGCGCCGGAGACGCCGGACGGGTCGGCGGACGAAGCGACCGTGGCACCGCCCGCCATGGTGCTGGACGTGGATGAGTCGAGCGTGAGCCGAGCGGGCGCAGGTCCCTCGACGTAGTGGACGTACACGTACGTCCCCGCGGAGACGAGGACGGCCAGGGCGACGACCCCGCCCACGATCCACTTCATTCCCGCTCGCATCCCTCGCATCATTCCCGGTCAGTCTGTGGGTTGGCTGTGCGCAGGCTCAGAGGCAGCTTCGGCGGGGCGGGCCCATTCCGTGTCGGGCACGAGGGGGACGGCAACACGGAAGACGGCACCGCCGCCATCGCGGGGGCGGGCCGAGGCAGTGCCGCCGTGGGCGGTGGCGATGGCGCCGACGATGGACAGACCCAGCCCCACGCCGCCGCTGTCGCGCGATCGGGCCGGGTCGGCTCGGTAGAAGCGCTCGAAGATGTGCTGGGCATCGCCGTCGCTGAGGCCGGGGCCGCGGTCGGCGACCTCGACGACGCCCTGGCCTCCCTCGGCCCACACCTTCACGTCGGCCGGTGCCCCGGAGGGCGTGTGGGCCCGCACGTTGGCGAGCAGGTTGTCGACGACCTGGCGCAGCCGGCCCGGGTCGCCGCGGACCTCCACCGACCCGGCCACATCGAGCGACACCGTGCGCTCCGGGTCGACCACTCGCGCCGCGTCCACGGCGTCGGCGGTGAGCCGGCCCAGGTCGACCTCACGCCTCTCCAGCGGCCGCCCCTCGTCCAGACGGGCGAGGAGCAACAAGTCGTTCACCAGCACGCCCATGCGCTCGGCCTCGAGCTCGATCCGCGACAGGAGACGGGCGAGGTCCTCCGGATGCGAGCTGGCACCCATGCGGTACAGCTCGGCGTACGCCCGCACGGCAGCCACGGGCGTGCGCAGCTCGTGGGACGCGTCACCGACGAAGCGGCGCATGCGCTCCTCACTGGCCCGGGCGGCCTGCTCGGACTCGGAGATGGTGTCGAGCATGACGTTCAGCGCCCCGCCCAACCGGCCCACCTCGGTGCGGTCGTCGGTGTGGGGAACGCGCTGGCCGAAGTCGCCCTCGGTGATGGCCACCGCGGTGGCCTCGATGTCGGCCAGCGGTCGCAAGCCCAGCCGCACCAACCACAGTCCGATGCCGACGGCGATCACCAGCACGCCGGCGGTCACGAGCATCTCGATGCGCAGCAGTTGGTGCAACGTGTTGGTGGTCTCCTCCAGCGGCAACGCCACCACCAACGCACCGTTGCCGGCCAGGGACGAGACCCGCACCCGGTACCGCGGGCCGCCCGATTGGGTCGACCCCACCGTGAGCAACGTGGCCGGCTCGTTGGGGTTGCCGGGGCCGACGCCACCCGACGGTTGGGCCGCACCGACGTTGTCGGACTTGACCAGGCTCAGCACCTTGGCCGGCAGCTTGGGCGTGTAGGCGGTGGCGTCGCGCGCCACGCCCTCGGCCGTAACAAGCACCTGCTCGTCGCTGTCCCGCACCTGCACGTACACGCCCGGGGCAACGGTGCCGAGCTGGCGCAGGGCCTCGTTGGCGAAGACGCCGCCTCGCGTGAACAGGGCTCGCTCCACGCTGCGGTGGGCGGCGTCGAGCTGGTCGTCCACGCGGTGCATGAGGAAGGACCGCAGGGCGTGGTAGGTGGCGACGTCGGCCGCCACCAACCCGCACAGCACCAGCACCAGCGACGCTGCGAGCAGGCGAACCCGAAGCGACACGGATCAGTCGGCCGGCTGGCGCAGGCTGTACCCCACCAGCCGGATGGTGTGGATGAGGGGCGGGCCCAGGCGGTCGAGCTTCTTGCGCAGGTAGCTCACGAACGTCTCGACGACGTTGTCGTCGCCGTCGAAGTCGTACTGCCAGACGTGGTCGAGGATCTGAGCCTTCGACAGCACGCGCCGTGGGTTCAGCATGAAGTAGCGAAGGAGGTTGAACTCGGTGGCGGTGAGGTGCACGGCCGTGCCCGCCCGCCATACCTCGTGCGTCTCCTCGTCGAGGACGAGATCGCCGAACCGCAGCACGCCCTCCTCGTCGGGCCCGCCCTGGCTGCGTCGCAGGATGGCGCGCACGCGGGCCACCACCTCGGCCAGGCTGAAGGGCTTGGTGACGTAGTCGTCGCCGCCCACGGTGAGGCCGTTGATCTTGTCCTCGGTGGCGTCCTTGGCGGTGAGGAACAGCACGGGAACGCGCAGGCCGTCACGGCGCAGCCGCCGGGTGACCTCGAGGCCGTCCAGGTCGGGCAACATGATGTCGAGCACGATGAGGTCGGGGCGCACCGTCTGGGCCGCCTTCAACGCCTCCCTCCCCCGCTCGGCCTGGTGGACCTCGAAGCCCTCGTAGCGCAGGGCCGTGCCCAGCGCGTCGACGATCGAGGGCTCGTCGTCCACGACGAGGATGCGATTGGGCGCGGCGCTTGTCGGCACGGTCACGAGTATCGCCACCCTACCTGTGGGTTCGCTGTGAAGGGCCTTGCGGGACGCCCGGCGAATTCCGTTTTCGACCATGTGCGCACCCCTCGACCGCCGCCAGTTCCTCCGCCTGGCCGGGCTGGTGGCGGCCACGCCGCTGCTCCCCCGCATGGCGTCAGCCCGCGTGCCTCTGGCCCGGGCCTTCGGCACATCGGCTGCCGCCGCCGTGCCCATCCACCTGGAGCTGGTCACGGTGACCGACACGAGCGCCGTGCTCACCTGGCTCACGGCCGACCCCACCAAGATCGACCAGTTCGGCCGGCCTGCACCCGTGCCCGCCGGCACGGTCGTCGAGCTGGGAACATCGCCGAGCAACCTGGTGCGGGTGATCGACCGGGACGACAGCACCGCGTTCCACTACGCCGAGCTCACCGGCCTGGAGCCGGGGCGTCCGTACTGGTACCGCTGCTCGTCCAACGGCGTGCCCGCGGTGCCCGCCCAGGTCCTCGACGAGCCGCCGGCCACGGGCACGTTCACCACGCTCGTGCCACCGCCCGGCTCGCTGCTGCTCACCATGGCGTGGGCCAACGACCTGCACATGGGTGAGCTGGTGAGCGGCCTGGCCTACTCCAACTCGTCGCTGCCCGGCGGGGGCGCGCCGCCCGGCTTCACGTCGCCCGACCCCAACCATCCGTACTGGCAGGTGATGGCCGACGCGGCCGTGGCCGAGTCGAAGGAGCGGGGCGCCTCGCTGCTCCTGCTGAACGGCGACCTCACCAGCGAGGCCCAGCCCGTCTACCTCGACCAGGCCAAGGCCACCTTCGACACGTTCGGCACCTACCGCACCGACTACTTCGTGACGAGGGGCAATCACGACCGGGCCCACATGGAACCCGGCTGCACTCCCATTGCGCCGGGCAGCCCGTACACGGACTGCCTGCACGACACCTTCTTCCCGGACGGCGACACCCGCTTCTCGTTCGACCGGGCCGGCCTCCACTTCGCCGCCCTGGACACCGTCGACCTCACCACCGGCAACGGGTCCGTGCCCGCCGACGAGGTCGAGTGGTTGCAGGAGGACCTGGCCGACCACGACGGCATGCCCACCTTCGTGTTCGGTCATCACCCGGTGAGCGAGGAGGGGCGGGCCACCACCATCGGCGGGCCCGGCTTCTCCCTCTCCCAGTCCGATGCCCAGGCCCTCGAAGCGGCCATCGCGGGAACGTCGGTGGTGGGTGTCTACAGCGGCCACACCCACCGCAACAAGCGGTCGTCGTCGGTCATCGCGCCGGGCGTGCCCTTCATCGAGCTGGGCGCGGTGAAGGAGTACCCGGGCGGGTTCGGGCTGGTGCGTGTCTACGACGGCGGGTACATGGTCAACTTCTACAAGACCAGAGCGGACGAGGCCCGGGCCTGGTCGGAGCAGAGCCGGGGCGAGTACCTCGGCCTGTACCCGTACTACACGCTGGGCACGTTGGCCGACCGCAACTTCACCGTCACGTACCCGTAGCGGCCACCCGGGCGGCGGCGTGGAGGGCGGGCAAGGTGAGGCCGCCCAGATAGCGACCGCCGTCGCCGTCGTCGACGACTGACACCCAGTCGGCATCACTGTCGAGCAGGGCGGACAGAGCATCGGCCAACGTGGCGTCGCTGGGCACGCGGGGCCCGGTGGCCGGGAGCGACGGGTCGAGGGCGGCGGCGTCGATGGGCGTGACCTGCAATCGCTTCACGCCCCGATCGGCGCCCACGAAATCGGCCACGAACGGGGTGGCGGGCCGGCCCAGCACCACGGCTGGCTTGTCGTACTGCTCCAGGCGTCCGCCCTCGGCCAGGATGGCGATGCGATCGCCCACGCGCACGGCCTCGTCGATGTCGTGGGTCACGAACACCACCGTCTTGCGCACCTCGGCCTGGAGGCGCAGGAACTCGACCTGCAGGCGGTCGCGGGTGATGGGGTCGATGGCGCCGAAGGGCTCGTCCATGAGGAGCACCGGCGGGTCGCCGGCCAGGGCCCGAGCCACGCCCACGCGCTGGCGCTGGCCGCCCGAGAGCTCGTGCGGGTAACGGCGGGCGAAGCGCTCGGGATCGAGGCCCACCAACTCGAGCAACTCGGTGGTGCGGGCGCGCACGCGTCGCTTGTCCCAGCCCAGGAGGCGAGGCACGGTGTCCACGTTCTCGGCCACCGTCTGATGGGGAAACAGGCCGACCTGCTGGATGACGTAGCCGATGCGCCGGCGCAGCAGCACGGGGTCCATGCCCATGACGTCCTGGCCGTCCACCTCGATGCGTCCGGACGTGGGTTCGATGAGGCGGTTGACCATCTTCATGGTGGTGGTCTTGCCGCAGCCCGACGGGCCCACGAGCACGCACACCTCGCCGGCGCCCACGTCGAGGGAGAGGTTGTCGACGGCGACCGTCGGGCCGTAGCGCTTGGTGACGGAGTCGAGGCGCAGCAAGGGGATGAAGGTAGCCGCCGGGGTCCCGCTAGCGTTCTCACGTGCCGCCTCTCGCACCCCTGCTCGGGGCCAACGGGCCCGGTTCGTGGGTGTGGTGGGACTGGGTGGGCCGCCACGGCGACACGCTGTACCAAGCGGGACGCGAGCATGTGATCCTCACGTTCTGGGCGGTGGCCATCGGTCTGGTCATCGCCCTGCCCGTGGGCGTAGCCGCCTGGCGCTGGCGGTGGCTGCAAGCGCCTGCCCTGGGCCTGAGCGGCGCCGTCTACACCATCCCCTCCCTCGCCCTCTTCGCCCTGCTCGTGCCCGTCACCGGCCTGGGCCGCACCACGTCTGAGATCGGCCTGGTGGGCTACACGCTGCTGATCCTCGTGCGCAACGTGGTGGCCGGCCTGGACGGCGTGCCCGCCGACGTGCGGGAGGCGGCCCTGGGCATGGGCTTCACCCCGGCTCGCACGTTGCTGCGAGTGGAGTTGCCCCTGGCCGTGCCCGCCATCGTGGCCGGCGTGCGCATCGCCACGGTCACCACCATCGGGCTGGTCACCGTCACCGCCCTCATCGGCCAGGGCGGCTTCGGCCAGTTGATCTACGACGGCCTGCTGCGCGATTTCCGCACGCCGCTGGTGCTGGGGACGGTGCTGTCGGTGGCGCTGGCCGCGGCCGTCGACGTGGGGCTGGTGCTGGTGGAGCGAGCGCTCACGCCGTGGTCGCGTGCCAGGGCCCGGGCTCGGGTGATCTGACGTGTTCACCTTCCTGTCCCACGTCGTCACGTGGTTCACCACCGCGTCGCGCTGGCAGGGCGACCACGGCATCGTCCACCGGCTGGTCGAGCACGTGGGCATGTCGGCCGCCGCCACGCTCACGGCCGTCGCCATCGCCCTGCCCATCGGGCTGGTGCTCGGCCACACCGGCAAGGGCGCGCTGCTGGCGGTCAACGTGTCCAATGTCGGCCGGGCCATCCCGTCGTTCGCCCTGTTGGTGTTCGGCGTGCAGCTGTTCGGCATCGGCGCCAAGCCCGCGTACATCGCCCTGGTCGCCCTGGCCATCCCGCCCATCACCACCAACACCTACACCGGCGTGCGCCAAGTCGACCCCGACGTGGTGGAGGCGGCCCGGGGCATGGGCATGCGCGAGCGGGGGATCCTGGCCCGAGTGGAGCTGCCCGTGGCCATGCCCCTGGTGATGGCGGGCGTGCGCACCGCGGGGGTGCAGGTGGTGGCCACCGCCACCTTGGCCGCGGTGGTAGCATGGGGCGGACTGGGCCGCTACATCGTCGACGGGCTGGCCCAGAAGGACACGGTCCAGGTGTTCTCCGGAGCGCTCATCGTGGCCGTGTTGTCGATGGCGACGGAGTTGGGGTTGGGGATGCTGCAACGGCTCCTGACCCCGGCCGGCCTTCGCCTCCCCCGCGCCAGCCAACGTAAGGTTTCGGTCTTCCCTGGTGCCGCAGCCGCGCCAGAGGTGAGCTGAGGGAACCACAACAAGAGAGGACGGACCCATGCGGGCAACCCGTGGAGGAGCCGCCGGGGCGATCGCGCTGGTGCTGGCCATGTTGGTCGGCGCGTGCGGATCGGGTGGCGGCTCCAAGTCGAGCAACACGAACGACACCGGTGCCACCAGCACCACGGCCTCGGCCAAGGCCAAGGCGTCCATCACCATCGCTTCGGCCAACTTCTCGGAGAACGAGATGCTGGCCGACATGTACGGCGCTGTGCTGGCCAAGGCCGGCTACCCCATCACCTACAAGCTCAAGCTCGGCGCCCGAGAGGTCATCGAGCCGGCACTGGAGAGCGGGCAGGTGGACTTCATCCCCGAGTACGCGGGCAACTACCTGAGCTTCCTCGACAAGACGGTGGGCAGCCTCTCGGTCCAGGACACGGTGGCCAAGCTGCGCACCGCCCTGGCGCCCAAGGGCATCACCGTCCTGGAGCCGTCGCAGGCCACCGACGCCGACGCCATCGCCGTCACCAAGGACTTCGCCACCAAGAACAACCTCAAGACCCTCTCCGACCTGGCCAAGGTCACCACGCCGCTCACGTTGGGCGGCCCGCCCGAGTGCGAGACGCGCGTCACGTGCAAGGTCGGCCTGGAGCAGGTCTACGGCATCAAGGTGAAGTTCAAGTCGCTCGACGCCGACGGGCCCCTGACGCGCGCCGCCCTGGACAAGGGCGACATCCATCTGGCCCGGGTGTTCACCGCCGACGCCGACCTCAAGACCAAGGGCTACGTCGTCCTGGAGGACGACAAGCACTACCAGCAGGCCGGCAACGTCACCCCGGTGATCCGCACCGAGAAGCTGGACGACGAGGCCCGCGCCCTGATCAACAAGGTTTCGGCCGCCCTCACCACCGATGCCCTCATCGACCTCAACAAATCGGTGCAGGTCGACAAGGCCGACCCCAAGGCGGCTGCCGAGAAGTTCCTGAAGGACAAGGGGCTGCTCTAGCAGCCCCTTGGTCGCCAGCAGGAATACTGGCTGGCGTGGAACTCGGTCTCTACAGCTTCGGCGAACGTACCCCCGACCCCCACTCCGGCCACACCATCTCGGCCCGGCAGCGCATTCGCGAGATGGTCGACGCGGCCAAGTTGGCCGAGGACGTCGGCCTCGAGGTGTTCGGCGTGGGCGAGCACCACCGGCTCGACTTCGCCGTGTCGGCCACGCCCGTTGTCATGGCCGCCATGGCCGAGGCCACCGAGCGCATCCGGCTCACCAGCGCCGTCACCATCCTGAGCACGGCCGACCCCGTGCGCGTGTTCGAGGACTTCGCCACCGTCGACCTCCTGTCCGGCGGCCGGGCCGAGCTCATCGTCGGGCGGGGGGCGTTCGTGGAGTCGTTCCCCCTCTTCGGCTTCGACCTGGCCGACTACGACGACCTGTTCATCGAGAAGCTGGGCCTGCTCCTGCGGTTGAACGAGCTGGGCGACGGTGAGCCGATCTCGTGGGAGGGCTCCTTCCGTCCCGCCCTGGAGGACGCCGAGGTCTCGCCCCGCCCCGAGAGTGCGGCGGGCCTGCCCATCTGGATCGGCGTGGGCGGCAACCCCACCAGTGCCGTGCGAGCAGGGACGCTGGGCAAGCCCATGGCCCTGGCCATCATCGGCGGATCGCTCCCCCGCATCAAGCCGACGGTCGACCTCTACCGCCAGGCCGGCACCAACGCCGGGCACGACCCCGCCGCCCTCAAGGTCGGCATCAACAGCCACCTTCACGTGGCCGACACGTCGCAGGCGGCGCGGGACGGCTTCTACCCGTACTACTCCCACTACTTCGCCGCCCACCATCCCCGGCACATCCAGATCAGCCGGTCCGAGTACGACCAGCTGGCCGGCCCCACCGGCGCCCTGTTCGTGGGCAGCCCGCAGGAGATCGTGGACAAGATCCTGTACGAGCACGAGCTGTTCGGCCACGACCGCTTCCTGGCACAGCTCGACATCGGCGGCCAGCCCTACGCCACCGTGGCCCGGGCCATAGAGCTACTCGGGAGCGAGGTGCTGCCCGTCGTCCAGCGGGAGACCGCCGCGGCCGTGGCCTGACGCGATCTCGCTGGCTCCCCAGCCGGGGCCACCTCGCGTCAGCAGTGCCGGGCAGTTTGGTGCGTCCCGAGGCAATGCCGACGGCGCGTCTTTCGTGTGCAGCAACTCGCGAAGAGTGCGTAGTACTGCACAAGAAGCGATGGCGCTCGGCGTTCGGCCAGCCGCCCGCCGCGTTCTCGTGCCAAGCGCGCGCGGGCGAGAGCGTGGTCGGCGCAACCCGGCCCGTTCGGGACGACGCAGTCGCCCGGGTTGGTATGACGCGGGGCCGGCCGTCGAGAAGACCCGGCGGCTGATGCCACAAGCGCCAGCTCGGTCAACAGCCGCCTTCTTCCACACCGGTACCGGTATACTGGAGAGGTGGCGAACGAGACGTTCTCGCGGCACCTGATCCGCATCGCACGACGCCAGGCGGGCCTCAGCCAATCCGAACTGGCGCAGCGCGCTTCCACCAGCCAGGCAGCCATCTCCGCGTACGAGTCCGGACGCCGGTCACCCTCGGTCGAGACCCTTGCGCGCATTCTCGGCTCCGCCGGCTTCGAGTTGCGGATGCGCCTTGCGCCGCCCGACTCGCATGACAGCAGCAGGCGGGCGGCGGAGGCCCTTCTGCCCCGAGAGGCGATGCAGGCGTTCAACGCGTCGGAGAGCGAGCGGGTCCGTCGAGCGCGCCGCCGAGCCCGAGCGAGTGCCTGACCTCGACATCGCGGGCATCGTCCGGACACTCAACGCCCACGGAGTTCGCTACGTGGTCATCGGCGGGGTGGCCGCGCTCGCCCACGACCTCCCGGTTCCGGCAACTGTCGACATCGACATCACTCCAAAGCGAGAGTCCGCGAACCTCCGACGGCTCGCGGACGCCTTCGACGATCTCGAAGCCAGCCTCCTCACGGCCGACCAGTCCGGCACCTGGTTTCCGCATCGCCCCGTCGAGAACTGGGCGAGCTACGACACGCTCCACCTGATAACGCGGCTCGGCGCGCTCGACGTCGTCTTCGCACCCGACGGCGCACCGCGCGGCTACGAAGACCTCGTCGGCGCGGCGGATCGCCGCCCCGTCCTCGCGGATGACGCGGAAGCCCTTGTGGTCTCGGTCGCCAGTTGGGAACACCTCAAGCTTGCGGCCGGCCGGGCCAAGGACCTCGCTCACCTCGACCAGTACTACGAGGAACGGGACTCGCGGTGAAGGCAAGCCGACGCAGGCGGATGCCAAGGCGTCAGATTTCGACGCGGCAGTCGCGCTCACGCTGAGGGCTGGAGGGCTCGTCGCCCAGCAGCAACCCTACGACCGAGATCCCAGACATTCTCCGGGTGATGCTCGACCCCGCGGGCGACCTCTTCTGCCTGTTCACGAGGGACTGAACGCCGTCTCCGGCACTCGGGTAGCGCAGTCCCAAACGCCCATTATCCGCACACCCTCGTGCTCGTGGAGGCGCCGGTGATCGTCCTCGCGAAGCCGAACCCTGTCCTGCGCCGTAGTGCCGCTGACCGGTGATGCTCAGGTACCGCCGATGAGTTCGAAGTCCTTGTCGAGATGCAAGAGCTCAGTTCTTCGAGGCGCGAAATCGACGAGACCCCGACGCTCGCGAATGGGCCGGAAGGATCGAGCGCGGCTTGGTTCGGCAGGTGCGTCAAGCCGACGCTGAAGGTGGCCGGAGCAGCGACCGACCCGACCGGCGACGCCAAGGAGGGCACGCGCGGGGGTGATCGAACAATGACACCAACGGCAGCCCCAACGGGATTCGAACCCGTGTCTCCACCTTGAGAGGGTGGTGTCCTAGGCCTCTAGACGATGGGGCCGAGCTACGAGCCGGAGAGCGTAGCAGCGGGGCTGAGGCCCTCCGTGCGGCCCTGCGACTGCCTGGCGGCTCTCGCCGTCATCGACACGGCGGGATCTCGGCCGCGTCCGCATCGGGCGGATTGCTCTGGTGCTGGTCCTAGACGGCATTGGACATTGGTCGTAGTACTGAGGGTGAACGGGCATGGCGCCGCTTGCCCCACCGTGGCACCTCACCCATCATCCGATCAGTGGCACTTCGGGGGAGTCGCGCAGGCGCGTGGCCGAGGCGGTGGCGGACCTCACCCCGGCGCGCGTCGCCGGCGCTGGCGGTGGTGCAGTTCGCGGCCGGAGGCCTGGCCGCGGTGTTGGTGATCTCGCTCGCCGTCGTCCTCGTCCTGCGGTCCTACGCGCGCGATCAGGCCGTCCGCAACGCCCGTGACATCGCCGTGGCCGAAGCCCGAGCCGGCGTGGTCCCGTACCTCACCGACGCCCTCGTGCAGGGCGACCCCACGGCGCTGACCAACCTGGACAGCACCGTGCGGGGGCGACTCCTGAACGACCGGGTGGTTCGCATCAAGGTGTGGGACGCCACGGGCCGCATCGTCTACTCGGACGAGTCCCGGCTGATCAACACCCGCTTCCCGCTGGCCGACGAGGAGCTGACGGCCCTGCGGACGGGCACGTCGCACGCCGAGGTCAGCGACCTGTCCAGGCCGGAGAACACCTTCGAGCGATTCCAGAAGAAGCTGCTCGAGGTGTACGTCGGCGAGCGCACCCCACGCGGCACACCCCTGCTGTTCGAGGCCTACCTGCGGTACCAGTCGGTGGCGTCCGAGCAGAGCCGGGTGCTGGCTCCCGTGGTGCCCGCCCTCGTGGGCGGGCTCATCCTCCTGTTCCTCGTGCAGATCCCCCTGGGGTGGTCGATGGCCCTGCGCACCCAGGAGGGCCAGCGGGAGCGGGAACGCCTGCTGGAGCGCGCCATCCAAGCGGGCGAGCACGAGCGGCACCGCATCGCCGCCGACCTCCACGACGCCGTGGTGCAGAACTTGGCTGGCACCGCGTTCGCGCTCGCCGGTGCCGCCGACCGGGTGGAGAAGCACGGCCTCCAGTCGGAAGCCGCAACCGTGCGCCTGGCTGCGGCCCAGTTGCGCCAAGGGGTGCGCGACCTGCGGACCCTGATCGTCACCATGGCCTCGCCCCGGCTCCACCAGGAGGGCCTCTCCGCGGCCCTGCGCGACCTGCTGTCGCCGCTCGTGGCCCAGGGGATGCACGCCGACTTCCGGGACACCGAACTCCCGATCCTGCCCGAGGAGACGGAGCGGCTCATCTTCCGCACCGCCCAAGAGGCCGTGCGCAACGTGGTCACCCACGCGGGCGCCACCAACGTGGCCTTGCAGGTCGGGCGGGACGACGGCGGGCCCGTGGTGCTCACCGTGCACGACGACGGCCGCGGCTTCCAACCGGCCGAGGCCCGCCGCCGCCGCCAGGAAGGGCATCTGGGCATGGCCCTCCTGGGGGAGCTGGCCAGCGACGTGGGTGCCGAACTCATCATCGATTCCGAGCCCGGGCAGGGGACGACCGTACGGTTGGAGGTACCCGTCTCGTGATCCGCATTGCCGTCGTCGACGATCACGTCGTGGTCCGGGAAGGGTTGTTGGGCCTCCTGCGCAACTGCGACGACATGGAGGTGGTGGGAGCAGCCGCCAGCGGGACGGCAGGGGTCACGGTGGTCGAGAACGAAGATCCCGACGTCGTGCTCATGGACCTCTCCATGCCCGGCGTCGACGGGGTGGACGCCACCAGAGCCATCACCACCCACCACCCCCACAGCAAGGTGGTGGTGCTCACCTCGTTCTCGGAACGGGAACGGATCCTGGAAGCACTCGACGCCGGGGCCGTGGGCTACCTCCTGAAGGACGCCGACCCCGACGAGCTCATCAGGGGCATCCGGGCCGCGGCCGCCGGCGACGCGCCCTTCTCGCCCCGGGCGGCCAAGGCCCTGCTCCCCCGCTCGGGCTCCAGCCCCCTCGACGACCTCACCGAGCGGGAACGGGAGGTGCTGACCCTCGTGGCCACCGGCCTGGCGAACAAGGTGATCGCCATCAAGCTGGGCATCTCGGAGCGGACGGTGAAGGCCCACCTGACGAGCATCTTCACCAGGCTCAACGTGGGCGACCGGGTGCAGGCCGCGCTGTGGGCCCAACGGCACGGGCTCGGCGCTTGACGTTCGGCCCGGGCCAGGGCGGGCGACTTCCCGGAAACAAACGTCCCCTGACGGCTTCCGAGGGGCGGCTCGTCCACTAACGTCCCTTTCGTGCACGCACGGGGGCGGGTCGCGTTGGCACCGGTCGCGGCCGTTGCCGTCATCCTCCTGGCCACGGCGCTGCTGCCGCCGAGCTTCCGGGGCGCGCAGCAGTCCGTCAGCACGCACGTGGCCCAGGCAGGCGCCACCGGATCAGCAGGATCGGCCGGCTCGGCCGCCGCCCGGCACCATGCCGAGGGCTCCCGGCGGGGGCCGGGCCGGGCCCTCGCGGCACCGTCGCCCGCCAGTGCGCCTGCACCTGCCCACCCGGACGCCACCGGTCCGGCCGCCTCCCGATCCAGGGAGGTGGCGACGCACGGCCTGCGCATCGGTGTCGTGGCGCCGTCGGCCGACGTGCTCCAGGCCGTGGGCGCCGCCGTGGCAGCCGGGAAGCAAGCGTCCCTCGTCGTGCTCAGCCCCTCCGAGGTGGCGACGGCCGACGTCGACGTGGTGGTCGGCGGCAGCACGGCTCCCCGACTGGGCACACCCTGGCTGCTGCCCGCCGATCCGTACGCCGGCGGCCCCGGCGTGGTGCGGGCCGAGCTCGACCCCGCCGAAGCAGGGGCCGTGCTGGCCGACGATCTGATCGGCCACGGGTTGCGAGGGCGGATCGGAGCCGTCGTGCAGAACGGACCCGACGCGACGCTGGCCGACGGGGTCGCCACCCGCCTCCCCGTCGTGCGCGCCGACGCACCCGCCGGGACGGACTGCAACCGTGAAGTGTCCCAGCTGCGCTTCTCCGGCGTCGTCGCTCTGGCCGTGGCCGGCCCGCCGGCACTGGCCCAGGCGTGCGTGGCCGCGGCCCTGTCGATCGGCCTCCCCGTGCCCGGGGGCATCCTCCTGGCCCCGTCGGCCGCGTACGGCGGCGTAGCCGCCACCGGGACGCGCACCGTGCTCGGGCTGCCCTGGCCGGGCGACGAGTCGCCGGGCGCTGGCCGGTTCGCCACGGCGACCAGGTCGACCACGTACCCGGCGCTGGTGGCCTTCGCCGCCACCGAGTTGGCCGGAGCCATGGGCACGACCGGCTCCATCACGCCCGATGCCCTGCAGGGCACGTGGCAGACCGACCTGGTCGACATCCAGCACGGCCGCAACGCCGGTGCTGCCGTCGTCGTGGCCCGCAATGGGACATGGATGCGCGGCTGGCAGCGGCAACACTCAGAGCAGTAGGGCGAGAATGGTCCCGTGGCCGAGCACACGGACGAACCGACGGACGGCGACGGCACCCGCCTCGAGGCGTTGAGGTCGCAGCTTCGGCGCATCGAACACCTGCTGTCCCCGGGGGTCGAAGCGGCCGAGCGCCGCCTCATCGTTCCCGCCTGGCGCCGGGTCACCAAGGGCGAGCCCCGCTGGCCGGTGAGCGTGGTGGTGCTGGCGGCCATCGCCATGGAGGTGTCGCTGCCCAACGACCTGGTGTTCCACCCCCGCTGGCTCCTGCCCGCGCTGGGCGGGCTGTTGCTGGCCGGGCTGGTGATCGCCAACCCCGGCCGGGTGGACCGCGAGTCGCCGCCGCTGCGCGTCGCGACCATTGCCATGGTGATCATCCTGACCCTGGCCAACGCCTGGTCGGCGGGCCGGCTGGTCGTGCATCTCGTGCAGGGCACCGAGACGGCCGGTGCCAGCCGGCTGCTCCTCACCGGAGGAAGCATCTGGCTGACCAACGTGATCGTGTTCGCCCTGTGGTACTGGGAGCTGGACCGAGGCGGCCCCGTGGCCCGAGCCCACGGCGTGCGCCCCCATCCCGACTTCCTGTTCCCCCAGATGCAGTCGCCCGACATGGCGCCCCCCGACTGGGAGCCCGGCTTCGCCGACTACCTGTACCTGTCGTTCACCAACGCCACCGCGTTCAGCCCCACCGACGTGCTGCCCCTGTCGCGCTGGGCCAAGCTGACGATGATGCTTCAGTCCGCCGTGTCACTGGCCACGGTCGCCCTGGTCATCGCCCGTGCGGTGAACATCCTCAAGTAGCCCAGCCATTCTCGTAACGCCCACGAGCACTATGTGGGCGCCAGCGTTACGAGAAGGCCAGGATGGCGGCGCGCCGCGAAGCGCCAAGTGCTGGCTCAGTCGAGGGCGGCGTCGGTCTGGGCGGCCACCTCGTTGGTAGGGGCCAGCGGGTGCGACGGCGGAACCGTGCCCAGGCGCCCGGCCTGGAAGTCCTCGAAGGCTTGCTCGATCTCCTCGCGGGTGTTCATGACGAACGGCCCGTACCAGGCGATGGGCTCGCGAATCGGCGCCCCGCCCAGGATGAGCACCTCGAGGGTGCCGGTGCGAGAGTCCTGCTCGGGCGAGGCCTCGACGGTGAACGCCTGGCCCGCGCCCAGCACCGTGAGCTGGCCCGTCTCCACCGGGCGCCGGTCCTCGCCCACCGCCCCGAATCCGCCCAGGATGTAGACGAGGGCGTTGAACTCAGTGGGCCAGGGCACGGCCAGGCGGGCGCCGGGCTGGAGGCTGGCGTGGAGCATGGTCATCGCCGTGTGGGTCGAGCCCGGGCCCCGGTACCCGCCCACGTCCCCGGCGATGAGCCGCACCAGCGCGCCGCCGTCGTCGGAGCTGATCAGCGTGACGGCATTGCGCTCGAGCTCTTGGTAGCGAGGGTCGGTCCACTTGAGGGAGCGGGGCAGGTTGACCCACAGCTGCAGGCCGTGGAACAGCCCGCCGGCGGCCACCACGTCATGGGGCGGTGTCTCGATGTGGAGGATCCCCTTGCCCGCCGTCATCCACTGGGTGTCGCCGTCGCTGATGACCCCGCCGCCACCCGTCGAGTCGGCGTGCTGGATGACGCCGTCGATCATGTAGGTGACGGTCTCGAAGCCCCGGTGCGGATGCCACGGCGTGCCCTTGGGCTCGCCCGGCGCGTAGTTCACCTCGCCGATCTGGTCGAGGTGGATGAAAGGGTCGAGCCGGGCCAGGTCCACCCCGGCGAAGGCCCGCCGCACCGGAAACCCCTCGCCTTCGAACCCCTTTGGCGCGGTGGTGACCGACGTGATGGGCCGCTGCCTCACGGTCGCATCAAGGGGCGCCAAGCGAGGGAGTTGGCTGGTGTCATCGACGCTGACGGCAGGCATGCCCGCGTCCTACCCGCTCGGGGGCGTTCAGACCACGTTCTGGGCTGCTGCAGTTGGCTCGGGGGGAAGGACTCGAACCCTCAATGACTGGACCAGAACCAGCAGTGTTGCCGATTACACCACCCCCGAAAGGTGACGAGCCAGAGTAGCGCCTCGGGCCAGCCCGCTCACACGTGCAGGCGCTCGTTCAGCTCGGCCACCCGGCGGAAGCCGATGACCCGGCCGACGGCAACGGCCGCCGTCTCCCGTACCAGGTACGGCACCTTCGCCACGCCCACGATGGGGGACGTGCGGGTGGGCGACACCGACGCACTGAGGCCCAGCTCGTCGGCCATGGCCTTGATGCGAGTGGCGTGGAAGCCGTCGGACACCAGCAGCACCCGGATGATGCCGCGCGCCTTCAAGAACCTGGCGGCGGCGGCCAGGGACTGCCACGACGACCGCCCCTGCACCTCCCGCAGCACGGCCGAGTCGGGCACGCCCTTGCGCCCCAGGTACAGCGCCGAAGCGGTGGCCTCAGTGAAGCGGTCACCGGGTTGGCGGCCCCCGGTGACGACCACGGTGTCGGCGTAGCCCCGGTGGTACAGGTCGGCGGCGTGGTCCAGGCGGGCGCGCAGCACGGGCGAGGGCTGGCCGTTGTACTGGGCCGCGCCCAGCACGACGATGGCCGACGCCCGCCCGGCCTCGTCCCGCCCCGATGCTCGCCACACCTGGACGAACGTCACGCTCAGGTAGGCGAGCAGGGCCACCAGCAGCAGCACCAGGACGCGCAGGATCCGCCGGATCACCCGGGCAACCGCCTATGCAGCCGGGACCAACCGGTCCAGGGCCGCCTGCAACCGGGTCAGCGTGCGCTCCCGGCCCAGCACCGCGAGCGACTCGAACAGCGGCGGACCCACTGCTCGCCCGGTGACGGCGACCCGGATGGGGAACTGGGCCTTGCCCAGGCCTTGCCCGCGCCGCTCGCCCAGCGCGGCGGTGGCGTCGTGCAGCGCCTCGGCCGTCCACGGCAGGTCGGCCGCGCCGTAGGCGGCGATGGCATCCGCCAACAGCTCGGCCGCCGCCGGCCCGCGCACCACTCGCTTG
The DNA here is from genome assembly GCA_035651095.1 of Acidimicrobiales bacterium. Lineage (GTDB taxonomy): Bacteria > Actinomycetota > Acidimicrobiia > Acidimicrobiales > JAUTXP01 > DASRGI01. The sequence continues at coordinate 7,569 of DASRGI010000248.1, read as the reverse complement.
TCCCAGTCCTTGTCGTCGATCACCGGGTCGGCGAAGAAGAAGTCGACCATCGCCGGCACCTCGGTGAGCACCTTCACCCGTTCCTGTACCAGCGGGGCCATCTCCTCGAACGCAGCCCGGTCCCAGGCCAGACCGGCGGCATCGAGGTACGGCACCGACCGCTCCACGAACTCGGCCACCGGCAGCATGCGCACGTACTCGCCGTTCACGTACAGCAGCTTCTTCTCGTCGAAGTAGGCGGGGCTGTTGTTCACGTCCTCCAGGCGGAACCCGGCGACCATCTCGTCGACGGGCACGATCTCCCGGTCCTCGCCCGGGCTCCAGCCCAGCAGGGCCAGGAAGTTGACCATGGCCTCGGGCAGGTACCCGCCGTCGCGGTAGTCCTCCACCGCCACCTTGTCCCGCCGCTTGGACAGCTTCTTGCGCTGCTCGTTGACCAGCAGCGGCAGGTGGGCGAACACGGGCTCGGCCGGGCCGCCCAGGGCCCGCCACAGCAACAGGTACTTGGGCGTGTTGGGCAGGTGGTCCTCACCCCGGATGACGTGGGAGATGCGCATGTCGATGTCGTCCACCACGTTGGCCAGGATGAACATGGCCGCCCCGCTGCCCCGCACGAGCACGAAGTCCTCGATGGTGCGGTGCTCGAACACGGGGTCGCCCCGCACCACGTCGTGCACGACCGTGGTGCCCTCGTCCGGCGTGCGGAAACGCAGGGCCCGTCCCGGCCCCGGCCCCAACCCCCGGTCCCGGCAGAAGCCGTCATAGCCGGGGGTGGCGTTGTCCTTGGTGCGGTCCTGGACGACCTCGGCCGTGCAGTCGCAGTAATACGCCAGACCGCCGGCGTACAGCTTCTCGGCCGCCTCCCGGTACAGATCGGTGCGCTCGGACTGGCGATACAGCTCGTCCCAGTCCAGACCCAGCCAGCGCATGGCCGAGTAGATGCAATCGACCCACTCCTCCTTGTTGCGCTCGGCGTCGGTGTCCTCGATGCGCAGCACCAGCGCGCCCCCCTGCTGGCGAGCGTAGAACCAGTTGTAGAGGGCGGCGCGAGCGCTGCCCACGTGGAAGAACCCGGTGGGCGACGGGGCGAAGCGGACCCTCACCGCCGTGTTTCCGTCCGTCATCCGAGCAACCGCTTGGCCATGACCACCCGCTGCACCTGGTTCGTCCCCTCGTAGATCTGCGTGATCTTGGCGTCCCGCATGAACCGCTCCATGGGGAACTCCTGGGTGTAGCCGTACCCGCCGAGCAGCTGCACGCCGTTGGTGGTGACCTCCATGGCCACGTCGGACGCGAAGCACTTGGCCATGGCGCCGGCCATCGTGAGCTCGGCGTGGGGGTCGCCCTCGTCGATGATGGTGCACGCCTTGTAGACGAGCTGGCGGGCCGCCTCCGTCTTCATGGCCATGTCGGCCAGCATGAACTGCAAGCCCTGGAACTCGGCAATGGGTTTGCCGAACTGGCGGCGCTCCCGCATGTACCCGGCCGCGTAGTCGATGGAGCCCTGGGCGATGCCGACGGCCTGGGCCCCGATGGTGGGCCGGCTGCGGTCGAGGGTGTGCATGGCGATGTAGAAGCCCTGCCCTTCGTCGCCGATGCGGTTGGCGGCGGGGACACGCACGTCCTGGAAGATCACCTCGCCCGTGGGGCTCCCGCGCACGCCCAGCTTCTTCTCCAGCTTGCCGATCTGCACGCCCCAGTCCTTCTCCACCAGGAAGCAGGAGATGCCCCGGTGCCCGGCGTCGGGATCGGTCTTGGCGAAGACCGTGTACGTGTTGGAGATGCCGGCGTTGGTGATCCAGTACTTGGTGCCGTTGAGGACGTAGTCGTCGCCGTCCCGCACGGCTCGCGTCTTCATGGACCCCACGTCGGACCCGGCATCGGGCTCGGAGAGGCAGTAGCTCGCCTGCCACTCGCCCGAGGCGATGCGGGGAAGGTAGGTGGACTTCAGCTCCTCGCTCCCCCAGTTGATGAGAGGGATCATGCCCAGCTTGGAGATCAGCATGGACAGCGACGTGGACGCGCAGGCCCGCGACAGCTCCTCGACCATGATCGCCTGGGTGACGTGGTCGGCCCCGTGGCCGCCGTACTCGGCGGGGATGCCGAGGGCCGGAAGGTCCATGGACACGCAGGCCTGGTAGCTGTCCCAGGGGAACTCGGCCCGCTCGTCGACCTCGGCCGCCCGGGGGGCGATCTTGTCGTCGCAGAACTGGCGCATCACGACTTGGAACTGGCGTTGCTCGTCACTCAGGTTCATGGGCTGCACGGGAGCCAGTCTCGCGCCCCAGGCGTAGGGTGGTGTCGTGCTCGGCGCCTGCGTGCAGGGGCAGTCCTCGTGCCTGCCGCTCGACCCGGGATGGCCCTGGTGGATGGTGGCCGCGGTCGTGGTGGGCTGGCTGGCGGCGGTGGCGCTCACGGTGGGCCTGTTCCTGCGCACCCGCCGAGCCCGGGCCGCTCGCCGGGCAGCTGCTGGCCGGCGCACCAACCCGGGCGCGGGTTGGGACATCGAGCCCGTGCGGCACGGGCAGGACGTCGAGCGCTACTGAGCCAGGTGGCCAGCGAGGTGACCGAGCAGCAACTCGTTGAACCGGTCGGGCACCTCCTCGGGGATCCAGTGCCCCACACCGATGAGTTCCTCGAATCGGTATGGGCCCACCACGTGCTCGGCGCAGCCCTCGGCCGCCGTCCGGCCGATGGCCGCGTCGCCGTCGCTCCAGACGAACAGCGTGGGGACGGACACCGGCCCGCACCGGTCCGAGTCCTCGCGGGACATGGCCCGGTACCAGTTGAGAGCTGCGGTCAGCGCGCCAGGCTCGCTGAGCAGCGCGACATAGGGCGACGGGTCGCCCACGAAGTCGAAGAGGCTCAGCAGCGCGGCCGCCCCCTCCTCCTCGCCCTGGCCCGACCGGAACACCTGCATGTAGCCCGACCGCCGGGCCTGGTCGCCGTCGGCCGCGGCCAGGGCGGCACCGAACGCCCGCACGTGGGGCACCGACACCGCCGTCAGGGTGCGCACCCGTTCCGGGTGGCGGGCGGCCACGTGCCAGGCCACGGCCGCGCCCCAGTCGTGTCCCACCAGATCGAAGCGATGCCCGCCGATGTCGTCAGCCACGGTGAGCACATCGCCCACCAGGTGGTCGATGGCGTAGTGCTCCACGCCTTCAGGCCGCGCCCCTGGTGAGTACCCCCGCTGGTCGAAGGCCACCGCCCGGTACCCGGCCGCGGCCAGGGCCGGCAACTGGTGGCGCCACTCGTGGGTCGACTCGGGGAAGCCGTGCAGCAGCAGGACCAGGCGGCCATCGGGCGGGCCGGCGGCCACGCCCCGGAAGGTCAGCGGGCCCGACCTGACCTCGAAGGGTTCGGGCGCCGTCAATCGGCCAGCAGCAGCGAGCGCCAGTCCGCCAAGCGGGCGCGCACGTCGCCCGGTGCCATCCGCAGGGTCGACTCAGGCACCCGGTCGACGATCACCCGCTGGTCCCAGTAGTCGTGCGCGGCACCGACGAACAGCGGCTTGCGGAAGGCGACGAGGTCTTCGGGTGCGTCATCGAGGTAGCCCCACACCCCGAACGCGAGCTCCAGGTCGTAGATCACCGGCGCCCGCCCGAAGATGGACGCCCGCTTGAGGGCGACCTCGACGCACCCCGCCTCCACGTCCTTGTGGTGCTCGAGGCTGGTGCAGTGCACCTTGCCGTCGAACAGGTGGGCCAGCTTCAGGGCATAGCCCTGGTCGGGCCCGGGGGAGCCCATGCGCTTGCCCTTCGGCACCTCGTTGCCCAGGATCTCGGCCGGCCGGTCCTGCCGCCAGCTGTCGGGAACGGGCAGGCGCTCGACCGGGCGGACCCGGTCGTCGGCGTCGATGGGGACGTAGTCAGGCTGGGCCATTGCCCGGAGCCTCGCGCTCGCCTTCGTTCTGCAGCAAGCCGAACACGATGCTGTCGACGAGCGCCTGCCACGACGCCTCGATGACGTTCTCGGACACGCCGATGGTGGACCACGAGCGCTCGCCGTCGGTCGAGTCGATGAGCACCCGAGTGACCGCGCCGGTGCCCTTGGCCGTGTCGAGGACGCGCACCTTGTAGTCGGTGAGGTGGACGTCGGCGAGGGACGGGAAGCGGCTGCCGATGGCCTTGCGCACGGCCCCGTCCAGGGCGTTGACGGGGCCGTTGCCCTCGTCGGTGGCGACCACCCGCTCGTCGCCCACGTGGACCTTCACCGTGGCCTCGGTGACGAACCTGCCGTCTTCCCGGTGCTCGGTGATGACCCGGAAGGACTCGAGGCGAAAGAAGCCCTGCGTCCAACCGGTGGCACCCCGCATGAGCAGCTCCAGCGAACCGTCGGCCGCCTCGAAGTGATAGCCGCGGTACTCCAGCTCCTTCAGCTGGTCGAGCACGGTGGTGAGGGCGGCGCCGTCCATGTCCAGGCCCAGCTCCTCGGCCTTGAGCTGGATGGTGGACCGGCCCGACAGCTCGCTCACCACGAAGCGGGTGCCGTTGCCGACCAGGTCCGGGTCGATGTGCTCGTAGGCGTCGCGGGCCCGGGCGATGGCGGAGGTGTGCAGGCCGGCCTTGTGGGCGAAGGCCGACGGTCCCACGAACGGCTGCTGTGGGTCCATGGTGATGTTGACCAGCTCGGCGATGTGGTGCGATACCGGCGTGAGCCGCTCCAGGCGGTCCTCGGGAATGGTGCGCACCCCCATCTTCAGCGACAGGTCGGGGATGATCGTCGACAGGTTGGCGTTGCCCGTGCGCTCGCCGTACCCGTTGATGCAGCCCTGCACCTGGGTGGCGCCCATGCGCACGCCGGCCAGGGCGTTGGCCACGGCCACGCCGCCGTCGTCGTGGAAGTGCACGCCCACGGTGACGCCCTCGAACATGGGCACGACCTCGCCCACGATGCGCTCGGCCTCGTGGGGCAGGGTGCCGCCGTTGGTGTCGCACAGCACGAGCGCGGCGGCTCCGGCCGATGCCGCCGCCTCCAGCACGCGCACGGCGAACTCGGCATTGCGCGTGTACCCGTCGAAGAAGTGCTCGGCGTCGAGGAACACGGTGAGCCCGGCCGCCCGCAGGAACTCCACCGAGTCGGCCACCATGGCCACGGCCTCGTCCAGCGACGTCCGAAGCGCCTGCGTGACGTGGTAGTCCCACGACTTGGCCACGATGCACACGTGGCTGGTGTTGGCCTTGACCAGGCCGCGCAGCGTGTCGTCGTCGTCGGCCCGGCCACCAGCCCGGCGGGTGGAGCCGAAGGCCACCAGCGTGGAGGTCGACAGCGACAGCTCGGACGGCGCCCGCTGGAAGAACTCGTCGTCCTTGGGATTGGCGCCCGGCCACCCACCCTCGATGTAGTGCACCCCCAAGTGGTCGAGCTGCTCGGCGATGCGCAGCTTGTCGTCGACGGTGATGGACAGGCCCTCGCGCTGGCTCCCGTCCCGCAGGGTGGTGTCGTAGATCTCTACCGCTTCGGGCGTGTGGTCAACCGACATGTTCGACCCAGTCCTTGTACTGGTCGACCTCGCCCTTCACCGTCGCGAAGAACGTCTCCTGGATCTTGCGGGTAACGGGGCCGGGGTCACCGATCTCACGGTCGTCCACGGAACGGATGGGCACGACCTCGGCCGCCGTCCCCGACAGGAACGCCTCTTCGGCCGTGTACAGGTCGGAGCGCAGGATGTTGCCGACTTCCACCTCGAAGCCGAGGTCGCGGGCGATGGTGAGCACCGAGTGCTGGGTGATGCCTTCGAGGGCACCGGCCGACGTCGGGGGCGTGATGATCCGGCCGTGCTTGACGATGAAGATGTTCTCGCCCGTGCACTCGCTGACGTAGCCCTGCGGCGACAGGAGGACGGCCTCGTCGTAGCCCGCCTTCAGGGCCTCCACCTTGGCCAGCGACGAGTTGATGTACATGCCCGTGGCCTTGCACGCGGGCGGGATGGCGTTGGGGTCGTGGCGCTGCCACGAGCTGATCTTCAGGCGCACGCCGCGCTTGATGCCCTCGTCGCCCAGGTACGTGCCCCACGGCCACACGGCGATCGACACCTTCACCGGGCAGGGCAGCGGGTTCAGGCCCATCTCGCCGTAGCCCAGGTACACGAGCGGGCGGATGTAGCAGGAGTCGAGCTTGTTGACGCGCACCGTCTCCTTGGTGGCCTCGATGATCTGATCGACGGCGAAGGGCACGTCGAGCATCAGGATCTTGGCCGAGTTGAACAGGCGCACGATGTGGTCGGTGAGGCGGAACACGGCCGGTCCCTGCGCCGTGTTGTAGGCGCGGATGCCCTCGAACACGCCGAAGCCGTAGTGCAGCGTGTGGGTGAGGATGTGGATCTTGGCGTCGTCCCAGGGGACGAGCTCGCCGTCCATCCAGATCTGCTCGGAAGCGGTCAGCGGCATTGGTTGCTCCTCAGACTCGTGAGGCGACGAGGTCGCCGAGATCGGTCGTGGACCCCGACGCCCCAGCGACGTCGGACATGGCTTTGACGATGCGGGCGGCGGCGGCGGCCTCGCCCAGGAAGTCGAGCATCATGGCCGCCGAGCGGATGGCGGCGAAGGGGTTGGCCTTGTTCTGGCCGGCGATGTCGGGCGCCGAGCCGTGTACCGGTTCGAACAGGGACGGGCCGGTGCGGGCCGGGTTGAGGTTGGCCGAGGCGGCCAGCCCGATGCCGCCGGATATGGCGCCACCGAGATCGGTGAGGATGTCGCCGAACAGGTTGTCGGTGACGATCACGTCGTACTGCTCGGGCGACTGCACGAAGTAGATGCAGGCGGCGTCGACGTGGTTGTAGGCGGTGGTGACGTCGGGATACTCGCCGCTGACGTCGTCGAACGTGCGCTGCCACAGGTCGCCGGCGAAGGTGAGCACGTTGGTCTTGTGCACCAGTGTGAGGTGGCGGCGTGGCCGGGACTGGGCCAGGTCGAAGGCGAAGCGCACGCAACGCTCCACGCCCATGCGGGTGTTCACCGAGCCCTGGGTGGCGATCTCGTGGGGCGTGCCCTTGCGGAGGAAGCCGCCCTCGCCTGCGTACGTGCCCTCGGTGTTCTCCCGGATGACGAACATGTCGACCTTGGGCGGAGCGTGGAAGGGGCGCAGGTTCACGTACAGGTCGAGCTCGAAGCGGAGCTTGAGCAGCAGGCCTCGCTCCAGCACGCCGGGCGGCACCTCGGGCGTGCCCACCGCGCCGAGGAAGATGGCGTCGAAGCGGCGCAGCTCGTCCAGCACCTCGTCGGGGAGGACCTCGCCGGTGCCCAGGTACCGGGCGCCGCCGAGGTCGTAGTCGACCGTGTCCAGCTCCACGCCCGCGGCGCGCACGACCTTCAGCGCCTCGCCCACCACTTCGGGGCCGATGCCGTCACCGGCGATGACTGCGACCTTGTGACTCACGAACATCCTCTCGGGAAATGAAAAACCGCCCACTGCGTGGACGGTCGGAAAGCGCACACCGGGATCGGCGTGCGCTACTGAATAATGGCTACGAGGGTGCGGACAGCGGACACAGTGGGACTGAGTGTACCGACCCGCCCGCCGCCGCGCTAGGTGCAGAAGTGCTTCACCCCCTGACGCACTTCTGCACAC
>DASRGI010000247.1:0-5754 GCA_035651095.1 Acidimicrobiales bacterium | reverse complement strand
CGTCGCTAGCAGCTCGAGCTGTAGGTACACACCGAGAAGGCGGTCCCGCCCGACGGCGCCGACGGCGTGGCGATGGCGTTGCCCGAGGTGTCCACCAGCTGCATCTCCTCGGCCACCACCAGGCCAGCCGCCGCGTTGTTGACCGTGGCGTTGCTGAACCCGGCGCCGCTCAGGTTGGGCATGGCCGAGAAGCCGGTGCCGCTGGTGCCGATGAGGAGCGGGGTCTCCACGATCCACTCAGCCGTACCGTGCGTCGACGAGTACGGAACCGTCTGCGTGAAGGTCTGGTTGCGGGTGACGTTCTTCACCGTGATCGTCCACACGTTGGACAGCGGGACCACCTCACGGATGTCCACGTGCATGGCGTCGCCCGCGTGCACCGCCATGTTGGTGATGGTGATGCTCGGCCCAGGGATGATCTCCCACCACGCCGAGTAGCTCGCCGTCCCCGACTTGCTCACGTCCTGCTCGGTGCCGGCCTGGATGAGGGTGTTGTCGGTGGCCGTGCACGAGGTTTCCAGGCACCCACCGCCGATGCCCACCCACACGGAGGACGACTCGGCCCGGTTGGCCGTGTGCTGGGTGGCCGTGGGCACGCTCCAGTCGGCTGAGATCTGGGTGAAGGGTCCCTTGCCGGGCTCCAACGCACCTTGGTTGTACCCGGACCAGTTGTTGGACTGGTTGGCGTTCACGGCGATGATCGGACCCTCCGTGAACGACGCCCCGGCGGCCGCGGGTCCCATGGCCCACGCCAGCGCACAACCCAGGGACGCGACCAGGCCGAGCTTGCGAATCCGCATCCAACTCTCCTTGCTCGAGTGCCCGAGGTGCTCAGGAGCCCCAGGCCGACCCGCCGGTGGGCAGCGGGCCTTGGCGATGTACCCCCATATGGGCCATTTGACACCCTCGGCCCCTTCGGGGCCGGCGAGCGTGCAGAGGCGCGTCAGGGGGTGAAGCGGCCTTGCCCGAGAAGTCGCCGTACGCATCGCCTGACGGCGCGTCCTTCGTGTGCGGCAACTCGCGGAGAGTGCGCATGGCTGCGCACACGACGATGGCGCTCGGCGTCCGGTCAGCCGCCCGCCGCGTCCCTGGGCAAGGCCGGGTGAAGCGCTTCTGCACGGAAACCGGCTCGGGGCTCAGGCCGCAGGGGCGAGCACGGCGGACGGCCCGGCGCCGTGGCCCGCCACACGGGGCGCGGCGAGCAGGCCCACCACGCCGGCCACGCTCGCTACCAGCGCCACCGTCAGCCCGGCCTTCTGCACGCCCACGGCGCCCACGAACAGGCCGGTGAGGGGCAGGGCCACCACGTCGGCCACGGAGTGCATGGTGCGGTAGAGGGCCAGCACCCGGCCATGGGCATACAGGGGGGCGCCCCGCTGGAGCAGCGTGCGGGACGGGGCCCCGAAGAAGGCCACGTCCACGCCCCACAGGAAGATGCCGGCGTAGGCGAACACGACGCTGTGGGTGCCGATGTACAGCCCGGCGGTGAGCCCCGACAGCAGCACGGCGGCGGCCAGCGACCGCGGCCCCACCGCCCGCTCGCCCAGGCGGGGCAACAGCAGGCCGGTGAGCACCAGGCCCACGCCGAACGCCACCTGGAACAGTGCGAACTGTGACGGCGGCCGATGCAGGACGTCGCGCACGTAGAGGGGCTCGACCACCAAGAAGGCGGCCCATGTCAGGAACACAGCCGTGGACAGTGTGAGCACGTACCGCAACAGCGGTTGCCGGGCGGCCAGGGCCAGGCCCTCGCCCAGCTCCCGGTGCAGGCGCTCGCGCGGCCGGGGCGCGAGGGGTGACAGCAGCAGGGGCACGACCACGGCCACGCCCACGAGGTAGGTGGCGGCATCGACCAGGAAGGCGGCCCGCAGCCCGGCCACGGCGATGGCGGCCGCCGCCACCAGCGGCCCGAACACGATGGCCGACTCGCTGGCCGCGCCGAGGAGGGCGTTGGCCGTCAGCAGGTCGCCGGGCTCGACGATGCGCGGCGGGAGGGCGTCGGCCGCGGGCGTGGCAAAGGCCTTGCCCACGCCGTACAGCACGGCGAACAGCGTGAGCTCGCGGAACGACCGGGCCGTGGACATGGCCACGGCCGCGGCGGCCAACCCGAGGTAGGCCAGGATGAGAACCCGCCGGGGCCCGATGCGATCGATGGGCACACCGGCCAGCGGCCCCAGGACGACGGACGGCGCCGACCAGCACAGGGCCAGCAGGGCGATGCCGCTGGCGTCGGAGTCGAAGCGGTAGGCAGCGAAGCCCCACATGGCGATGAGCGCGGCCCAACTGCCGATGCCGTTGACGGCCTGGCCGACGAAGAGCAGCGCGAAGCGACGGGAGCGGAACAGGTGCATGGGGAGCGCTTCAGCGTACCGGCCGATTGCCCTTGCGGTGAAAGGGTTTTCTGGGCGGGAGAACCGCAATTCACTCGCCGGGCGCCACCCGGAATTCTCCGTTCTCGTAACGCTCAGACCGACATAGTCGGCGCCAGCGTTACGAGAACGGTTGGGGTCGGCAGGAGAGCCGCAATTCACTCGGGGAAGAGCACGGCCTGCGATTGCGTGGTGCGGGCCACCAACCGGCCCTCGGCGTCGACCACGTCGGTCTCGATGACCACGACGCGGCGACCGGCGTGCAGCGGCTTCGACACCGCCTCCACCCACCCCGACCGCACCGCCCGCAGGAAGTTGGTCTTGGACTCGATGGTGGTCGTGGCGATGGCGCCGTCGGGCAGGTTCAGGAAGGCGCACGCACCGCCGGTGCTGTCGGCCAGGGCCATGAGAGCGCCGCCGTGGAGCACGCCCCCGCTGGTGCACAGCTCCTGCCGCCAGTCCAGCCGGGCCCGCACCTCGGCCGGTGTGCTCGTCACCGTGTGGGCGTCGAGGGCGCGGGTGAAGGGCATGGCGTCGCGCAGCAGGTCGGTATCGGCCATGGGCCGAAAGTAATCGGTGGCTGCGCCGGCCCGGCCCTGCAACCATCAGGCCCCATGCCCACCGAGCGAGCCCGCGTCCGCCGCCATCCGGAGCGGGCCGACTACGACCGGGCCACCGCCCACGCCATCCTCGACGAGGCCCTGTACTGCCACGTGGGTCTGGTGCGCGACGGCCGGCCCGTGGTGCTGCCCACCCTCCACGCCCGCGACGGTGACGTGGTGTACCTCCACGGCTCACCCGCGGCCGGGTTCGTACGCGATTTGAACAAGGGTGCGCCGGTGTGCGTGACCGCCACCCTGGTCGACGGTCTGGTGCTGGCCCGCTCGGCCATGCACCACTCCCTCAACTACCGGTCCGTGGTGGTCCACGGGCAAGCCCGGGCCGTCGACGACGAGGCCGGCAAGCGGCACGCCTTCGAGCTCCTGGTGGAGCACGTGGTCCCCGGCCGGTGGCCCACCCTGCGGCCGGTGACGGCTGACGAGCTGCGCAAGACGGCCGTGCTGGCCGTCGACTTGGACGACGCCTCGGCCAAGGTCCGCACCGGGCCCACCGTCGAGCCCGACGAGGACCTCGCCTTCCCGGTGTGGGCCGGCGTCCTGCCCCTGGGCATGACGGCCGGCGCGGCCGAGCCCGACGCCACCCTTCCCCCGGGCATCTCCGTGCCCGCCCCTCTCGCCGCCTACACGCGTTAGACGAGCCAGCGCACGTCTTGGCCATGGGCCCGCGACCGGGCCACCAGCGTGCGGTCGCCCTCGGGCCAGCGCGACACCACCACGTGCATGTCGGGATCGAAGCCGCGGGGCTCGAACGAGAGCCACGCCAGGCGAGCGCCATCCGAGGCCGACGCCCGTTCCCCGGCCTCGCTGATGATGGCCCGCACCTCGTCCCGCTCGGCCCGGCTGAGGTAGGGCATCACCACCGAGTGCATGACGACGGTGCTGGCGCCCGGCCGCAACGCCGCCAACTGCGAACCCAACCACGAGCACGCGTCGGCCCGGTCGAGGGTCAGCGGCCCCGCCACCGAGAAGGCGGCGTCGAGGCGCGCCCTCCGTTCGTGGTGCTCGGGCCACACGAACGAGCGCAGCAGCCGGCGGTCGCCCTCGTTGCCGGCGTCCAGCGGGTTGAGGTCCGACCCCCGGCGCTCGACGATCTCGACGGGACCGGCCGGCGGGCGGCCCGAGGAGAACTGACCGGCCAGCCGCACGGGTGAGCCGGGCGGGCCCCACGCCACCGCGCCGGCCTCCACCCGGAAGCGGTCGAGCCACAGGTTGAGCCCGGCGCTGGCCCCCACCTCCAGCAGCACGACGGGACCACCGATCCAGTGCAGCGCGGCCGACAACGACGCGGCCCGGCCCACCTCGTTGGTCTGCACGCCGGCCTGCATGTCGAGCGCCAACGCCTCCGCTCGCTCGGCCACCACGTCGAAGAAGGTGGGCACGGCGCGGGCCACGTCGACCACCCCGCCGGTGGACGGCAACCACGCTCGCAACGGGCACGACTCGTCGGCCAGGGCCAGCCGGTGCACGGCCCCGAACAGGCGAAGGAACACGGCTGACCCCAGCGCCGGCTGGGGGTCGTCGAGCACCAGTTGCACGGCCATGGGCGGGTCGGCGTCGTCCAGCCGCTCGGCCATGGCCTGCACCAGGGCCGCCCACGTGGGCGATCCGTTGTCGGCGCAGTTGGCCAGCTGTACGGCAGCGGCATCCCGCAGGTCGGCCCGGCGGTCCATGAGAGGAGCGTAGGACCTGCTTGGGGCACGGGGACCCGCTCGTGGCATGCTCCCCCGGCCATGCGGCAGGCCAACCCCCCTTCCTCCACCACGCTGCCGCGCTGGGTCACGCCGGCGGCCGTTGCCGTCGTTCTCCTGGGCGTGGCCATGCGCGTCTGGACACCGTCGGCCATGTGGCTCGACGAAGCCCTCACCGTCAACATCGCCAAGCTCCCGCTGGCCAAGCTGCCCGGCGCCCTGCGCCACGACGGCGCACCCCCGCTCTACTACGGGCTCCTCCACGTGTGGATGCGGGTGTTCGGCACGAGCGACTTCGCGGCCCGCGCCCTGTCGTCCGTGCTCGCCGTCGGGTCGCTCCCCCTCGTGTGGTTGGTGGGCCGCCGCCTGGCCGGACCCCGGGCCGCCAACCTCACGCTTCTCCTCGTGGCCGTATCGCCCTTCGCCGTGCGGTACGCCACCGAGGCGCGCATGTACACGCTGGTGATCTTCCTGGTGCTGCTCGGCATCCTCGCCTTCGAGCGGGCGTTGGACGACCTGCGCCGGCCCGGGCCCCTCGTGGCCGTGGGCGTGCTCGCCGGCCTGCTCGTGCTCACCCATTACTGGGCCCTCTTCCTGACCGTGGCCGCGGCCGCGGCCATGCTGGCCCGGCGAGCGTGGCCCATCGTCATCGCCATCGCCGTGGGGACGGTGGTGTTCTTCCTCCCGTGGGCGCCGGTCTTCCTCTACCAGTCGCAGCACACGGGGACGCCGTGGGCGGCGGCGCCCGGGTTGCGCGAGGTCTTCAGCGCCGTCGTCAACTTCGCGGGCGGCAACAACGACGCCGGCGTGTTCCTCGGCCTGCTGTTCCTGGCCTTCGCCCTGGTGGCCGTGTACGGCCGGCCCGCCCACTCCGGCGCCATCGAGCTGGCCTGGCCGGGCGACCGGGCCGCCACCCCGCTGGCATCGGTGACGTTCGGCGCCCTCTTCGTCGGGGTGGCCGCCAGCGTGGTGGCCCGCAGCGGGTTCGCGCCGCGCTACGCCAGCGTGGTGCTCGCTCCCTTCCTCGTGGTGGTGGCGCTCGGGCTCACCAAGCTGCCGTCCCTCCGCACCCAGATC
>DASRGI010000246.1:0-18186 GCA_035651095.1 Acidimicrobiales bacterium | reverse complement strand
CGAAGGAGTAGGGGTCGCCCACCAGCAGGAGGGCGCTGGGTTCGAAGGGCGGCTCGCCGGCGGCCGGGTCGGGGAAGCGGGCGGGCGCCACCTGGGCCCGGTCGCCGAACCGAGCCGCCCACACGCTGATCCCGGGCTCATCCTCCACCTCCTGGCGCACGCCCAGCACGGACACCGCCGCGCAGCCGAACAGCGTGCGCGGCTGAAGGATGCTCCGCACCGCGCTGGCCACGTCCTCCAGGGCCCCGCCGTGGTGGGGCGTGACGAAGAGGGCGACCAGGTCGGGCTCGGGGCCCAGCGCCTCGAGCACCTGCCCGGCGGCCTCGCCCACGGCAATGGCCGGCACCGGGTGCACGGAGAGGGCGGAGGCGAACGGCATCTCGGTCAGGCCGGGGGCAGCAGCGTGAGCGGTACGACCAGCCAGTCGCCCCGGTCGATGCGGCAGTGGGCCTCGATGGTTCCGTAGTCCTGGTAGGTCAGCTCGCCCCGCACCAGCCGGTACGTGAACTTGCCCGGCTCCACGGTGAACGGCGACGCGTTGCGCGCCACCTCCTCGCCCTTTTCGTCCTTGAACACCACTTCGAGGATGGCGTTACCCGGTTCGTCCGGCCGGCAACGGACGAAGACCACGAGGTGGGGGGTGAGGGTGACGGGGGGCTCCGACGGGGCGGGCAGGGAGAACATGATGCCGGTGAGGTCGATCCGCGTGGACGGACCGGGCACGGGGCGCAGGTTGATGTTCTCCACGAAGAGGGCGGAGACGATGTCCATGGGCGTGCACGCTAGGTCGCAGGCGGCCGCCCCCCGCCCACACCGACCGTTCTCGTAACGCCGGCGCCCACTATGGCGGCGTGAGCGTTACGAGAATGCTCAGGCGGCCTTGAGGTGGACCGTGTCGTGGCGCACCTCGGCCCAACCCCGGCGCATCAGGAAGCGCACGACCCACCAACCGGGGTCGATCTCGCCCCGCTGGAGCGCGAGCCGGGCCGACGTGGGGGCGGCGTGGTGGTTGTTGTGGAGGCCCTCGCCGACCGTCATCCAGGCCAGCCACTGGTTGTTGCGGGCCAGGTTGGCGTGGGGCTGGCGCCCCCACATGTGGCCGACGGCGTTGATGGCCGCGTTCAGCATGAGGTACGTGACCGTGTGGACGGCGGCCGCGAGCAGGCCCAGCTTCCAGCCGAAGGTCAGGCACAGCACGCCGATGCCGATGGCCAGGCCGGCCAGGGCGTGGTCGAAGAACAGGGTGTCCCAGCGGTCGGGTGGGAGGTCCCGGGCGTAGCGGCGGACGGTCAGTTGGTCCTTGGCCACCCGCCGGTACAGGCCCACGTTGTTGAACTGGACCTTGGCGAAGCCCTCCAGGATCGGGGAGTGGGGGTCCCCGGGCACGTCCGTATAGGCATGGTGCTTGCGATGGACGGCGACCCACTGCCGGGGGCGGATGCCGGTGGTGATCCAGAGCAGGGCCCGGAACCCGAAGGCGACCCCGGGGGACAGGGTGAGGGCCCGGTGACTGAGCGTGCGGTGGAGGTAGACGGTGGTGGCGGCGAGGGCGAGCTGGCTCACCACCAATGCTGCGAGAAGGGCGGAAAGAACCGAGGGCATGGTGGCCACGGTACGCCAGTCCTGGCCTACCTACCAGTCGGTAGAGCACCGCAGGAGACGAATGGCACAGTACCCTCGGCCTCATCGCAACCCCCGCCACGATCTCGACGCGCCAAGTCATCCTCACCGAGGCCCTCCGCCTCTTCGCTGAGCATGGATACGAGGGGACGTCGCTCAATGAGATCGCCGAGGCCGTGGGCATCCGCCGCCCCAGCCTGCTGCACCACTTCGCCTCGAAGGAGCTTTTGTACCGCGAGGTGTTCCACGCGTCGATGGTCGACTGGTTCGTGCGGGTCGACGACGCCATCAGCAGGCCCAAGGACGGCTGGGAGCAGGTCGACCGAGTGATCACGGCCGGTTTCCGGTTCTTCCGGGAGAACCCGCAGTTCGTCCGTTTGGTACGCCGGGAGGCGCTGGACGGAGGGCCCCACCTGGGCATCTCGCTCGGCGAGGCCCTCAAACCATTGTTCGACAAGGCGTGCGGGTTCTTCGAGAAGGAGATGACGGCCGGGCGGTTCCGCCGGCACGATCCGCAGCAGCTGTTGCTCACGGGCTACGGCGCCCTGCTCAGTTATTTCAGCGACCTGCCGTTCCTCGAGGCGCTGCTCGACCGGGATCCGCTGGGCGAGGAGGCCCTGGGCCAGCGGCTCGACCACATCCGCTCGTTCTTCCGCGCCGCCCTGGAGCCCTAGCCGTGCCGCCGCTCGACACGCGAGTCCAGGTCCCGCCCAACTGCGACTTGACGCTGGGCATGGTCTGCATCGAGAAGTCGACGCCCGGCCGCACGGTGTGGCGCATGCTGGCGGACGAGCGCTTCGCCAACCCGGTCGGCATCGTCCAGGGGGGCTTCGTGGCCGCCCTGTGCGACTCGGCCATGGGCGCCTCGTCGGTCACCTACGCGGCCGGGCTCGACCGCAAGGTGTTCTCGGCCAACGCGGAGATGAAGGTGTCGTTTCTGAAGGCAGTGCGGGTGGGCTCGGAGCTGACGTGCACGGCCGTGGTGATCTCGGGCGGCTCCCGGGCCGCCTTCGTGGAGGCCGAGGTGGTGGACGGCGACGGCCGCCTGGTGGCCAAGGCCAGCTCGACCTACCTCCTCACCTCCCGGGACTAGAGCGGCGCGTTGGCCGCGCTCGAACGGCGATACAACCGGTTCCGGTACCTGTAGCGAAACACCAAGGCGCTGAGGTTCGGTGAGGGCGGCGCCGAGGTCGTTTCTGACACGCGCCTTCGGTTCGTAGGTCGACGAGGGCGCGCACGCCCCCCGTGGTTCTTCGCGACCGTGGGAGTCGGTGCCGTCCTCGGCCTGGGGTGTCTTGTGGCCGATCTCCGGGTCGCACGGCGGGCTCGTCGAGGCACATTCGAGTCCGGCAGGGGTCCGAATGGGTCGACGCTGGTCGCGCTACCGGTACTTCCGATGCGATCCGCCTTGCCACGTCCTGGCGCGTTTCGGCTCCACCATTGGCGGGAGTTGGTGCGGTGCCGTCGGCCTGGTGTCCATACCCGCCCGGCGCGCCGGGTCGAGCTGCAAACCGGCAATCAACGGATCGCAGGCGCGGAGCCGGCCAGATTACGGTCGACAACCCGCTTGTGTGCATCGCGAATTCCATTCATCGCTGTGGGTGCGTTTGCGGCACCCCATTTGCGGATTGAGCGCAGGTGTGAGCGCTTGGCCTGTCCGCATCTGACGCCGTGCGAAATTTCTTTGACACTTTTTCGCTACTCGCTCGTACTACGGGTGATGTGGTGGATGCAGGCAAGAAACCATCTGGGCGGCGAGCCACAGGGCTCCCGGGTCGGGCGACGACGGGGCTTGGACTCGGAAGGGAGGGGAAGCTGGACACGACGTAACCCCACACGTGCCGCCATCCAGTGCCCGAGGTCGTTGCTACGTCGCTCAAGGCTCACCGGACCCGGAGGCAGCAACAGTCGGAACCTTCGTGCGCCCGGCGTCCAGCTGTCCCAATTGCCCGTCGCCCGCGTGTGGCTCGCATCCTCCCGTCATGAGCCGCGGTCTACTTCAACGCGCTCTCTGAGCGGTCTCTTGGCCCGTTGGGGTCCTGGGTCTGCCCCCGACTGCGGTTCGGGCACGCCTGCCGACTGAGCCGCACGCGACTTCCCCGGACGATTGCGTGTGGGGCTGAACAACTGTCAATCAACAGGAGAGAAGAGAATGAAGGTGCGATCAGCAGCAGCCGCATCAGCCGGGCCAGGCCTTCGTCGCTGCTTGCGTTCAGCGCGGCGAGGGCGACGGTGGATGGTGAGCACCACCGCAAGCCTGGCGATCATTGCCGGACTGGTTCCCGCCGCACGAGCAGCGGCGCCGGATCAGCCGTCGGTGCCACCGACCGACAATCGCAAGCTGATCGACCTGGCCGATGTCGCGGTGGTCGTCCATGTCGAAGATGGCTCGCACAGCGTGCCCGGCGACCGCGCCGCGCCGGTTGACACGCTTGTGCCGGTCACGATCACCGGTGGCCTCAAGGGGGCCACGGCCGGCCAGAAGATCACGGTCAGAGAGCCGGGTGGCTTCATGCCAAACGGGGACTTCCTCCATTCGTCTCTCAGCCCCGATCTTTACAGTGGCGACGACGCCGTTCTGTTCCTCACCAAAGAGCCGGACGGCACGTACCGCACCGTCTACGGCTCGACCGGCGTGTTCAAGCGGCTCGTCCCCGGCGGGCCGAACGGCGAGAAGAAGGACAACCCGCTCTTCCACGCCGATCCGACGGCCCTGGCAGTGAGCGTGAACTGCAACGGCGGCGTCGCCGGCTTCTCCGGGTACGTATTGGAGAACGGCGCGTACGGCCATTTCGTCCAAAGCGGACCTGCCTTGGCGTTCGGGGTCAATTCGGGGGCGCAGGCCCTCCAGGCCGGCTTTGACTCGGCGATCTTCGGATGGAATCAGACGGGCGGGACGCTGACCATCGTGGACACTGGGTTGACCACCGCCGACGCCACGAACCACGGCGACGGCCTTAACACGGTCGGCTACGGCACCGCGAACGACCCGAGCGCCTGGGCGGAGACGTACTGGTTGCAGCGCCCAGGGGGCACGGCCGCCGAGAGCGACGTCATCGTTAACGCGGCGAAGCAGGGCCAGTTCTCGACCGGCAACAACCTGCCGGCGAGCAACCAGGTCGACAGCATCGGCATGTTCATGCACGAAGTCGGTCACAGCGTCGGTTCGATCACATCTCCGACACGAACCAAATCATGCGGCCCTGCACGCCGGCGGGCCAGGTGTGGCGAAATCTCGGCTGGGGCGACGCCGCCGGCTTCCGGAACATGTACCCGCCCAACACGCAGGGCTACTACCTCGTACAGGACAACGGCGCCGTGTACGGGCTCGGGGGTTACGGCTCGAATAACCACCTCAACGCCGCCTACTACGGCGGCGCGAATGTGAACAACGCCGTCAACTACCCGACCTACCACGCCACGGACATCGAGCTGATCCCGCCGAAGCGGACCGGCTACTGGATTCTCGGCTCGAACGGCGGGGTGTACGCCTACCCGAATCCGGGCGCCCCGTTCTACGGTTCGGCCGCCCCATACCTGTGCGCCGGTTGCAACACCCCGGCGATGGCGCCCGACCCCGACGGAACCGCCTACTGGATTCTCGGCTCAGACGGAGGCATCTTCGCCTTCCCTAGCCCCGGCGCGCCGTTCTACGGGTCGGCCAACGGCTCGTTCCCGCCCGGCGCCTACGGCACCGGGATCGCTGCCAAGCCGGACGGCTCGGGGTACTGGATCATCAACAACCTGGGCCAGGTGTACTCCTACCCTGTGGGCTCGTCGTGGTACGGCGGGGGCATTCCCGCCGGTTCCCAGCCTGCGCGGAGCATCAAGTCCACGACCTCCGGGCACGGGTACTGGATTGCCGGTAACGACGGCACCGTCTACGCCTTCGGTGACGCTGCCGCCATCGGAGCGACCGGGATCGGCAACACCATCCAGATGGGCCGTGACCCCATCTCCAACCGGGTCGTGACCATCGCCACCGACGGGCGCACCGCTCCCGCCCTGGGAGAGACCAACTATGGCCAGGGCACCGGCGGAACCTTCGATGCCATCGCCGTCGCCGGTGTTCCGTCGCCGCCCAACCTTTCGGCCAGCTCGTCGCCGCAGGCGGTGACGTTCGCGAGAGGAAGCTCCGGATCAACGACGCTGACCGTCGCCTCCAACGACACCTACTGGGCCAACACCACGTGGAGCGTAAGCGGGGTGCCCAGTGGCGTCAGTGCCTCGATCGTGCCGCAGTCGTACATACTCCCGGCGTCGTCCTCGCGACAATCCATGTTGACGTTCTCGGCGCCACTCACGTACACGGGCGCCCCGACCTTCGTGGCAACGGCGACTGCCTGCGGCCAAGGCATCTGCTCGTCCACCACCATCAGCGTGGTGGTCTCGCTCACGTAAGCGGTCTGGCAGGTGGTCAACCAAGCGCCCCATTCTCCCGCCGCAGCGGGAGAATGGGGCTCCCTTCCACATCGTGAGATTTCTCTCGAGCCTCCTGTCCCCCAAACCGGGGCCGCATCCGTTGTAAGGACGCCGTGAACAACCAGCTGGACCACCAGGGCTTCGAGGAGGTTTTCGTTACCTGCTTCCCGAAAGCGAAGCGGGCGGCCCTCCGCATCCTCTGCGACCCGGTGGCTGCCGAGGACGTGGCGGCCGAATCACTGGCACGCGTCTATGCCCGATGGGCCACGCTGTCTGGCACGGACTATCTGGCCGCGTGGGTCGTCCGGGTGGCGACGAACCTGGCCCTCGACGGGCTCCGGCGGCGCCGGGTGTGGGTCTTGCCCCGCGACCCTGCCAGCGATCGTCCGCCCCTTGACGAGCAGGTGAGCGCCAATGTGTCTCTCGTGGCTGCATTGAAGAACCTGCCGCCGCGTCAGAGGGAGATCGTCGTCCTCTGCCACCTCGAAGGCTTCACGCGCGTTGAAGTGAGCCACTTGCTCGGACTGTCGTCAGAGACGGTCAAGACACACCTCACCAGGGGACTCATGGCGATCCGCTCAGCGATCGCCACGACCGAGGAGGACACAGTTCCGTGGACCGCCTAACCGACCTTGACATGCACTCTGGGCTCTCGCCCGCCGAGGTTCTCGGCCTCGTTCAAGCTCGCGGCCGCCGGCTCTACCGCCGCCGCGTTCTCGTGGCCCGTGCCGTCCCCGCCGTGGCCGTGATCGCTCTCGCCGTGCCCCTGACCGCCGCGCTCGCACACGGTTCGGCGCAGCAAACCCGGGTCGTGACCCCTGCCACTGATCAAACGACCACCACCACGGGGAACGTCCCATCGACCACCGCCGCGCCAGCCGGCACGACGACGACCGCCGCTCCAGCGACGTCCACGACGACCAGTCACCCGATCACGACGGCCCCGCCAGCCACGACGACGACGACCACCGCGCCAGCGCAGGACTGCACGCCGAGCGCGCTCACCGTCGTCGTCGCCACGGACCAGCCGAGTTACCACCTCGGCCAGAACGTCGCCGTCACCGCCACGATCCAGAACAAGTCCTCTACCCCCTGCTACGCACCCGCGCTCACCGACGCCATCGTGCGCGACAGCAACGGGAACCCACAGTGGGCCATGGGGGTCAGAGCTGAGGGCTCAGCACACACAACCCCCCTCGGGCCAGGCGAAAAGCGAAGCTCCACGTGGAATTGGAACCAAAAGCTGTGCCAGACCGCCAATCAACCCTGCAATCAGGCGCCGGCTGGCACGTACCGGGCCGAAACCCGCTGGGGAGGCGACACCACCCAACCCATCAGCCAGTCAACGACGTTCAACCTGGACAACCCGTAGCAGGGGGCGACCAGCGCGCGACGTTCCACGCCGCCGGCCCAGCATTGCGCAGGAGCGGTCAACGCTGATTGCCGACGACATCGTCGTCCAGCCCGGCGTCGTACCAGACGGGCGCCGAGACGAACAGGGGGGTTCAGGGGGCTTCGCACGAGAACGCGGCGGGTAGCCAACCGAGCGCCGTCGCTTCTCGTGCAGCAATGCGCGCCCTTCGCGAGTTGCGCACAATGAACGCGCCGTCAGGCGATGCGTCCGGCGACTTCTCGTGCAAAGCCGGTTCAGGGCTCGGCGTCGAGCTCGGTACTGAGCTGGCGGTAGCGGGCGGCCTTGGCTTCCAGCTCGCCCAGGAAGGCGTCCAGGCGCACCGCCTTGTCGTGCACCTGGTCCTGCAGCCGGTCGTTGAGCACCATGGCCTCGCGCAGGATCGCCCGCCGGCGGGCCGGCTTCTGGGCCGCGAACCACTCGGCCCGCAACTCGCTGATGCGGTCCTCGGCGTGGACGATGGTCCGGATCTCGTCCAGGTCGAACCCCATGAGGTGCTGCAACTCCCGCACCCGCAGACACCGGGCCACGTCGGCCTCGGAGTAGCGCCGAGCCCCGCCCCTGGTGATCCCCGAGGGCGCCACCAACCCGAGCTCCTGGTAGTAGCGCAGCGTGCGGGTGGACACGCCGACGAGGGCTGCGGCCTCGCCGATGCGCAGGGCGGCCGGACCCACGGGGGCCGGGCCGGGCCCGGCCCCCGGGAGCCCCGCGTGAGCCGCCGCCGCCCGGCTCACGCGGGGACCCACTCCTCGGGCACCGACTCGCTCAGGGCCTCGCCCGACGTCTCGGTGTCCTCGGCGTGGACGTAGCGCCCGCCTCGCATCCACGATGCCGCCGCCGCGACGAAGCACATCACCACCGACGACGTGAACGCGATCCGCAGGCCGTGCATGAACGGCTGGGTGATGAGCTTGGGAAAGAACGACCGGCCGGTGATGTAGGCGGCCTTGTCCGCCGGCAGCGCACCGAGCACCCGCGGCCCGAGCAGGGTGCGCATGGGGTTGTAGCCGAGGAAGGCGGCGAACAGGCTCCCCACCGGCGGCAGCGACGCCACCCGCTGGGCCACGTCGCCGGGCACGCCCTGGGCCACCAGCCCGCGCGACAGCGAGACGGGCAGGGACGCCGCCAGCCCGGCGATCATGAGCGAGAAGAACAGCCCGATGGACAGCACCATCCCGCTGTTCATGAACGTGGCCCGCATGCCCGAGGCCGCGCCCCGCTGGCGGGCGGGCACGCTGTTCATGATCCCCGTGGTGTTGGGGGCGGCGAACAGCCCGAACCCGATCCCGTTCAGCAGCAACAGGACGGCGAACACGGGGTAGCGGAAATCGCCCGGCAGCAGCATGAGCCCCAAGAAGGTGAGCGCGGCCACCACCATCCCGCCCGTGGCGAAGGGCCGGGCGCCGTACCGGTCGGAGAGCCAGCCCGAGATGGGACCGGCCACCAGGAACCCGACGGTGATGGGCACCATGTAGATGCCGGCCCACAGGGGCGTGCGCTCGAAGCTGTAGCCGTGCTGCGGGAGCCAGATGCCCTGCAGCCAGATGATCAGCATGAACTGCAGCCCACCTCTCCCCATGGACGACAGGAGCGTGGCCACGTTCCCGGCGGCGAAGGCCCGGATGCGGAACAGCGTGAGGTCGAACATGGGGTCCTCGACCCGGGTCTCGATCCAGCAGAACAGGGTGAGCAGCACGGTGCCGCCGATCAGCTCGGACAGGACCCACGGTCCCGTCCAGCCCATGGTGTGGTGGCCGTAGGGCTGGATGCCGTAGGTGATGCCGATGAGGATGAGGATGAGGCCGGCGGCGAAGGTGACGTTGCCCCACCAGTCGATGCGGGCCGACGCCTTCTGCCCCAGTTCCCGCAGCTTCGTGTAGGCCCAGACCGTGCCGAACAGGCCGAAGGGCACGTTGACCCAGAACACCAGCCGCCAGTTGATGTCGGCCAGGACCCCGCCGAGGAGCAGGCCGATGAACGACCCGGCGATGGCGGCGATCATGTTGATGCCCATGGCCATGCCCCGTTGTTCCACGGGGAAGGCGTCGGTGAGGATGGCGGTCGAGTTGGCCATCAACAACGCCCCGCCGATGCCCTGCACCACCCGCATGACGATCAGCTCCATGGCCCCGGCACTGCCCGTGCTCCAGGTGAGCGACAACCCGATGGATGCCAGGGTGAAGATGGCGAACCCGGCGTTGTACATGCGCACCCGGCCGAAGATGTCACCCACCCGGCCGAAGGTGACCACCAGGACGGCGGTGACGACGAGGTAGCCCATCAACAGCCACAGCAGGTACCCGATGTTCCCGGGCTGCAGCGGCTCCAGGTGGATGCCCCGGAAGATGGCGGGCAGGGAGATGATGACGATGGACGAGTCGAGCGTGGCCATGAACACGCCGAGGGTCGTGTTCGACAGAGCGGTCCACCGGTAGCGGTCGGGTCGGTCCATGGGGGCGCCTTCTTCCAAATCAAGAAGTTGACGTGAACGTGAAGATCGTAGCCCGCGCCCCCCGCCGACCCGCACGCCTCTAGCCTCCACGCCGATGCGGCGGTGGTTGTTTCCCGTGTTCCTCGCCCTGGTCACGCTCGTCGCCGGATCGCTCGCCGTGCGGCAACCGGCCGCGCCCGCAGCCACCACCGCCGACATCCCCGCCCCCAAGGCGCCACTCCTGTCCGCCCGCCGGGTGCCGGCCCTCATCACCCAGACGGTGGGGGACCTGCGCCTGGACAAGCAGCTCGATGCCGCTTTCGCCGACCCCGCGCTGGCCGGGGCCCGGGACCGCAGCTGCCTGGTGGTCCACGAGGGGGACCGGGTCGTCTACGAGCGCAACCCGGGTATGGAGCTGTTGCCCGCCTCCAACCTCAAGCTCCTCACGGCCGTGACCGTCCTCGACACCATCGACCCGAACGAACGCCTCCGCACCGAGGTCCGGGCCGCGGCGGCACCGGCACCCGGCGGCGTCGTCAACGGCCCGCTGTGGCTGGTGGGTGGGGGCGACCCCCTGCTGGAGACGGCCGACTACGTGGCCGCCGACAAGTATCAGCCCCATCCCCATACGCCCTTCGAGCAGCTGGCCGACAAGCTGGTGGCGGCGGGCGTGCGCCGCGTGACCGGCGGAGTCGTGGGCGACGAGAGCAGGTACGACACCCTGCGCTACCTGCCCACGTGGAAGCCCACCTACGTCACCGACGCCGAGGTCGCCCCCCTGGGCGCGCTGGTGGTCAACGACGGCGAGGTCCAGTTCAAGCCCCAGCGGCCGGCCAACGCCGACAACCCGGCCGTGCACGCGGCCGCCGTCCTCACCAACCTGCTCGCGGCCCGGGGCGTGGCCGTCGACGGCCCGCCCGGTGCGGCCACGGCCCCCAAGGGCGGCGCAGTGGTGACGTCGATCGACTCGCTGCCGGTCAAGGACCTGGTGGCCGAGATGTTGAAGGAGAGCGACAACACCACGGCCGAGCTCCTCACCCGCGAGCTGGGCCGGCGGGTGGTCGGCCAGGCCACCACGGCGGCCGGGGTGAGCGTGATCCGCAACCACATGGCGTCGCTCCACCTGGCCGTCAACCAGCTTGTGTCGGTCGACGGGTCGGGGCTCGACCGCTCGGACCGGGCCACGTGCGGTCTCCTGCTCGTCGCCCTCACCGCCGGCAAACACCCGGCCGAACTGGCCGCCGGGCTGCCCGTCGCCGGCAAGGACGGCACCCTGTTCGACAGGTTCAAGAACAATCCGGCAGCGGGACGGCTCCGGGCCAAGACGGGGTCGCTCACCGGGGTGGCGGCGCTGTCCGGCTTCGTCGACCAGCTGTCCTTCTCGATGGTGGCCAACGAGCTGCCCAGGGACGCCGTGGGCCGGGCCCTGCAGGAGCAGGTGGGCGCCGCTCTGGCCCGGTACCCCGACGCCCCCAAGCCCGACGAGCTGGCACCGTGAGCGACCAGCCTGAAGCCGACGCCCCCATCGTTCCCCTGCCCATGTTCCCGCTGGGCACCGTGCTCTTTCCGCACGTGTACCTGCCCCTGCACGTCTTCGAGCCCCGCTACCGGGCCCTGGTGAAGGACTGCCTGCGCGTGGGCAAGGAGTTCGGCGTCGTCCTCATCGAGCGGGGCCACGAGGTCGGGGGCGGCGACGCTCGCTTCCGCACGGGTACGGTCGCCCGCATCGTGGAGGCGGCCGAGTACCCGGACGGGCGCTGGGCCGTGGCCGCGGTGGGGGGCCGGCGCATCAAGGTGTCGACGTGGCTGCCCGACGACCCCTACCCGGTCGCCCTGGTCGGCGACCTCGACGACACGGGCGACGACGAGATCGACGAGGATCTGTTCACCGAGGCCGAGCGGGCCGTACGGCGGGCGCTCGCCCTGAAGACCGAGCTGGGCGAACCGGCGCCACCGGCCACCGTCACCCTGTCCGACGAGCGCCGGGTGGCGACGTGGCAGCTGGCCGCCGTCGCCCCCCTCAGCCCCTTCGACCAGCAGCAGGTGCTGGAGCGGGATCACGCGGCAGAACGCCTCCGCCTCCTCGCCGAACTGGCGACCGAGGTCTCCGACATGCTTGCCTACCGGCTCTCGGGGGGATAGGAAGGCGCATTCCGAGTGCCCGAGTGCCCGAGTCCCTGAGTACCGGAGTCCCTGAGTGCCGGAGTCGCGGAGGACGTGTGCCCCAAGCCAACAAGAGCCTCATGACGGAGGCGACCGAGCTGTGGCAGCTCGTGGTCGCTTACTTCAAGCAGGAGACGCTCGATCCCATCAAGCAACTGGGCCGGTTCCTGGCCTTCGGCATCGGCGGGTCGCTGCTGCTGTGCGTGGGCCTGCCGTTGCTCGTCCTCGGGCTGCTGCGGTTCCTCCAGACGGAGACGGCCGACCACCTGACCGGCAGCCTCACCTGGGTGCCGTACGCGGGCACGCTGGTGTTGAGCGGCATCTTCGCCGGGTTGGCGGCCCGGGCCATCGGGTCCAAGAAGCGCAAGGCGAGGAGCTAGCAGTGGCTGCGACGACCGAGAAGAAGATCAGCCGGGCCGACATCGAGGCCAAGCTCCACGAGATCAAGGGCGAGGTCGAGAGCACGGGCGAGGCGGCCAAGCCCTATGCCCTGGCCGCGGCCGTGGCCGGCGCCATCGTGCTGGTGAGCGTCGCCTACCTGCTGGGCCGGCGCAAGGGCCGGAAGAAGACCACCATCGTGGAAGTCCGCCGCGTCTGATGGCCGGTTCCGAGTGATTCGCTTCCTCCTGCGCAACGGCTTCCGCAAGGGGCTGCTGGGCGGCAGCCGGGTGTGGCTCGTGCTGGGCGGGGCCGGCCTGCTGGTGCGCGTCCTCAAGAAGCTCGGCGGCAGCGAGGAGGAGGTCGTGCTCCGGGAGGAATTGCCGGTCGGGACGGCCATCATCGTGGCCAACGAACCGCGATGATGGGGGCGTGAAGGTCCTCCTCCGCAATCCCCGCCGCGAAGTCGAGATCGCCGGTCCGTTGCGGGTCTCCGCGCTCTTGGAGCGGCTCGACGTCAACCGGGAGTCGGTCCTTGTCATCCGGGGCGACGCGCTGGTGACCGGCGATGCCCTGCTCGGCGACGCCGACGAGGTCGAGGTCCGGCCCGTCATCTCGGGAGGGGCGACGTGAAATGCCGTCGCTGCCGGGGCCCGGCGGTCATCGAGCTACGGCGCCACAACGCCGCGTTCTGCCCGCCGTGCTACACCGTCTTCGCCCTCGGCCAGGTCACCAAGGCCATCGAGGACTTCGAGATGATCGAGCCCGGCGACAAGGTGCTGGTGGCCGTGTCCGGCGGGAAGGACTCCCTGGCCCTCTGGGACATGCTGCTCGACCTCGGCTACCGCGCCGACGGGCTGTACCTCGGTCTCGGCATCGGCGACTACAGCGACGAATCGGGCCGCTTGGCCCGGGCCTTCGCCCAGCGGCGGGGGGCCACGCTGGTCGAGATCGACATCCCCGGGGAGTACGGGTTCGACATCCCCGGCGCCGCCGAAGTCACCCGCCGGGTGCCGTGCTCGGCGTGCGGCCTGTCCAAGCGCCACCTGTTCAACAAGGCGGCCATCGACGGCGGGTACGACGTGGTGGCCACGGGCCACAACCTCGACGACGAGGCCGCCGTGCTGTTCGGCAACGTGTTGCGGTGGTCCACCGAGTACCTGGGCCGCCAATTGCCGGTGCTGCCCGCGGCCCACGGCTTCCCCCGCAAGGTCAAGCCCCTGGTACGCCTCAGCGAGCGGGAGACGGCGGCCTGGTGTGTGCTCCGGGGGATCGACTACATCGTCGAGGAGTGCCCCAACGCCGTCGGAAACAAGCACCTCGGGTACAAAGAGGCGCTCAACGCCATCGAGGACCAGTCGCCGGGGTCGAAGAACGCCTTCTACTTCGGCTTCCTCGACAAGGCGTCCAAGCACTTCACGCCCGAGGCGGTGGCCGAGCAGGAAGGCCTGCGGCCCTGCACCGGGTGCGGCGCGCCCACCACGGACGACGAGCTGTGCGCCTTCTGCAAGCTGGTGGGGCGCATGGCCCGCGCCGGGTCGGGCGCGGCGTCGTGAGCCGGCCGTTCGGGGCGAGCGAGCGGGCGCTGCTGTTCGACCGCAAGGGCCGGCGCTACCTCGTCACCCTGGAGGAGGGCGGGCAGTTCCACTCCCACGCCGGGTACGTGGAGCACGCGGCCATCCTGGGCCGGCCCGAGGGCGTCACCGTGACGGCCACCGGCGGGGCCCGCTACCTGGTGGTGCGACCCACACTGTCGGAGTTCGTGTTGAAGATGCCCCGCGGCGCCCAGGTCATCTATCCCAAGGACCTCGGCCCCATCCTCATGCTGGCCGACGTCTTCCCGGGGGCACGGGTGCTGGAGGCAGGCGTGGGGTCGGGCGCCCTGTCCATGACCCTGCTGCGGGCCGGCGCCGACGTGGTGGGCTACGAGCTGCGCCCGGACTTCGCCTCCCGGGCCCAGAAGAACGTGGCCGCCTTCTTGGGCGCCGAGGCCCTGGCCCGGTACCGGGTCGAGGAGCGAGACGTGTACGAGGGCATCGACGAGACCGCCCTCGACCGGGTGGTGCTCGACCTCCCCGAGCCCTGGCGGGTGGTCAAGCATGCCGAGGGCGCCCTGCACCCGGGCGGGATCTTCGTGGCCTACCTGCCCACCATCACCCAGGTCGCCCAGCTGCGGGAGGCGCTCGACGCCAGCGCCTTCGGCATGGCCGAGACGGTGGAGGTCCTCAACCGGACCTGGCACATCGAGGGGCAGTCGGTCCGCCCCGACCACCGCATGGTCGCCCACACCGGGTTCCTCACGTCGGCCCGCCTGCTGGGCGCCGCTCCCGAGCAGGCGCCAGAAGTCCGGTGAACTGGCTCGACCTCATCCTCATCGGCGCCATGCTGATGGCGGCGATCGGCGGGTACCGCCTGGGCTTTCTGGCCCGGGCCACCTCGTGGGTGGGGCTGGGCCTGGGCCTGGTCGTGGCGTCCCGGTCCTTGCCCGCCGCCCTCCGGGCCTTCGGCGGCACCGACCCCACGGGGAAGTTCTTCCTCGCCGGCGGCCTGCTGGTGGCGGGCGCCTTCATCGGCCAGGCCGTCGGCCTGCTCGCCGGCCAGGCTCTGCGCAAGGCCATCCCCTTCGGCCCGGCCCGGATGTTCGACCGGGTGGTGGGGGCGGTGGCCGGCCTGATGGGCATCCTCATCGTGGCCTGGTTCATGGTCCCGGCCATGGCCGACGTGCCGGGCGCCTTCGCCCGCCAGGCCCGCACGTCGGCGATCGCCCGGACCCTGGACGGCATCGGGCCCCGCCCGCCGGACACGCTCGAGGCCCTGCGCCGGCTGGTGGGCGACACCACCTTCCCCCGGGTGTTCGACTCCCTCCGGCCCGCCCCCGAGACAGGGCCGCCGCCCTCCAGCGTCGGGCTGTCGGCCGCCATGGTGGACCGGGTGTCGGCGTCCACCGTCAAGGTGCAGGGCGTGGCCTGCCGGCGCATCCAGGAGGGGAGCGGGTTCGTGGTGGGGACCGACCTGGTGGCCACCAACGCCCACGTGGTGGCGGGAGAGAAGTCGACCCAGGTCCAGCGGCCCGACGGGCGGCTGCTCAACGCCACGGTCGTCGTGTTCGACTCGGACCGGGACCTGGCCATCCTGCGGGTGCCCGGCATCGGCGAAGCGCCCCTGCCGGTGGGGTCGGGCAAGGTGGGCGCCCACGGGGCCGTCTTCGGGCACCCGGGCGGGCAGACGCAGTTGCGGGTGGCGCCCGCCGCCATCAGCCAGCGGGTCGACGCCCGGGGCCGGGACCTGTACGACGCCCGCAGCACCAGCCGGGACGTCTACATCCTGGCCGCCGAGCTGCACCCGGGCGATTCGGGGGCGGCCCTGGTCGACGCCAACGGCGCCGTGGTGGGCGTGGCCTTCGCCATCGCCCCGGACAAGCCGGGCACGTCGTACGCCCTCACGACCAAAGAGCTCAACGCCGCCCTGGCCGAACCCCGCGCCGCCGCCGTCAACACCGGGCCCTGCCTGACCCACAACTGACCCGGCCCCCGGCCCTCCGCCCGCCTGCCCCGCCCACACCCCGGCGGCGCTCGTCGCGCTCGGGCCGCCCGGTTTGGCCGCGCTCTGTCCGGAATAGCGAACGCAGCGCGGCCAAACCGCTCCGGGACGCGACGGAAGCGGGACCCGAAGGCCCCGCTTCCTCGCACCATCACGCCGGCGAGGCTCAGTCGACTTCGATGAAGATGCACTCCCCGGGGCACTCCTCGGCCGCCTCGATAGTGGCCTCCTCCATGCCGCCGGGCACCGCGGCCAACCCTTCAGGGCCGCCGGGGTTGCTGAACACCTTGTCGCCCTCTTTGACATAGGCCAGGCCGTCGTCCAACAGCGTGAACACGGCAGGGGCGATCTCTTCGCACAGGCCGTCGCCGGTGCACAGATCCTGATCGATCCAGACCTTCATGGGGTGTGCCTTCTCTCGCGGTACGGGAGCCGGTGGGAACGCTGCGAACGTACCGGCCTCAGGCATGGTAGTCAATTTCTACGGGAATGGCGGGTGAAACTCGTCACGATGCGTTCCCGTCCGAAGTACACCGGTGTATGGTCGCCACAGAGAGGGAGGGAGGTGGTCCCGACGGCCGACTCCGAGTACCAACGGCGACTCACCGCTTACGAGCGCGAGGTCGCTGAGCTCCAGGAGCAATCGAAGCTCCTCGAAGAGGAGGTCATCAACCTGCGCCGCCGGCTGCAGGAGGCGCCCAAGCGCGTCCGCACGCTGGAGGAGAAGCTGTTGGAGACGAAGGGCCAGCTGGCCCAGGCGGTCTCGCAGAACGAAAAGCTCACCTACACCTTGCGAGAGGCCCGTGAGCACATCGCCGCGCTCCGCGAGGAGGTCGACAAGCTGACCCAGCCGCCGTCCGCCTACGGCACCTTCCTGGGCCAGAACGACGACGGGACCATCGACGTGTTCAGCGGCGGGCGCAAGATGCGCGTCGCCCTGCACCCCGAGATCGAGATCAACGAGTTGAAGCGGGGCCACGAGGTCGTGCTCAACGAGAGCCTCAACGTGGTGCTGGCCCGTTCGCCCGAACTGTCGGGCGAGGTGGTCATCCTCAAGGAGGTCCTGGAGGACGGCACCCGGGCCCTGGTCGTGGGCCGGGCCGACGAGGAGCGGGTGGTCGAGCTGGCCGAGCCCCTCCTCGGCACCAAGCTCCGGGCGGGCGACACCATCCTGATGGACAGCCGCACGGGCCTGCTGCTCGAGAAGCTGCCCCGGCCCGAGGTCGAGGAGCTGGTCCTCGAAGAGGTGCCCGACATCTCCTACGAGGACGTGGGCGGCCTGGACACCCAGATCGAGGCCATCACCGACGCCGTGGAGCTGCCCTTCCTGCACCGCGAGCTGTTCGAGGAGCACCGGCTGCCGGCCCCCAAGGGCATCTTGCTGTACGGACCCCCCGGCTGCGGCAAGACGCTCATCGCCAAGGCCGTGGCCAACTCGCTGGCCAAGAAGGTCGCCGAGGTCACCGGCAACCAGAACGCCAAGAGCTACTTCCTCAACATCAAGGGCCCCGAGCTGCTGAACAAGTACGTGGGCGAGACCGAGCGCCAGATCCGCCTGATCTTCGAGCGCGCCCGTGAGAAGAGCGAGGAAGGCAACCCCGTCATCGTCTTCTTCGACGAGATGGACTCGCTGTTCCGCACCCGCGGCACAGGCATCTCGTCCGACATGGAGTCGACCATCGTCCCGCAGCTGCTGGCCGAGATCGACGGTGTCGAGACGCTGAAGAACGTCATCGTGATCGGCGCCTCCAACCGCGAGGACCTGATCGACCCGGCCATCCTGCGGCCGGGCCGGCTCGACGTGAAGATCAAGGTCGAGCGACCCGACGAGGACGCCGCCGCCCAGATCTTCTCCCGCTACCTCACCACCGACCTGCCGCTCGACGACGGCGAGGTCGAGTCGATGGGCGGGGGCGACCGGGACAAGGCCGTCCAGGCGATGATCGAGAGGACGGTCGAGGAGATGTACTCGACGTCCGACGACAACCGCTTCATCGAGGTGACCTACCAGAACGGCGACAAGGAAGTCATGTACTTCAAGGACTTCTCGTCGGGCGCCATGATCGAGAACATCGTGCGCCGGGCGAAGAAGCTGGCCATCAAGCGCCAGATCGCCGGCGAGGGCAAGGGCATCCGCACGGCCGACCTCCTCGACTCCATCCGCCAGGAGTACAAGGAGCACGAGGACCTGCCCAACTCCACCAACCCGGACGACTGGGCA
>DASRGI010000245.1:0-9530 GCA_035651095.1 Acidimicrobiales bacterium | reverse complement strand
ACCCTTCCCGGTGGGGTCGGAGGTCGACCACCAGACGTGGGGGGGCGGGAACGGGTCCTGCAGCACGACGGCGACACCGTGGTCGTGCTGTCCGACCAGGCCGGATGACGAGCCGGCGGTCGGTCTCGTCGTCGCCCGAGCCCTCCTCACGCCTGCCGGAGGGGAGAAACTTCTCAGAAATGTGGTTTCGGGCTTCCGCGCCGAGGGCAGAACAACACACGTCCCGCCCCCCGGGAGCCCCACATACTGGGGGGGCCGCTCGTTCGGCCTCCCCAGTATGTGAGCAATAACCGCAGGGGGCGTTTTTCGTGTCTGCGATCCGCAGCCGCCCATGCAGACGACCCATGCAGACGAATGGCGCGATTGGCGCTTGCCCCGGCAGCCGTCTCGGGATACAACCACCACAGGGCGCCCGTGCTGGGGCGCAGGCGGGGGAGGGGTGGCAGCCCGGATGGGATTGCATCTCGGTCTGGATGTGTCGCACGGCTACCCGACGACGGCGGTCACGTTGCGGGGGGAACTGGACCTGAGCACGGCGCCGGACCTGGCCAAGCTCCTGGACCTCCTCCTCGCCACCGGCGTCCTCCACGTCACCCTCGACCTGGGCGACCTGGCCTTCGTCGACTCGCGGGGCCTGCGAGCCATAGCGTCCTGCCGGGACGCCTTCGTGGCCGCCGGGGGCGACCTGGCCGTGCGCCATCCGCGGCGCCTGGCTCGCCAGCTCCTCGACGTCTTGGGCCTGGCCGAGCGCGTGCCCGTGCTCCCCGAAGCCGCCTGGGCCTAACCGCCTACCGCTCCCGTCCTACCGCTCCCGTCCTGCCGGTCTGGGCACGCTGGCGCACGGGGGCCGTTCGTGCACGTGCCGGAGCTATGCCGCGGCCCGGCGGCGCACGGGTGTATCGCTCAGCAGGTCGAGCACGGCGTCCTCGATGGCACCCTGGGTGGACAGCTGCCCGAAGGCCACGCTCTCACCCAACCGGGCCAGGGCAGCGCTGATGGTGGCGCCCGCCTGGTAGTGGTCGAACACCCGAGGGTCGATGTAGGAGGACCGGCACACCGCGGGCGTGTTGCCGAGGTAGTGCGCCACCTCCTGGACGGCCCAGGAGATGACCCGCTTGCGGCCCGTGGGCGACGTCACCGTCTCGGCCACGGCCACCGACACGGCGGCCAGCACGGTGGCGCTCCACGTGCGGAAGTCCTTGGCCGTGAAGTCGGCGCCGGTGAGCGACTTGATGTAGGCGTTGATGTCGTGGGACTTCACGTCGCACCACGCGCTGCCCTTGCGGTAGGCGAGGAGTTCCGGCCCGCCGCCTTGGCGCCGCTTGAGGGCGACCACGATGCGGCACACGTCGGGGTCGACGATCGACTGGATGCGGCGCTTGCCTGACTTGGCCACGTAGTCGAAGGTCACCACGCCGTCGTCGATCTTGACGTGATCCTTGCGGATGGTGGCCAGCCCGTAGTGCTGGTTCTCCTCGGCGTAGCCCTCGGTGCCGATGCGGAAGAACCCCAGGTCGAGAAGGCGCACGGAGCAGGCGAGCACCCGCTCCCTGGTCATGGCCGGCGTGCGCTTCGAGCCGTTGAGCGTGGCCAGGCATGCCGCTCGCACGTCCGGGAGGACGCGGCCGAAGTCGAGCATGTGGTCGAACTTCTCCTGGTCCCGCCTCCGACGCCACTCGTCGTGGTAGCGGTACTGGCGCCGACCCTTGGCGTCGGTCCCGACAGCCTGGATGTGGCCGTTGGGCCACGGGCAGATCCACACGTCGGCCCACGCCGGCGGGATGGCGAGGGCCCGGATGCGAGCCAGGGTGGCCTCGTCGGTGACCCGCTGGCCGTGCACGTCGAGGTACACGAACCCGGAGCCCGCCCGCCGGCGGGTCATGCCGGGGCGGGAGCAGTCGACGCGTCGCAAGCGGGGCATTGGATCACCACTTCCCTCGGCGAGGCCGGGCCAACCGCCGCAGGCCGCACACGCGACGAATCCCGGCGTCCGTCGAATGGAAGCACCGGGACTCGTCTGGCATTGAACGTCCGGCCGGTACGGGAGGTTCCCGGCCGGACGCCGACGTGGGGCGGGGTTACTTGGCCTCTTCGGCCGCCTCCTGCTCCAGCTCCTTCTCCTTGGCCTTGACCTCGTGGGCCTTGGCCTCGGCCCGAGCCTCGGTGGCTTCGCGCTCGGCCTCGCCCTTCTTCTCCTGGGCCCGGCCCTCGCGCGTGAGGTCGGGGTTGTCGGTCAGGTCGCCGATGGCTGCCTTGGCCTTGCCCTTGGCTTCTTCGAACACGCCCATAGGGGTCTCCTTGCGGTCGGGGTGCGAACTGCGGCACTCGTACCCACCGTTCTCGCCGGAGGAAACCGGCCATCCGTCACACCAGCTCCTCGCGTGACAGCCGGGGGAGCAGCTCCCGCTCGCAGAACCGGAAGAAGCCCTCCTGGTCCCGACCGACTTGGTGCAGGTACACGTGGCTGTAGCCGGCCTCGGCGTAGTCGTTGACGAGCTCGACCCAGCGGTCGACGTCGGGCCCGCACAGCACTCGCTCGGCCACGTCGTCCTCGCTGTACCGTCTTGGCCGCCATCTCGAAGTGGGCCGGGGTGGGCAGGTCCTGCGAGCGTTGCCCGGGCACGCCCGCGTTGGGCCACACCGCCAACGCCGTCTTGCGAGCCTCGGCTTCGCTCTCGGCCCAACACACGGTGGCCTGGCCGTACGTGGGCTTGGCCTCGCCGCCCGCCTGGCGGAACGCTCGCACGGGGCCCGGTTCGGGCGTCGTGCTCCAGAAGCCGTCGCCGACCCGCCCGGCCAACTGGGCGGCCCGCTCGCCCGACCCGGCCATGGTGAGGGGTGGGGCCGACGCCGGCATGGTGAAGATGCGGGCGTCCTCCACTGTGTAGTACCGGCCGTGGTGGTTGTACGTCTCGCCTGACCACAGGCCCCGGATGACCGTGACCGCCTCTTCGAGCATCTCGTGGCGGACGTCGGCCGGGGGCCAGCGCGACCCGGTGATGTGTTCGTTGAGCGCCTCGCCGGGTGGATGCGGATGAGCGGGCAGGTGACGCCCGTGCCCAGCGCCAGCCGGGTGGTGCGGGCGGCGATGGCGCCGATCACCGACCACACGAACGGGCTGTGGCCCTGCTCCGTCAGCCACGGGTGGAAGTGGTCGGAGATGGCGGCGAACGAGAAGCCCACCTCCTCGGCCCGGACGGCGAAGGCGACCAGGTCGTTGGGCGGGTGTTCCTCGCTGGAGAGCGCGTACCCCAGCTCGATCATCGGGCCTCCTTCACCTGGACCATGCCGCCCAGGACGCGGGTGTCGTACCGGGGCTGGGGCATGGTGGCGGGGGAGCGGACGATCCCGCCGTCGGCCAGCCGGAACGTGCTGCCGTGCCAGGGGCACACCACGCACATGTCATCGAGCTGACCCTCGTCGAGGGGGCCGCCCATGTGGGTGCAGGTGTTGGCCAGGGCGGCGATGCGCCCGGCCTTCTTGAACAGCAGCACGCTGGTGCCCTGCACGTCTACGGCGTGGAGCTTGCCCTCGGGCAGGGCCGACTCCTCGACGGCGTCGACCCAGTCCTCCGGCCGTTCCTCCCACGCCGTGTGGTCCACCCCGCGGCCCAGGCCGTACGAGAGATGGCCGCCCAGGTACCCGCCCACGGTCATGGCGCCCATGCCGGCCAGGCTCAGGGCCCTGCCCTTCCAACGCCGACCGTGTTTGCGGGCCAGCCACGACGCCCCGAACAGCACGATGGCTACGTCGTTGGCCGCGGCGTGGACCAGGCCCACCCGCCGGGTGCGGGCGTCGTTGAAGTCGGCGTAGTTGGCGCCGCCCGTGGCCGCGGTCGGTAGGGCGGCCAGGACGCCGAGGCCCACCAGCCGATCGGCCGCACCCCGGCCCCGCTTGCCACCCACGACGTCGAGCGCGCACGCAGCCGTCCACGCCCCGATGGGGATGTCGGTGAGCATGGGGTGGGCGGGGTGGCCCAGCCACGTGCCGTTGAGGGCGCTCTTCAGCGCCGGGTTGGGGTCGAGCGCGTTGGCGATGGCGCTCTGGACCGCCTTGCCAGGAGCGTCGAGCGCACTGAGGCGCTCGAGCCGGCGCATGAGGTCGTGCAGGATCATGCCCGGCTTCTACCCCGTCGGCCCGCCAATCGATTCGACACACGTGCTTCAGGGGAGGAGCGGAACTGCCGAACGGAGGCGGGCGGGGGTGGGTCAGGCGGGGAGGGCGGCCCCCATGAGGTCTTCGAAGTTGGTGCGGTAGAACCGCTCGCGAGCGGCGTCCCCGGTGCCAGCCGCGTCGAGCGAGCGCTGGAACCGGCCCAGCGGGTTGCGGCCGCCCTCCACGTGGGGGAAATCGGACGAGAAGAGGAAGACCTCCTCGCCGCCGTTGGCGATGCACCAGCCCGCGTCCTCGTGCGGGTAGGGCGTGACTCGCACCTGGCGGCGCACGAACTCGCTGGGCGTGAGGTCCAACTGCTGCAGGCGCTCCTCGTTCTTGCGGAATGCGTCGGCGGCCGAGTCCATCGAGCGCATCCAGCCCGGAACCCACGACGCGCCCTGCTCGATGACGCCGATCCTCAGCTCGGGGAACCGGAACAGCACGCCGTCGAAGATCATGGTGGCCAACGTCTGCATGGGTGGGTAGGCGATGGCCATGTAGTCGACGGAGCGGAAGTTGCCGTCGCCACCATGGAAGTCGGGCACGGGCGGGAGGCCGTTCACGAAGTACGCCGGGTCCAGCAGCTGGCCGCCGCCGCCCACGTGGAGGACGATGGGCAGCCCTGCCTCTTGCGCGGCCGCCCACACCGGGTCGAGGCCGATGTGCGACGGCGAGTGCCCGGCCGGGCAGGCCGACGCGATCATCAGCGCCTTGCACCCCAGGTCGATCGCCTCCCGCACGAACGCGGCGGAGCGGGCGAAGTCGGCGAGCGGCACATACCCCACGGGCAGCAGGCGGCGGTCGACCGAGCAGAAGTCGACGATGGCCCGGTTGTGGGCCCGGGCCAGCCCGTACGCGTACTCCATGTCTTCGCCGGAACCGCCGCTGTGCTCGGCCCGCAGCAACTGGCTGTTGGCGAAGGTGTTGAACACCAGCTGGCTGGCGAAGCCCAGCAGGTCGAGGGCGCGAGGCCGGTCCTCTCGCAGGAACGAGCCGAGGGCGTGCCAGTTCTTGCGCAGCCAGATCTCGTTCTCGCCCGCGGCCCGGAACTCGGGATCGGCGTGGTGTTCGAGCATCTTGGCCAGGAACAGCTCGGTGTCGGGCCCGGCGTTCACCGTGAAGATGGGTTCGAGCCGTTCGCGCACGCCGGGGTCGGCGTAGGGGGCGAACCAGTCCGGCGTCTCCATCACGTGCGAGTCGGCGTCGTGGATCACACCCGAAGGGTAATAGCGTCGGGCTCGTGGATGTCCTGGTGGTGGTGGGCGACGGCGAGCCGCCCGACTGGCTGGCCCTGCGCGCTGGGCACGTGTTCCGCGTCGGCGCCGGTGAGCTCGACCCCGAGGTGGTCGCCCACGTGCGCACCCACATCCCCCAGCAGGTGGGGGTCTACGGGGCGGACGGCGCCGCCGCCGGCCGGGTGGCGGCCCGGCTGCGCGAGCACGGCTTCCCCGTTCGGGCGGTGGCCGACGACAGCGGCCCGCCCATGGAAGCGGCCACGTCCCTCCTCGACCTGGTGGGCAACACGCCGATGGTCCGTCTCGACCGCCTGGCCCGCAACCTCTCGTGCCACGTGCTGGCCAAGCTCGAGTTCTTGAACCCGGGCGGCTCGGTGAAGGACCGGCCGGCGCTGGCCATGATCGAGGCGGCCGAGCGGGACGGCCGGCTGAAGCCGGGCGGCACCATCGTGGAACCCACGTCGGGCAACACCGGCGTGGGCCTGGCCATCGTGGCTGCCCGCCGCAAGTACCGCTGCGTCTTCGTCATGCCCGACAAGATGAGCGCCGAGAAGATCGCCCTGCTGCGGGCCTACGGCGCCGAGGTGGTGGTCTGCCCGACCACCGTGGCCCCCGAGCATCCCGACTCCTACTACTCGGTGTCGGACCGGCTGGCCGCGGAGATCCCCGGCGCCTTCAAGCCCGACCAGTACCACAACCCCGAGAACCCGGCGTCGCACGTGGCGTCCACCGGCCCGGAGATCTGGCGGCAGACGGCCGGCCGGGTCACCCACTTCGTGGCCGGCATCGGCACGGGCGGCACCATCACCGGCGTGGGCCGGTCGCTGAAGTCGTTCAACCCTGGCGTGCAGATCGTGGGGGCCGACCCCGAGGGGTCGGTGTACTCCGGGGGCAGCGGCCGGCCCTACCTCGTGGAGGGCATCGGCGAGGACTTCTGGCCGACGACGTACGACCCGTCGGTCGTCGACCGGGTGGTGATGGTGAGCGACCGCGATTCGTTCCTCACCGCCCGCCGGGTGACACGGGAGGAGGGCATCCTCGTGGGCGGCTCGGCCGGTACCGCGGTGTGGGCGGCGCTGCACGTGGGCGCCGAGCTGGGGCCGTCGGACGTCATGGTTGTCCTCATCCCCGACTCGGGCCGGGGCTACCTGTCCAAGCTCTACAACGACTCGTGGATGGCCGACTTCGGCTTCCTCCGGGCCGCCGGCCCGACGGTGGCCGACGTGCTGGCCCGCAAATCGCCGCTCTTGCCGCCGCTGGTCCACGTCCACCCCGACGAACTGGCGCGCGACGTCATCAGCATCCTGCGCGAGTTCGAGGTGTCGCAGGTGCCGGTGGTGAAGGCGGAGCCGCCGCTGGCCGCGGCCGAGGTGGTGGGCTCGGTGTCCGAGCGGGACCTGCTGGAGCGGGCGTTCCAGGACCCCGCCGTGCTCGACCGTCCGGTGGGCGAGGTCGTGTCCGCGGCCCTGCCCATGATCGGCAGTGGTGAGCCGGTGGACGCCGCCGTCGTGGCCCTGGAGTCGTCGTCGGCCGTGCTCGTGCTCGACGGCGGCCACCCCGTGGGCATCCTCACGCGCGTCGACCTCCTCGACTTCCTCACTCGCCGGTGACTCGCCGATGACCGATGACTCGCCGATGACTCGCCGATGACGGACTGGGGTTTCGAGACACGGGCGATCCACGCCGGGCAGGACCCCGATCCCACCACCGGTGCCGTCGTCCCGCCCATCTCCTTGGCCACGACGTTCGCCCAGTCGGCCGTGGGCGAGCACAAGGGCTACGAGTACGCCCGGTCCGGCAACCCCACCCGCGCGGTGTTGGAGACGTGCCTGGCCTCTCTCGAAGGGGCGGCCCATGGGCTGGCCTTCGCCAGCGGGCTGGCGGCCGAGGACGCCGTGTTGCGGCTGCTGGCCCCGGGCCACCACGTCGTCATGTCCGCCGACGCCTACGGGGGGACCTACCGCCTGCTGTCCAAGGTGCACTCGTCGCTGCGGCACACCGCGGTCGACCTGGCCAAGCCCGACGTACCGTGGCCCGACGACACCCGCATGGTGTGGGTCGAGAGCCCCACCAACCCGCGCCTGGCGGTGGTCGACATCCCCGCGGTGGCCGCCCGGGCGCGCGACCACGGCGCCATCTGCGTGGTCGACAACACCTTCGCCACGCCCTACCTGCAGCAGCCGCTGTCTCTCGGCGCCGACGTGGTGGTGCACTCGTCGACCAAGTACCTGGGCGGGCACTCCGACGTGGTGGGCGGTTTCGTGGCGACGAGCGACGACGGCCTGGCCGAACGGTTGCGGTTCCTCCAGAACGCGGCAGGCGCGGTGCCCTCGCCCTTCGACTGCTACCTGGTGCTCCGGGGTGTGAAGACGCTGGCGTTGCGCATGGAGCGGCACTCGTCCAACGCCGCCGCGGTGGTGGCGCTGCTGCGCAGCC
Organism: Acidimicrobiales bacterium; assembly: GCA_035651095.1. GTDB lineage: Bacteria > Actinomycetota > Acidimicrobiia > Acidimicrobiales > JAUTXP01 > DASRGI01. The sequence goes on along the minus strand of DASRGI010000245.1, from coordinate 1,704 downwards.
ATGCGGCCGTGGCCGAGGTCATGTACCCGGGCTTTGGCGGCATGGTGTCGTTCACGCTGCGCGACGGCGAGGCCGCGGCCCGCACGGTGGTCACCCGGACGCGGCTGTTCACGCTGGCCGAGTCGCTCGGCGCGGTGGAGTCGCTCATCGAGCACCCGGCGGCGATGACGCACGCGTCGGTGGCGGGTTCACCGTTGGAGATCGACCCCGCGCTGGTGCGGCTGTCGGTGGGCGTGGAGACGGAGGCCGACCTGGTGGCCGACCTGCGCCAGGCCCTCGACTCACTCGGCGGCTGATTCCCGCCGCCCGCCGCCGGCGTGCAGAAGCGCTTCAGGGGTGACGCAGTTCTGCACGCGCCCGGTCGGGAGGGGCTCTCAGTAGTCCTCTTCGACCACGGGCGCGGGCATGGCCTGCTCCAGGGCGTCGGCTTCGGGGACCTCGAGGCCCGTGTCCGGGCGATCGGGCTCCTCGACGTCAGGCTCCACGGGCTCGGCCTGTTCCTGGGCGTCGGCCTCGGGCACGAATTCAGGCATGTTCGGACCCTACCCCCGGCGGGTAGGCCAGAGAACGGCATGACAGCTGAGCCCATCTCGGACGACGAACGGCGGCTCCGGTCGCACGCCCCCGAGGACTTCGACGAAACCGCCTTCCTGGCTGCCCTCGACGAGACCCTCGACGCGCTGGACGGGGCCGAGGTGCCCTCCCTGCTCATGGGTGGCATCGCCTCGGCCTGCCTGGGACGGCCCCGGTGGACTCACGACATCGACCTCTTCGTGCGCCCCCAGGACGCCCGCAAGGCACTGGCCGCGCTGGCCCAGGCCGGGTTCCGCACCGAGGAGACCTTTGCCGACTGGCTGTACAAGGGCTTCAAGCACGGCCAGATGGTGGATGTCATCTTCCGCTCCACCGGCGACATCTACCTCGATGACGAGATGCTGGAGCGGGCTCCCACCGTGGGCTTCCTGGGCCGCAAGGTGCGCATCGTGCCGCCGGAGGACCTGATCGTCGTCAAGGCCATCGTGCACAACGAGCACATGCCCCGGCACTGGCACGACGCCCTGTCGCTGATCGCGGTGGCCGAGATCGACTGGGACTATCTCGTGCGCCGGGCTCGCAAGGGGGCACGCCGGGTGCTGTCGCTCCTGCTGTACGCCCAGTCGAACGACCTGGTGGTGCCGTGGGGCCCGGTGCGCGAGCTGTTCGGCATGATCGACGGAGACCCGAGATGACCACACCGCTCGACGCCAACGAGCCCGCCGGCTACCTGGTCGGTCACCTGGAGGAAGCGCTGGCCGTCGACCCCCGGGTCAACGAGCAGGGCCTGCACGTGACCGTCGAGGACGGGTGCGTCCGGATCACGGGCACGGTGTCGACCCGCGGGCGGCGGGCGGCGGTGGACGACGTGGTGGGGGAGCTGCTCCCGGGCTGGCCCGTGCGCAACCTGGCGGCGGTCACCGACTTCCCCGAGCCGTCGGGCATGGAGGCGATCACATGAGGCGAATGGCGTGATCCGGGTGGCGGCCGTGGGCGACATCCACGTGGGCACCGATTCGGTGGGTTCGCTGCGCCCCCATTTCGAGCACGTGGCCGAGCGGGCCGACCTCCTCCTCCTGGCCGGCGACCTGACCAAGCGGGGTCTGCCCGAGGAGGCGGCTGTGCTGGCCGGCGAGTTGGGCGACCTGCAGGTGCCCACTGTCGCCGTGC
>DASRGI010000244.1:0-3506 GCA_035651095.1 Acidimicrobiales bacterium | reverse complement strand
CTGGAACACGAAGCCGATGTCGCGCGACCGCAGCCGGGTGAGCTCGGCGTCGTTCAGGCCCTGCAGCTCCCGGCCGTCGAACTGCAGGGAGCCGGACGTGGGCCGGTCGAGAGCACCGAGCATCTGGAGCATGGTGCTCTTGCCCGAACCGCTGGGGCCTTCGACGGCGACGAACTCGCCCGCCTCGACGTCGAGGTCGATACCGGCCAGGGCGGCCACCGTGCCGCTGCCCGTGCGGTACACGCGCTGGACGTCACGCAGCTGGTAGAGGGTGTCCGCCATGTCAGCCGATGTCCCTGAGGGCGACGGCCGGGGCGAGGCGGGCAGCCCGCATCCCACCCACCAGGCCGGCGAGGAGCCCGCCCAGCAAGGCGAAGCCCACACCGAGGGCGAGCGTGGCCGGATGGAGCGGGGCGGACAGCGTGATGCGCGTGGTGTGCAGGGCGGTGGTGGCTTGGCCGAACAGGCCGGACAGCTGCGAGCTGCCGATGCCGGGCACGCCCGCCGACGTGGCCTGCAACGTGGGGGAGAAGGCGTGCACGGCTGCGGCCACGCCCGCGCCGACACCGAGGCCGAGCAGCCCGCCGAGCAGGCCGATGCCCAGCGTCTCGCCGAGGAGTTGGCGCACCACCCTGCCCTTGGACCAGCCGATGGCTCGCAGAGTGCCGATCTCCCGCACCCGCTTGGCGATGGAGGCCAGGGTGAGGAGCACGGCGATGGCGAAGGCGGCCAGGAGGACGATGGCGGCCAGCGCCCCACCCAGTCGCCCGGCCAGCCGGTGGGCGTCGGCCAGGCTGCCGGTCACCTGGTCGGCCAACGCCTTGGTGGTCACGACCTCGGCGCCGGGCAGCGCGGTCTTGATCTCGGACACCACCTTGTCCACCGAACCGGACCCGCTGGCCTTCACGAGCACCTGCGTCACCCGGCCCTGCTTGCCGGCCAGGTGCTGCAGGGTGGCGAGCGGGAAGTAGATGTCGGCCGTGTTGCCGGTGAGGGTGGGCGACACCAGGCCGACCACCGTGTAGTCGGTGCCGTTGATCGGGATGGTCGATCCCACCTTGAGGGACTTGGTGTTGGCGTAGGCCACGTTCACCAGCACCTCGTTGGGAGCGTCCTTGGCGATCCACCGGCCGGTCGTCAGCTGCTGGGACGTGACGAGGCCCGTCTTGGGCGTGGCCGGGTCGACGCCCGCCGCCGTGTACGTCTGGTTGGTGATGTTGGTGGAGGGCGGGTTCACGACCTGCTGGATGGTCTGCAGCGGGGTGGTGAAGTTGGCCTGGAACTCCTTGAAGCGCTGGGGCAGGCAGTCCTCGAAGGCGGGGTTGCCGCCGGCCGGGCCGAAGGCACCGCCCCCACCGCGGTTGCCGCCCGTGCCGCCGCCGCCCGTGCCGCCGCCCGCGGCCGGGGGTCCGATCTGCACGCCCTTGGCGGCCAGGCAGTCACGGAAGGCCTGGCGTTCCGCCGCGGTCATGGGCGCCGGGCGCACGGTCTGGGTGAAGGTCTGGCCGCCGGTCTGGATGCTGGCCACGATCTGGGGCACCGTGCCCGTCTGGTGCTCGGCCAGCTGCACCATGCCGCCCGTGGCGCTGGTGACGCCGGGGAGTTTGGCGATGGTCGTCACCGCGTCCTGCGGGAAGCTCAGGAAGGTGGCGGAGAGGAAGAAGTCCCGAGTGAACTGATCGCCCGGCTTGCCCAGCTTGGAGAGGTCGGTGATGACGTTGCTGTTCTCGTTGAGCAACGCCGTGGTGTCGGCCGTGTTCAGGGCGTTTGCGTTGGGGTTGCCATTGCCCCCGCCGCCGCCGAAGAAGCCCCCGCCGCCACCGAACTGGCGCCCGTTGCCGTCCGCCGGCGCCGTCGTGGTCGTGCTCCCGGTGGTGGACGCCGCCTGCGCCCCCGCCACCCGGGTGACCAGGATGTCGGTGCCGACGGACTTGAGCGGGGCCAGGACGTTGTTCTGGGCGTCGTCGAGCCCTTGCGACACGCCGACGATGCCGATGACCAGCCCGACGCCCAGGGCCAGGCCCAAGGCGGTGAGGATGGTCCGGCCCAATCGTCGGCGCAACTCTCGGGCGACGTAGGTCAGGTGGAACACGCCTTCACGGAACCATCATCAGCTTGGGACCAGCTGTGAGCCAGTGCCTACTTTCCTGTCGCTCCCCGGCGGCGCACGAGGGCGTCGATGGTGACGGCGGCGAGGAGCACCAGCGCGGTGACCACGTACTTCGACGCCGCGCTGAAACCCTGCAGGCCCATGCCGTTGTCGATGGCGGCGATGACCAGACCGCCCAGCACGGCGTGCACCGCCTTGCCCCGCCCGCCGAACAGGCTGGTGCCGCCGATGACGGCCGCGGCCACCGCGTAGAGCACGAGGGTGCCGCCGTCGAGGGCGGTCGACACCGAGCGCAGCCGCGACGCGTAGACGATGCCGGCGACGCCCGATGTGAACGACGCCAGGGTGAACGCCATGGTGCGGATGGCCGACAGGTTCACGCCCGCCCGGCGGGCCGCCTCGGCGTTGCCGCCGATGGCGTAGATGTAGCGGCCGAACGTCGTCCGGCCTAGCAGGAACGTCCACATGGCCAGCACGCCGAGCACGACCAGCACCACCCACGGCACGCCCCTGATGGGCACGAGCGTGCCCCGGTTGGCGTTGCAGATCAGCACCAGCGCGGTGCCCGCGAGAAACGCCGCGATCACCTTGGCCACCGTCACGCTCGTGGGGGGCGCCACCAGGCCGCTGGCCCGGCGCCGGCTGTCCCGCCACCACGTCTGCAACCCGAACAGGCCGACGGCCACGAGCATCACCACCCACCCGGCGGCGGGTGTGAGGGTGCCGCTGGCGATGTCGTTGATCACCTTGTCGTTGATGGGAAGGGAGCCGCCCTTGCCCAGGATCAGCAGCATCACGCCCTGCCAACCGAGGAGGCCGGCGAGGGTCACCACGAAGCTGGGGAGGCCGAGGCGGGTGATGATCGTGCCCTGCACCAACCCGATGGCCGCGCAGGCCAGCAGCCCGGCGGCGATGGCCGCCCACCACGGCCACCCGTTCGACTGTTTCACCAGCTCTGCCGTCACGATGCCGCCGATGCCGCTGACGAAGCCGATGGACAGATCGATCTCGCCGAGCAGGAGTGCGAACACCTCGCCCATGGCGAGGAGCATGTAGGCCGCGCCCTGGACCAGGAGGTTGACAAGGTTGCCGGAGGTCAGGAAGTGGCGGTTGAGGGACTGGAACAGGATCGAGATGAGGATGAGCCCGCCCACCACGGGCAGCACGCCGCTCTCGCCCGCCCTGATGCGGGTGATCGAGGCGCGCACGTAGTCGCCGAACGTGTTGGCCACGATGGCCGGCGAGGTGGCGAGGATGGCCTGGTTGGCAGCTTCTTCGGCGGCGTCGGCGCCGGGCGCGTCCTCGGTGGTGGTGTCCGCCATGTCAGCCCGCTCCCGCGGTGCGACTGGACGCGCCCGTCGTCATGTAGTCGACGACCATCTGGCGGTCGAGCTCG
>DASRGI010000243.1:0-3428 GCA_035651095.1 Acidimicrobiales bacterium | reverse complement strand
CGACCTGCTGCTCCCGGGCCCGCTCGAGGAGCTTCATGAGGAGGTACCGGGCCCGCCCCCGGCCCTTGGCCTCGACGATGTCGTCGAAGGAGTCCAGCCACTCGGCCGTCTCCGTGGGATCGATGTCAGGGAGCTGGTGGGCGAATCCGTCGAGGATCACCGGGTCACTCGGCATGCCTCCATGCTCGCGCTCCTACTCGCCGGTAACCTCACCCAGGTCGCCGGGCCCGGTCTCGAAGGCCCCCTCCCGGTGCCGCTGCGAGTGGATGAGCCCCACCTCACTGGTGAGGAAAAGGGCCACGACGGCGGCCAGGAGGGTGGTGGGCGTCACCCGCAGGCCCGCCATCTCGCTCACGACGAGGGCCGTTCCCAGCGGCGTCTTGGTCACGCCCACGTTGGCCGCCGCCATGAGGGCGGTCATGAGGACGACCTCGTTGGTGCCGGGTACGGCCACGTGCAGCAGCCGGCCCAGTGAGACGCCGATGAAGAACAACGGGATGATGAAGCCGCCCCGCCACCCGCTCGACAGGGTGAGGCTGGTACCCGCCAGCTTGGCCAGGGCGGCCACGATGAACACCGACGCCACCGCCCGGCGGGCGATGAGCGGGTCGATCTGGGCCTCGCCGAACGTCAGCGCGTACGGCGACCAGAAGGCCAGGAGTCCCAGGCCCAGCCCGCCCAGGACGGGCCGGAGGACGGGCGGGACCCGGCGGAACGCCGTCTGCAGCCCCCGGGTGAGGTAGGTGAAGGCGATGGCGACGCCCGCCCCCACGACGCCGCAGGCCACCGCCCACGCCAGGTCGACGGTGCGCAAGGGCGGCGAGATCGGGAAGCGCCAGACGGGACGCAGACCGGCGCCCGTGAGCAACACGTACACCACGTAGCCCGACAGCGAGCCGAACACCGCTGGCATCAGGGCCTCGTAGTACTCGAGCCCTCGCCGGTGCAGGATCTCCAGGGCGAAGATGGCCGAACCCAGGGGCGCCCCGAAGAGCACGGTGAAGCCGGCGGCCATGCCCGTGATGGTGAGGATGCGCAGGTCGTCGCGGGACAGCTGCCAGCGCGACGCCAGCCAGGCGCCCGCCGCGCCCGTGGTCTGGACCAGCGGGGCCTCGGGGCCCATGGCCCCGCCCGCGGCGATGGAGATGAGCGACACGGGGATGAGGGAGCGGAGGTCGCGCACGTCGTCGGGGCCGCCCGACACGTGGATGTTGTTGACGAGCAGCTCGACGTCGCCGGGATTGCCGAGGTAGCGGGTGAGGAGGCCGACGGCGGCGCCGGCGGCGACGAGGACGAACAGGTGGGGGAACGTGTGCCAGTGGCTGGGCCAGAGCACCCGTTGCAGGGTATGGAGGGCGGCCAGGTAGGCGGCACCGATGAGGCCGCCGGCCAGACCGACGGCGATGACCAGGGTGAGGAGGCGCGGTCGGCGCGCGGGGAGTCGCCACATCGGTAAGCAGCTTGTCACTCCCCTCTACGATCCTTGGGAATGGCCGCCACCCCCACCGTCGTGTTCACCGATGGCGCGTGCCTGGGTAACCCCGGACCGGGAGGGTGGGCGTGGGCCGTCCCCGGCGGTGCGTACGCCAGCGGGCCGGAGCCGCAGACCACCAACCAGCGCATGGAGATCCGGGCCGCGCTGGAGGCGGCTCGCTCGTTGTGGGACACGGGGCCGATCGAGGTCGTGAGCGACTCCACCTACGTGGTCAACTGCTTCCGCGACCGGTGGTGGGAGGGCTGGGTGGCCCGGGGGTGGACCAACAAGGCGCGCAAGCCGGTGGCCAACCGCGACCTGTGGGAGCCCCTCATCGACTTGTATCGATCGAAGCCCGGGCACCTGCGGTTCCGGTGGGTGAAGGGCCACTCGGCCGATGCCATGAACGACCTCGTGGACCGGCTGGCGGTGGAGGCGGCCCGCACCCAGCACGCCCGGTCGGGCGACGCGCCGCCGACCGAGGTGGGCGCCCCCGACAGCGTGGGCGTGGCGACGGGAGCTGCCGGCGCGGCTTCGGCGGCCGCTGCCTCGGTCGACTCCCGCGTGCCCGACGGGTGGAAGGTCGCCATCAGCGGCGTGCGCTGGTACGAGGCCGACCTGCTCACGCCCGCCCTGCGGTCGAAGGTGGCGGAGATCCTGGCCGCCAAGCGGGAGTTGCACCCCGACCTCGTCGTCCTCACCGGGCTCGGGTTGGGGGCCGAGCAACTGGCCGCCGAAGCCGCGTTGGAAGCAAGCGTTCCCTACGTGGCCGTGCTCGCCTTCCCCAATCCTGAGTCGGTGTGGCCTCCCCCGTCGCAGGAGCGGTACCGCCGGCTGCTGGCGGGGGCGGTCGACGTGATCGTGTTGCAGAACAAGCCACCCGAGTCGAAGCAGAAGGCGGGAGCGGCGCTGTCCCGCCGGGACGCGTGGTTGGCTCGCCACGCCGACGAAGCCATCGTCGTATGGGACGGGCAGGACGAGTGGGTCGGCCGGCTGGTGCGGTCGTTCCAGGACCACTTGGGCGAGGAAGAGGTCTGGGTGGTCGCGCCGTGAGGGCCCGATGACGAAGGCCGGCCTCGACACCGGCGGCACCTTCACCGACGTGGTGCTGGAGGACGGCACCATCGCCAAGGTGCCGTCCACGCGGGCGGACCCGGCCGCGGCCGTCCGCTGGGCGTTGCCGCCCGACGTGGACGTGCTCGCCCACGGCACGACGGTGGCCACCAACGCGCTGCTGGAACGGCGGGGCGCGGTGGTCGCCCTCGTCACCAACGAGGGCCTGGCCGACGTGATCGAGATCGGTCGCCAGGACCGCCCGTCCCTCTACGACCTGTGGGCCGACCGGCCCGAGCCCCTGGTGCCGCGGGACCTGCGGTTCGAGGTGGCCTGCCGTCTGGCCGCCGACGGGTCGGAGCTGGTGCCGCTGGACCCCGCCGCCGTCCCCGTGCTGCCCGACGAGGTCGAGACCGTCACCGTCTGCCTGCTGCACAGCGATCGCAACCCGTCGCACGAGCGGTTGGTGGCGGCCGTGCTCACCAACCGGGGCCACGACGTGTCGTGCTCGTTCGAGGTGTCGCCCGAGTTCCGCGAGTACGAACGCACGGTCACCACCGTCGTCAACGCCTACCTCCGGCCCGCGTGCCGCGGGTACCTGCAGTCGTTGGAGGGGCTGGCCAAGTCGGTCCTCGTGCTCACGTCGGCCGGCGGGCTGACGGAACTGGCGGGCGCGGCTGATCGGCCCGCGTCGCTGTTGCTGTCCGGGCCGGCCGGTGGGGTGCGGGCGGCGGCGGCCGCCGCCGTGGCCGCCGGGTTCCCCGACGCGGTGACGTTCGACATGGGCGGCACGTCCACCGACGTCTGCCTGGTACAGGACGGGCGCCCGTCGTTCTCCGGTGCCGGTCGGCTGGTGGCCGGGTTCCCGGTGCGGTTGCCGTCGCTCGACATCCACACCATC
>DASRGI010000242.1:0-3382 GCA_035651095.1 Acidimicrobiales bacterium | reverse complement strand
CGTGGCCCTGGAGGCCATGCGCCGCCTCTTCAGCCGGCCGTGGCCGTTCAGCGAGTTCATCGAGCAGTGCTGGTTCATCGCCAAGGTGACAACCCTCCCGGTGATCCTGATCTCGATCCCGTTCGGCATGGTCATCGCCCTGCAGGTGGGCGCCCTCATCCGCCAGCTGGGCGCCCAGGCCCACCTGGGGTCGGCGCTGGTGCTGGCGGTCGTGCGTGAACAGGCGCCGGTGGCCACCGCGCTGCTGATCGCGGGCGCGGGCGGCTCTGCCATGTGCGCCGACCTCGGCGCCCGCCGCATCCGGGACGAGATCTCGGCCATGGAGGTCATGGCCGTCAACCCCATCCAGCGCCTCGTCCTGCCCCGGATCCTCGCTGCCACTGTCATCGCCGTGCTGCTCGACGCGGTGGTGAGCGCCGCCGGCCTGGCCGGGGGATGGTTCTTCGCCACCAAGGTGATCCACGTGACGTCGAGCAGCTTCTTCGCCTCGTTCAACGAGCTGAGCCAGGTGCCCGACCTGCTGATGGCGCTGGCCAAGGCAGCCATCTTCGGCTTCATCGCGGGCACCGTCGCCTGTTACAAGGGCCTCTACACCAAAGGTGGCCCGAAGGGCGTGGGCGACGCCGTCAACCAGGCCGTCGTCATCACGTTCATCCTGTTGTTCTTCGTGAACTTCGTCATGACCGCCGTCTACTTCAACTTCATCCCCCAGAAGGTGTGACGTGGCGGTGATCGAGCAGGCCATCGAGCGCAACGTCGAGCGCCGCCTGGGCCCGATGGCGGTCCTGTACGACCAGTTCGCTTTCTACGGGCGGGTCCTCAAGGGCATGCCGCAGGGATGGCGGTACCGCAAGGAGATCGTGGCCCTCATCTCCGACATGACCGTTGGAGCAGGCGCCCTGATCATCGGCGGCGGGATGTTCTTCGTGATCTTCGCCATGAGCTTCTTCACCGGCACCCAGGTGGGGCTGGAGGGATTCAAGGGCCTGCAGCAGATCGGTGCCGAGGCCTTCACCGGCATCATCTCCTCGGTCGCCAACACCCGCGAGATCACGCCGCTCATCGCCGGCGTCGCCCTCGCCGCCCAGGTGGGCGCCGGCTTCACCGCCCAGCTCGGCGCCATGCGGATCTCCGACGAGATCGACGCCCTCGACGTGATGGGCGTCGACAGCTTCACCTACCTGGTGACCACCCGGGTGTGGGCGGCGTTCATCACCATGATCCCGCTGTACCTGGCCGCCCTCTTCGCCAGCTTCCTCGCCACCGAGCTGATCGTGACGAAGTTCTTCACGCTGTCACCGGGGGTGTACCACCACTACTTCAACCTGTTCCTGCCCCCGATCGACATCGTGTTCTCGTTCCTGAAGGCGATCGTCTTCGCCTTCGCGGTGACGCTGATCCACTGCTACTACGGGTACTACGCCACCGGCGGCCCGGCGGGCGTGGGGACGGCGGCCGGACGCGCCATCCGCGTGTCCATCGTGACCGTGGTGCTGCTCAACCTCTTCTTCTCGCTCGTGTTCTGGGGTGGCAAGGACACGGCTCGCATCGTTGGCGTCGGCATGCTCCACCTCGCCCGGTAGATGCCGCGCTCACACCGGGCGGCGGCCGCCCTCGCCCTCTCGCTGCTGCTCATCAGCGTCGCCACCGTGTTGGTGCAGGCGGCCTACGGCCGGTTCTCCGACCGCTACCACCTGGTGGCCGACTTCAAGAACGCAGGGCAGCTGCTCACGCCCGGGTCCAACGTGAAGTACCGGGGAGTGAACATCGGCAGCGTGGCGTCGGTGCATCTCGTCGACCGGCGGGTGCAGGTCAAGCTGTCGATCGACAAGGGCTTCCAGGTGCCGAGCGACACCGAGGCATCGGTCCGGCCCAAGACACTGTTCGGCGAGAAGTACATCGACTTCAGCTTCCCCAACGGTCACGCCGCCCCGTTCCTGCCGCCCGGCGGGCACATCACCAAGACGTCGACGTCGGAGGAGGTCGAGGGCCTGTTCGAGGGGGCGGTACCGCTGCTCTCCAAGATCAACACCACCGACCTGGCGACGATCATCAACGAGCTGAGCAAGGGCCTCCAGGGCGAGGGTGACAACATCGCCAAGTCGCTGCACGACGGTGTGCGACTGGCCGACATGTTCTCCGAGACCATCGACGCCCAGACCCACGCCCTCGACTCGTTCGCCCGCTTCCAGGACGCCATCAAGACCGTGGGCCCCGACCTCAACGCCATCTCGGCCAACAGCAACCTGGCGTTGCCCGAGTTCAACCAGGCGCGGGGCGACTACAGCCGGCTGCTGACCACCCTCAAGCCCTTCGCCGACAACCTGGCCGACGTCCTGCGGGTGTACCGCCCCGACATCGACACCATCCTCAACCGGGGCGACAACGTGGTGCGGGTCCTGCTCGCCCGGCAGGCCGACATCTCCGACACGGTGTCAGGGCTCTACCGCTACACCCTCAAGTTCTCCAAGGGGGCCAGCCCCGAGACGCTGCCCAACGGCTCGAAGTTCGCCTACTTCAAGAACTTCGTGCTGTTCAGCGACGTGCAGAACCTCATCTGCGCGTCGCTGGCGCCGCCGCAGCCGGGCGGCGCCTTCCTCGTGCCCCTCCAGCAGGCGCTGCTCGCCAGTGGCGGCCCGCTCGACTGCTCGGCGTACTTCAGCCAGGCCGCCAACAAGACGGTGCCCACGGCTGCGCAGGCGGGACGCCAGCTGGCCACCCAGACGCAGCAGGTTCTGGGAACACCCCAGGTGCCCCAGGTCGACACGGTGAAGGCGCTCGTCGACCAGATCCTCGGGAAGGCCCAGTGAGGACCTCTTCATGAGGATGGCCAAGTGATCGAGCACCTGCGCCGGTTCTTCGCGGGCGAAGGCCGCACGATCATCAAGCTCGTCCTGTACATCTTCGTGTGCCTGAGCGTGCTGGTGTACCTCGTGACGCTCATCGGCAACATCGACCTGTTCGCCCACGAGCACACGTACAAGGCCCAGCTGGCCGACGTCACCGGCCTGCTTCCCAACGACAGCGTGAAGATCGCCGGCGTGGCCGTCGGGCGGGTCAAGTCGATCAAGGCCGACCGGGGCCGGGCCGTGGTGTCGTTCACCGTCAAGGACGACGTGAAGATGCGGTCGAGCACGCAGGTCGGCGTGCGGTGGCGCAACGTGCTCGGCCAGAAGTACTTCTACGTCTATCCGGGCTCCAGCGGCCGGTTGCTCGGCAAGAAGGACGTGATCCCCGTCAGTCAGAGCCTGCCCGCGGCGGACGTGGGGGAGTTCCTCAACTCGGTGGGGCCGATCCTCAAGGCCATCGACCCCGCGCAGGTCAACGTCTTCGTGGAGGCGCTCGTCCAGGCCCTGCAGGGCAACGAGGACCAGGTGCGGTC
>DASRGI010000241.1:0-14446 GCA_035651095.1 Acidimicrobiales bacterium | reverse complement strand
GTAGCTGATCTTGAAGCTCTCGCCGTCGGGGACCAGGCGGTACACGTACCGGCCGATGTACGGGTTCACGCCGTCCCGTACCCGGTACACGACGAAGTTGGCTTCCACGTGCACCGACCGGTCGTCGCCACCGGTGATGCGGACGTTCGACACGAACCGCCGGGTGCGTGACCACGGGAACTCGCGATACGCCCGCCGGCTGTTGAGTCGCTTGACCCGGGACTGGAGCCGCAGCAGGTTGTCGTCGATGAGGACGAGGTCCGTGCGCGGGTTCCCGCCCGGGAGGTCGGTGGTGGGCACGACGTAGTGGGCGTCGTCCGTGAAGAGGGTGACCCACTCGTCGAGCTGCCAGTTGTCGAGCAGCGCGGCCTCGGCATACAGGAAGTCCTCCACCGCGGCCCGGGTGACCGTGGTGTCGAAGGTTGCGGTCATGCCGCTCCCTCCTGCGCGGGCGCCAGCCCCGGCGACTCGATGTCGGTGATGGCCTTCCCCGGCGTCCTGCCCTCGAGCTGGGCGTGCCACCGCCGCCAGAAGGAGCGGATCTGCAGCTCGTCCGTGGTACCCGATACCCGTCCCATCCCTCGCGAGATGTCGGAGTACTCGAGCTCGCGGAACGTCTCGAAGCCCTTCTGGCAGGACTCGAGCGCCTCGACGTCGTCGGGCGTGGCGAAGCCGCCGGGACCGATGAACGTGAGGTAGCTGTCGAGCCGCCGGGCCAGGCGGTCGCCCTCCTCTTCCCGAGGAGCGAGCTGCCAGGCCGTGGTCTCGATGTAGTTGGGCGCCACCGGGTTGATGTAGCGGATGGTGAGGGCGGCGATGTCGTTGATGATGAGGTTCGGGAAGATGAGCAGGTTGCGGAACTGGTCGGCCATGCGGAAGGTCCGCTCCTCGCCGTACTTCTCCACCAGCTGGGCCCTGATCTGTTCGATCTCCTCCTTGGCGTCCTCGCCGAAGAGGGGCTCCCAGTGGGCGATGGGCCGGGCCCACGGCGCCTCGGACACCATCACCGAGTGGCCGTTGCCCAGGTCGAGTCCGCCTCCCACGCTCAGACCGCCGGGCTTCAGGCCGCCACCGATGCTCTTGACGTAGTCGATGTAGGTCTGGTGCAGGGGCAGGGCGTGGTAGCCATCGATGCTGTTCTCCACGAGCAGCTTCCAGTTGGCCCGGGTGGAGTAGAGGTTGGTTCCGTCGACCACGCGCATGCCCTGCTCGGCCTGGTCGGCGATGAGGTCGATGTACTCGGCCGCGCCAGCCAGGTAGGTCACCAGGTCCTCGGCGTCGGGGTTGAAGTTCACGAACCAGAAGCCGCGGTAGCCCTCGACCCGCGCCGGCGCCCGCAGCGAGCGCTCCTTCCAGTCGATGCAGGGCGAGTAGCCCTCCTGGTCGGGGATGGCCACGACCTCGCCCTTCGTGTTGAAGGTCCAGGCGTGGTAGAAGCACTGGAACACCCGGGCGTTGCCGGTGTCCTCCCGGCACACCATGGCGCCCCGGTGGGTGCAGGAGTTGAGGAAGGCTCGCACCTGGCCATCGCCGTCCCGTACGAAGATCAGCGGCCGGCCGTTCACCACCCGGCGCTTGTAGTCACCGGGCTTGTCCACCTCCGACTCGTGGCCGAGGTACAGCCAGCACTGGTCGAAGATGCGCTCCCGCTCCAGCTGGAACACGTCGTCCGACGTCATGGCCGTCCGGTGGACCCGGAACATGCCCTGTTCGCGATCGTCGACGATCAAGTTCTTGGTGTCGATCACCGTGCGCACCCCCTTGCGATTGACGGGCGGAGCACCGAGACACCAGGTGGGAAGGACGTGCCGGGGGGATCGGCGACCGTCCCCCCACCCGGCCTCGTGCGTGCGGAGCCGGTGGCCGCCTCCATCTGCCCCGCGCTTGTTGCCATATTCCGCCGAGTTTCCGGCCGACTCGTTACGCCCTTCGTTACAGGCATCTGACCCGCGACCAAAAGTCGCGGCGCCCGATTTGTCGTCCGGTGGGTCACCTGGGGCCGATGATGCCCCGGTCCGTCAAGGCGGCGATGTCGCCATCCTTGAAGCCCAGTTCCGCAAGGACGCTGGCGGAGTGCTCGCCCACCGTGGGCGAAGGGTGGGGATGGGCCAGCGGCGTGCCGTGGAACGTGCACGGCGTGTTGAGGACACGGCGAGCGCCGTACTCGTCGTCGATGTCGGCGAAGGCGCCCGACGCCAGGCCTTGCTCGCTCGCCACCGCCTCCTCCACCGACTGCACGGGCGCGTACCAGACGCCGTGCTCGCGGAAGCGGGCCTCCCACTCCTCCCACGTGCGGGTGGCGAAGATCTCGTCCAGCGCCGCGATCAACTCGGGTGCCACCTTGGCGAGCTTGGTGTGGTTGCCCCCACTGAAGCGGGGGTCCTCGTCGAGCCACGGCGCATCAAGAGCGCCCACGAGAGCGTTCCAATGGCGCTCGGGAACCATGAGCTGCAGCCAGAACCAGCGGTCGTCCAGGGTCCGGTAGCTGTTCAGGGTCGGGTACTTGTTGCCCGTGCGCAATGGGGCCCGGACCACGTGACCCACGCCCAGCGAGTCGGCCACGTCCGAACCCATCATCCAGAACGCGGTGGCGAGCAGCGACGTGCTCACCCGCCGGCCCTCGCCCGTGCGCTGGCGCTGGAAGAGGGCAGCGGCGATGGCACCGGCCAGGGCCGTGCCCGCGGTACGGTCGCCCAGGCCGCCCGCCGGCTGCGGGGGCGTGCCGTCGGCGCCGCGGTAGGAATCGGCCGCCCCCGAGAAGGACCAGAACGCGCCGTGGTCATAGCTGGGCTCGTTCCGCGCGAACGACTCCACCCCGTACCCGTTGAGCTGGGCATACACCAGCCCGGGGTTGGTGGCGTGGGCCGTGTCCCAGTCGAGTCCCAGGTGGGTGAGTGCGGCCGGGCGCATGTTGCTCACGAAGACGTCGGCCCAGCCCAGGAGCTCGTGGCCGATCTCCCGGCCCTCGGGGGTGGCCAGGTCCACGGCGATGCTGCGGCGGTTGCGGTTGTGGAGGTCGAAGCGGGGGTTGATCTCCCGCTCGTCGCTGCCCGCGCCCTCCCGCTTGGCGCTCCCCGGGCCCCGGGCGGGATCGCCCGAGGGCGGCTCGATCTTTATGACGTCGGCGCCCCAGTCGGCCAGCACCGTGCCGCACGCGGGGGCGGCTGCGAACCGGCCCGCCTCCAGGACCTTCACCCCTTCGAGGGGCAGGCCGGTCACTTGGCCGCCTTCTCGGGCGCGAAGTGGATGGCCGGGTCGAACCGCCAGTAGCGGGCGATGGCGCCGGCGTCGACCCGCAGGTCGGTGCCCGTCACCATGGCGGCGGCGTCGGACGACAGGTAGACAGCGGCTTTCCCGTAGTCCGACGGCCCGGGCAGCTTGCCCAGGGGGATGTGGCTGGCCGTGTTGGCGAAGGCGGCCAGGTACTCGGGCGACGGGGTGTCGACGCCCCAGCGCTTGGCCCGCTCGACACCCTCGGTGGGATCGGTGGCCGTGGGCGTGAGCACGTTGACGCGGATGCCCAGGTGGGCGAACTCCATGGCCAGCGACTGGGTGAAGTTGAGCAGGCCCGACTTGCCCGTGCAGTACCCGATGTTGCCGGGCTCGCCTTGGTGGGCGGCCGTGGAGGTGAGGTTGATGATCGACCCGGGCCGGCCCTGGTCCACCATGCGGCGGATGGCGGCCCGGGAGTTGAGGAAGGCGCCGTCCAGGATGATGGCGAGCTGGCGCTTCCACTCGTCGAAGGGCATGTCGAGAAGGCCCTTCACGTTGAACCACACCGCCGCGTTCACGAGGATGTCCACCGGCCCGAGGTGGGATTCGACCTCGTCCCACGCCCGTTCCACGGCGGCCTCGTCGGCCACGTCCACGCCCAGGCCGACGGCCTTGCTGCCCAGAGCCTCGATGTCCCCCGCGGCCAGGCGGGCGAACTCGGGGTTGAGGTCGAGGCAGGCCACGGCGGCGCCCGCTCGGCCCAACTCGGTGGCGATGCCGGCGCCGATGTTCGGGCTGGTACCCGTGACGACGGCAACCTTTCCTGCCAGAGGTTGCGACGTGGAAGAGCTCATCCGGCCTTTCAACCACGAACGCGTTAGCGGAGCCGTTATGGCCGGGGGCCTGCCCGGGGCACAACGGACGGCTGGCTACCGTGCAGGCGATGGCGGACGACCATGGCACCGTGACCGAGACGCCCGTGCTCATCGTCGGCGCAGGGCCGGTGGGCCTCACGCTGGCGATCGACCTGGCCCAGCGGGGTGTCGACTGCCTGCTGATCGAGCAGAAGGACCAGCCCCTCCGGCTCCCCAAGATGGAGCGTTGCAACTACCGGTCCATGGAGATCTACCGGCGCTTGGGGCTGGCGGATCGCATCCGGGAGCTGAGCTTCCCGGCCGACGCCCGCATGGACGTGTGCGTCATGAAGACGATGGCCGACGAGCCGCTGGTGCGGCTCACCTACCCGTCGGTGGCCGAGATGAAGGCCGCGTCGGCGGCGTGCGACGACGGGTCGCTCCCACTGGAGCCCTACCAGGTCGTGTCGCAGTACACCCTCGAGCCCTTCCTCCGTTCGGTGGCCGACTCGCTCCCCCACGCCACCGTGCGGTTCGGGTGCGGGCTGGAGTCGTTCGTGCAGGACGACTCCGGCGTGACCGCCACGGTCGCGTCGTCCGACGGCACCGTCGAGACGATCCGGGCTCAGTACATGGTTGGCACCGACGGCGGCCGCAGCACCGTGCGCAAGGCCCTGGGCATCGCCCTGGAAGGCGACGGCGGCATCGCCCGGCGGAACCAGGTGTTCTTCCGGTCCGAGAAGTTCTTCGAGCTGTGCCCGTCCCTGCAAGCCCGCATGTACTTCTTCGCCAACACCGACGAGAGCATCATCACCGTCCAGGACGACCTGAAGCACTTCAGCTTCCACACCAGCTGCTGGGGCGACGAGGACGAGATCCGCAAGGTCATGCAGGAGACCATCGGCCTGCCCATCGACATCGAGATCCTGGCGGCCACGCCGTGGACCCTGCACCTCCTGGTGGCCGAGCGATACATGGAGCGGCGTGTGTTCCTGGCCGGCGACTCGGTCCACCTGGTGATCCCGGCCGGCGGGCTCGGCCTCAACACCGGTATCGCGGACGCCATCGATCTGTCGTGGAAGCTCGCGGGCACGTTGCAGGGATGGGGCGGGCCCGGGCTCCTGCCCGCGTACGAAGCCGAGCGCCGGCCCATCGGCCTGCGCAACACCTCGGCGTCGCGGTACGCCACCGAAGGCCAGCGCACCTGGCGGGCGGCGGTGCGGCCCTACCTGGGCGACGACACGCCGGAGGGCAGGGGTACGGAGCAGGCGGTCGTGCGGCTGGCGTCGGTGGAGCAGCGCAAGACGCACGAGATGACCGGCACGGAGATGGGGTACCGGTACGAAGACTCGCCCCTGATCTGCGCCGAGCCCGGCGACTGGCCCCCCGACGTGCGCGAGGTCTACATCCCCACGAGCCGGCCCGGCGCCCGCATCCCCCACATGTGGCTGTCGGACGGCAGCGCCCTGCAGGACCGGCTGGGGAGCGGGTACACGCTGTTGCGGCTGACCCCCGACGCCCCGGACACCGCCGGGCTGGAAGCGGCGCTGCGGTCGTACGGGGCGCCGCTCGACGTGCTGTCGCTCGACGAGCCCGGGCTGCGGGAGGTGTACGGGCGGGACCTGTTGCTGCTCCGTCCCGACCTGCACGTGGCCTGGCGGGGCGACGCCCCGCCCGACGAGCCCGCCCAGGTCGCCGCCACCGTCACCGGCCACTGACGCCCACAGCGGTTTGGCTGGCGGCGGGGTCAGAACTCGACTTTGGGAGGCTGCTCCGCCTGGGCGCGCACGGCCGGGTCGAGCTCGAAGAACTGCTCGTCCTTGAACCCGAACTGCCGGGCCACGAGGGCGGACGGGAACGACTGCACCCGCCGGTTGTAGTCCTGCACGTTGGCGTTGTAGAAGCGCCGGGCGGCCTGCAGGCGGTCCTCGGTGTTGGCCAGCTCGGCCTGCAGGGACAGGAAGTTCTGGTTGGCCTTGAGGTCGGGGTAGCGCTCGGATACGGCGAACAGCTGGCGCAGCGCCCCCACGAGAGGCGCCTCGGCCGCCGACTGCTCGGCGGGCGTGCCCGTGGCCGCCACCGCCGCGGCCCGGGCCTGGGTCACCGCCTCCAACGTCTCCCGCTCGTGGGACGCGTAGCCCTTCACCGTCTCGACCAGGTTGGGGATGAGGTCGTACCGGCGCTTGAGCTCGGTGTCGATGTTGGCCCACGAGCTGCGCACCGTGTTGCGCTGGCTGACGAAGCGGTTGTACGACACCACTCCGCCCAGTACCAGCAGGACGACGACGACCAGTACGACGATCAGCGCGATCACGATGCCGCCTTTCCATATTCGTTCCAGACCAGTTTGGGCACGTGGTCCACGAACCCCTTTACGGCCTCGAGGAGGGTGACGATCCCCTCGACCCGCAACCGCTTCGAGTACACGAGCACGTTGCCGCCGTACACCTCGAAGCACACGGCGCCACCCGCCTGCTGGAGCCACGCCATCATGCGTGCGTCCACCAGCTTGAAGGCGAACTCCCGGTCGTCGGCCTTCACGTTCCAGGATCGGTTGAAGTCGTCGGACTCGAACTCGATGTCGTGCATGCCCACGTGGTCGGCCAACCGGGTGAACAGGTTCTCGTGCTCCAGACGCAGGGCCGGGAGCCATGCCGTGACGTCGGCCACCGCCACCGAGAAGTGCGAGTACGACCGGGTGGTGTGGCCCTTGGAGTCCGTGCTCTGGGTCCAGTACCAGTAGTCGGCCTGGCGCACGGGCAGGCCCTGCCACGAGCCGGCCATGACGTTCTCGCAGCCCCGGCCCTGGCCCATGCCGAACAAGTGGAACCCGATGTCGAGCAGGCCGCCGGGATCGGCGGCCGAGAACGACAGCCCGTGGGTCAGGGCGAACGCGCCCAGCGCCTCCCGGCGCTTCTGCTTGTTGGACCACTGCCAGTACCCGACGGCGGCGATGCCCACCAGCACGACGAGGAAGACGAGCACGCCCACGGGCCCAGTCTGCCCTCATGGGCGCCCGCGTGCGCGACTACCAGGGCAGGGGGTTGGTGGTGACGCGGCCGTCGGCGTGCACGTGCACGTCGTCGTACACGTCCACGGGCAGGTCGCCCAGGAGGTACTGGTCCGGTGGGGCGGCCGAGGGGTCGACCTCCTCGCCCGTCCACCGGCGCCGAAGCGGGCCGGGGCGGTCGGACGTGACCGTGAACCGGCTGCGGCCGACCAGGCCGGGCTCCGGCGACCAGCCATCGGGCGCCACCATGAACGACGTCCAGCCCACCACGCCGTCGAGGTCCAGGAACAGGGCCATCGGGATCCCGTCGGTGCCGGCGTCGCCGCCGGCGGTCCACACCACCTCGGCCGCCTCGATGCGGGCATCGGCGGGCACGTCCAGCACCAGCGATCCCTCGATCACGGTCTCCCCCGCGGCCCGGGGCAGCACGCAGCACTGGTCCGGCGGGGCCAGCTCGCCCTGCAGCGGCCCCGGCCGCTCGGGCTCGTCCCGACCCACCAGGAAGCAGTCGTCCGGGCCCAGCCGGGCCAGGCGCCAGCGCAACGACACCGGCCCAGCCGGCCCGGCCGGCCCGGCCGTGCCCGCCGGTCGGAGCAGGTCGTTCAGCACCAGGATGGGCAGCCGCACCTCGGCACCGGGCGCGACCCGTGCGCCGCGGGGGAACGGCGCCAGCGCCACCAGGGGCCGGTTGGCGGCGGCCAGGCCCCGGTACCCGGAGGCAGTGGTGCGGTGACGGTCGACCATGCCGGCGCCTGCCTCACCCCAGTGGTCGACGAAGAAGTGGTACCGCTGGGCCCCGCTGGGCTGCCACTTGTTCAGGCGGGCCTTTTCGGTCACGACCTTGGCGTGCCACCCGGCCCACAGCTGGCCGGCGAAGCACCACGTGGGGAAGTCGGGGAAGCGGCTGGGCCGGCCCGCGTACGTCACCTGCGTGGAGTACAGGTGGGTGCGTACGTACCAGTCGGGTTCGGTCTCAGGAGGCGGCGGCCAGTCACCCGATGCCGCGGGCACGTCGAGGGCGGCCGAGAAGTTGGCCGACCAGGCGCCGTACTCGCTCACGAAGGGCACTGAGCCGGCGCCCGCATCGGTGGCGCTCCCGCCCGAGAGCGAGCCGCAGTAGTCGTGGTGATCGCCGAACGGACGGCTGGCACCCAGACCCGACGCGGCGCTGGCCGGTCGGGACGGATCGACGTGGCGGAACACCTCGACCCGGCGCTGGTCCAGGGCCGCCTCGTTGGGGCAGGCGTCCATGGTCTCGACCAGGCCGAGCAGCTCGGGGACGTTCACCGTGCCGAACGCCTCACGCAACTGGTAGGCGGGCTCGTTGTGCCCGCACCAGTACACGATGCTCGGGTGGTTGTAGAAGCGGTACACCAGCTCGGCCACCAGCCACGTCGACGCTTCCGCGAATGTGGGGCCGCCGACCGCCAGCGGGCCGCCGTCGGGGTCGTATGACCACTGCAGCGGGAAGTCCTGGTACACGAGCAAGCCGGCCTCGTCGGCCAATGGCGGCAGCGGGGCGCACACGCCGGCGTGCACGCCCAGCGAGTTGAGACCGGCGCCGGTGGCCAGCTCGACGTCGCGCGCCACGGTCGACGCCGGCAGCTCCGACGGCCACACACCAGGGATGTAGTTGGCGGCCCGCACGTACACGCGCGACCCGTTCACCCGCAGGTGGAACTGGTCGGCCCCCTCGGCGGGCATCTCCACCGACCGGAAGCCGAACGTGACCTCGTCGGCATCGCTCACGTCACTCGAACCCGTCGCCCGCACCGCCGTGCGCAACCGGTACAGCGTGGGCTGCTCGGGAGACCAGTGCTCCTCGCCCTCGGCCCGGAGCCGGACCGACACGCGATTGGCCCCCACGTCGAGATGGGTGCGCACCACCAGGCGGGCGTCGTCGCCCACCGACGCCACCACGTCGGCGTCGGCGGCGCCGTCGCCCAGGTTGGTGATCACCCACGACAGGCGCAGCTCACCCGGCACGGCCGTGACGAACGTGGCGTCGACACGGAACGCACCTGTTTCGTGGAGCCACGCGGGTCCGGCCAACCCGCCCGTCCCCCAGCGCACGCCCCACCGCTGCGGGTCGAAGTGGGAACCGATGGCCATGCCACCGGGCCGGGAGTCGTGCAGCTCAGCCACGCCCTTGACCTTGCGCTTCGGGCGCAGCAGGGGGTCGACCTTGCACATCTCGGGCTCGACGGGATCGTCGAGCTCCACCCGCACGCTGACGTCGGCGCCGGCCGGCACGTCGACGGCCACGGGCGTGAAGCCACCTTCGTGCACGGCCCGGCGGCGCCCGTCCACGGAGACGGTGGCCAGGTAGTCGAGACCCTCGAAGATCACCCGCCCGAAGGGGCCGGCCACGGACACCGATCGCTCGTACACCGCGGGTCCCCGGAAGTCGGCCAGTCCCGGGTCCCGCCTGCTCCACACGTCGGGCGCGGTGACGGGCTCGGTGGCCGGCGCCGAGGGGTCGGCCGAGAACCGCCACGTGGCCAGCGGCGTCAGCCGCCGGTCGGGCACGGGCTCGGCGGCGGCGCCGGCCACGACCTCGACCGCGTGCACGGGCGCGGGCACCGCCGCGGGGACGGCTGCGAACGCCGAGCCCTGCCCCACGGGCGCGGGGCGGGGCCACGGGTCGGGGTCGACGAACGGTTCGTCGGCGAAGAGCTTCACGCAGATCCTTTCGACATCGGGTACACGACGGGTTGGCGCTCGTCGTCGTCGAGGCGATCGCCCAGCGACAGGCGAGCGAGCTGGTCGGGATGGAGCACGTTGGCGATGCCGTTGAACACGGCGCCGTCGGGCATGTACCCGCAGGTCATGGCCCGCCGCCACCGCGGCGTCATGTTGGCGCCCGCGCCGTGGAACGTGAGGCCGTTGTGGAACAGGGCACCGCCGGCGGCCACCGGGCAGGGGACGGCCGGAACCGAACGCCACTCCGGGTAGACATCGAACAAGGAGCCGATGTTGCCACCGATGCCGACGTTGTCGAACGTCGCCACCTTGTGGCTGCCGGGCACGTAATAGAGGCAGCCGTTGGCGAGGGTGGCTTCGTCCAGGGCCACCCAGAGGGAGATGGCATCGGCACGGTGGAACGACCAGTAGGGCACATCCAGGTGGAAGGCGGTGGGGTTGCCCCAGGGCGGCTTGAACAGGGCCTGGTCGTGCCAGATGCGCAGGCTGTCGACACCGGCCAGCGCGGCGGCGACGCCCCCGAGGCGGGCGTCGAGCATGAGGGCACGCACCCGGGCGTTGGTCTGCCACAGGTTCACCCGTTGGACGAACACCTGCTCGTAGTAGGCGGAGCGGTCGTCCGAGTCGACCACGTCGTTGAACCGCACCTGCCCGCGGTCGGCCACGGCCTCGTCCACGGCGGCGCGCCACTCGTCCAGCTCGCCGGCGTCGAGGAACCCCTCGACCACGAGGAAGCCGTTGTCGCGGTAGGACTCGATCTCCGCCGCGGTGAGGTCGGTACGCATCAGGTGAGCACTCCGATCCAGAGCTGACGAGGGCCGTGCACGCCCACCGTGACCTCCAGCTCGATGTCGGCGGACCGGCTGGGCCCGGTGACGAGCACGAGCTGCGACGGCAGGCCGCCGGGGAACCGCTCGCCGAGACGGCGGAACAGTTCACCGGCGTCGCGCAACAGTCGTTCGGTTCGCAGGAACGCAAGGTGGACGGGTGGGAGGAGGGACGCCGTGCGCCCGCCGGCCGCGCCCGCGTGCAGCACCAGGGAGCCAGTGGCGGCGATGCCGTAGGCGGCGCCCGTGATCCCGAGATCGGCCCGCTCGCATTGCACGGGTGAGTCGAACGGCAGCGCCTCCACCCCGGCGGGAAGGGTGATGTCGACATCGAGGTCGCCGGCCACGACTGCGGTGCGGGCTCCCACGGTGGCGAGCACTTCGGCCACGATGTCGCCGGCGTCGGCCAGCCCGCCTCGGCGAACGGTGGCGCCGGCGGCCGTGGCCGCTCGTTCGAAGGCCGCCACCGGATCGTCGAGGTCCAGGTTGTACGCCACCGCCGGCACGCCCTCCACCGGCACCAGCGGGTGGGGCAGGTTCTCCGGTGCCGGCACGGCCAGCCGGGTGCGCAGCCGGTCGAGGAAGGCCTCCCGGCCCGTCACGTCCCGCTCCCCTCGCCGCCCATCCAATGGCGGAACGACGTTCCTCGAGGCCGCGGCGCCATCCGGCCCTCCCGCCAGCGCACGGGGACCCAGCTCTCGGGCACCACCTTGGCGGCGGCGCCGGCCACGCCCGTCGTGGCTCGGTAGGCGCCGGGCTTGCTCCATGCCGTGCCCCACGCCTGCCACGCCAGCCGCTCGCCGCTGAACGACGTGGCCTCCTCCGCCTTCTTGCGCCGCAGCCCGAGGAGCAGGTCCTGCAACGGGATCTTCACCGGGCATGCCTGCCAGCAGGCGCCGCACAGCGTGGACGCGTTCTGCAGCTCACCCGCCTCCTCGGCCGCGCTGAGCAACGGCGTGAGTACGGCACCCACCGGGCCCGAGTACACCGCCCCGTACCCGTGGCCGCCGATTTGGCGGTACACCGGGCACACGTTGAGGCACGCGCCGCAACGGATGCAGTGGAGGATCTCCTGGAACTCGGTGCCCAGGATGTCGGACCGGCCGTTGTCGAGGATCACGAGGTGCATCTCGTCGGGGCCGTCGACCTCCCCCGGCCGGCGCGGTCCGCTGAGGGCGTTGACGTACGTGGTGATCTGCTGGCCGGTGGCGGCGCGGGGCAGGAGGGCGAGCATGAGCTCGAACTGCTCCCACGTCTGCAGCACCCGCTCCATGCCCATGACCGCGATGTGGGTGCGGGGCACCGACGTCACCAGCCGGCCGTTGCCCTCGTTGGTGATGATGACGACGGACCCGGTCTCGGCCACGCCGAAGTTCACGCCGGAGATACCCACCTCGGCTTGCATGAACTTGGCCCGCAACTGCTGGCGGGCGAAGGCGCACAGTTCGGCGGGAACGTCGGACAGGTCACCACCGGCGACCTGGTTGAGGACGGCGGCGATGTCCTTCCTGGTCTTGTGGATGGCCGGGAGGATGATGTGCGACGGTGTCTCCCGCGCCAGCTGGATGATCCACTCCCCGAGGTCCGTCTCCACCGCCTCGATGCCGGCGGCACCGAGCGTGTCGTTGAGGTGGATCTCCTCGGACGCCATCGACTTGGACTTGACCACGACCTTGGCGCCGCACTGTTGGGCCACATCGAGGATGTAGGCGTTGGCGTCGGCGCCGTCGGACGCCCAGTGCACGTGCACGCCCCGGCTCTCCAGCTTGTCGGCCAGCTCGCCCAGGACGTCGGGCAGGCGGGCGAGCACGCCGGCCCGCACCCACCGGGCCGCCTCCCGCAGCTCCTCGTAGTTGGCGACGGTCGACGCCCCGGCAACCTTCTGGGTGGCGAAGCGATCGGTGGCCCGCTCCAGCGCGACCTGGAGCTCGTCGTTGGCCACGGCGATGCGGGCCCGCTCCCGCAACGTGCTCACGATTGGGCCTCGTCGAGCACCTCGGCGAGGTGGCGCACGGGCAACGTCGACCCCCGCTTGCGCAGCCGTCCCTCCAGGTGCATGAGGCAGGACTGGTCGCACCCGACGAGCACGCCGGCCCCCGACGCCTCGATGCCGTCGACCTTGTCGTCGGCCATGGCCACGCTGATCTCGGGCTGCTTCACCGAGAACAACCCGCCGAAGCCGCAGCACCGGTCGGCGCCGGGCCAGTCGGCCGTGGTGCACCCGTCGAGCGACGCCAGGGCCCGCTCGGGCGACTCCCGCAACCCCAACTCCCGCAGCATGTGGCACGAGTGGTGGTACGCGACCGTGTGCTCGTAGTGACCACCCGCGTCCCCCACCAGCTCCGAGAACTCCCGCACCTTGGGCGCCAGGGCTTCGGCGGTCCGGCGGGACGTCTCGTCGCCCACGACATGGAACAGCTCGGGCCAGAAGACCTTGATCATCGTGGCGCAGCTCCCGGCGGGCACGCACACGACATCGGCAGGCGCGTCCGCCAGCGCCCGCAACGTGTGGCGGGCGACCTTGGCGGCATCGGCGGCGAACCCTGCGTTCCATGCCGGTTGCCCGCAGCACGTGGCCGCCTCGGGCACGCGGACATCCATGCCCAGGCGGCGCAGGACGCGCACGGTGGCGATGCCCACCTGGGGTGCCACCGTGTCGACCACGCACGTCGGCAACAGGGCCACGCGCGTGCGTTTGGCGGTCACGGCATCACGGCCGGAGCAAGGCCTTCACCACATCGGTGCGGCCGTGCATCAGCTCGGTGAAGATGGTGGCCCCTTCAGCCAGCGGGTACGACGCCACCCATCCGAGATCGCACGTCTGGGCCAGCTCCACCGCGGCCCCGAACTCCTCGTCGGTGTAGGCGAAGGAACCGAGCACCCGCTTCTCCTGGCGGATCAGCTCGGTGGAGTCGAAGGCCGGGTCCGTGCCCATGAGACCGACCCAGACCGCCGTGCCGCCCGGCCGCACCTGCGCCACCGACGCCTTGTGGGTGGCGGCCACGCCGACGGCGTCGATGATGACGTCGAACTCGCCGTCCAGCGACTCGGCCGTGTCCGCCCCCAGGTTGCGAGCGACGGAGCGGCGCTCGTCGGACAGGTCGGCGACGAGGATGTCGCCCGCCCCGCGGACCTGGGCCACGAGATAGCAGACGAGGCCGATGGTTCCGGCGCCGATGATGCCAACCCGGCCGCCCACCGGCTGGCCGGCCAGGTTCCACACGTGCACGGCGTTGGCAAGGGGCTCGACCATGGCGGCCCGCTCCCACGACATGTCACTGGGTAGCTCGTGCAGCATGCGCTTGGGCACGACCACCCGCTCGGCGAACGCTCCCGGCCGGTGGATGCCCACGACGGAACGGGCCCGGCACACCTGGGTGAGACCCTGCTGGCACAGGTCGCACGTGCCGCAGCTGACGATGGGATTGACGGTGACGCGCCGCCCGCCGGGAGCCACGCCCGCGAACTCGTGCCCCATCACCAGCGGGGGCTCCCGGAAGCCGGGCTGGCTGATGCCGTGGAGCTCGCTGCCGCAGATGCCCGCGGCGGTGACCTCCACGATCACCTCGTCCTCGCTCCCGGCGCGGGGCTCGTCCACGTCGAGCACTTCGACCACACCCGGCCGGGTGAACACCAATGCCTGCACAGCGGTTCCTTTCGCCTGCTAGTTGACGAGTTTGTCGCGACCTTCCCAGAAGGGCGCCCGCATCTTGAACTTCTGGAGCTTGCCGGTGGCCGTGCGTTCCAGCGAGGGCGGGAAGTCCACCGACCGGGGGCACTTGAAGTGGGCCATGTTGGCCCGGCAGAAGTCGATCAGCTCCTGCTCGGTGACGGACTGG
>DASRGI010000240.1:0-17939 GCA_035651095.1 Acidimicrobiales bacterium | reverse complement strand
GTGGTCAACGTGAGCGAGGGGCGGGAGGGCGAGGTGGTGGGGGCGCTGGTGGCCGCGGCCGGCGGCTCGCTGCTCGACGTGCACACCGACCCCGACCACAACCGCTCCGTGCTCACGCTGGCCGGTCCCGACGTCGAGGCCGCCGTCCGGGCCGTGGCTCGGGTGGCCGTGGCATCGATCGATCTCCGGTCGCACGACGGCGTGCACCCCCGCTTCGGTGCCGTCGACGTGGTGCCGTTCGTGCCGCTGGCCGGGTCGACCATGGCCGACGCGGTGGCGGCGCGGGACGCGTTCGCGACGTGGTGCCGTTCGGAGTTGGGCGTGCCGTGCGTGCTGTACGGCGAGGGCTGCCCGTCGCTGCCCGAGGTGCGGCGGTCATTGGCGTCGGCCTCGGTGGCACCGCACGAACGGGCGGGAGCGGTGGCCGCGGGTGCCCGCGGGGTGCTGGTGGCCTACAACCTGTGGCTGGCGCCGGGGGTGACCGTCGACGTGGCCAGGCGGCTCGCCGCGTCGCTGCGGGGGCCGGTCGTGCGGGCGTTGGGCCTGGCGCTGCCGGGTGCCGGCGCCGCCCAGGTGTCGTGCAACCTCATCGACCCCACCGCCGTGGGCCCCGATGCTGTCTACGACGCAGTGGCGGCGCGGGCGGTGGTGGCAAGGGCCGAACTGGTCGGGTTGGTGCCCGCCGCGGTACTCGACGCCATTCCCGAACGTCGGTGGGCGCAGCTCGATCTGTCATGGGACAAAACGATCGAGGCCCGCCTCAGGAAGGCGGGCCTCGACGGGGGAAGCTTCGATGGGGCCGTCAGCGGTCGTGGACACTGAGGGCCCGGTGCTCACGCGGAGGCGGCTCCGTTGGCCTTTCGGGCCAAGGCCCGGGCTCTGCGGATGCGACGCCGCTCGCGCTCGCTCATACCGCCCCAGATGCCGAACTTCTCGCCGTTGGCCAGGGCGTACTCCAGGCAATCTTCACGGACGACGCAGCCGCGACACACCTCTTTCGCTTCCCGGGTGGACGCACCCCGCTCCGGGAAGAACAGGTCAGGGTCGACGCCGAGGCAGTTGGCCTGGTCTTGCCAGGTCCGTTCCTCGCTGTCGTTCAAGAGATGCAGTAGTCGTTCCACGAGCGTGTGCCTCCCCTCTCTGTTGCAACCACCGCTCGGGCAGGAGGGGATCCCACCCTTGTAATTACAACAATGTCATCATCCCCCGTTCGGCGCGGCGACGCAAGAGGAGATTTGGTGCGCTCGGTGGGGGCGGTGCCGACGGTCGCTGGGCGCCCGCTGCCTCAACGAACTCGTGCAACTGAGTTTCGGCCCCCGCAACTCAGTTGCAACAGAACGGTTTTTGGGGGGGCCGGGTAAATGCAGGGTCAGGCGGGCCGGCGGCGGGCGGAGGAGCCGCCCCGCTGGGCCCGCTTCTGCTCGATGAAGTCGACGAGCACGTAGTCGCCCAGCGTCTCTGGGGTGGTGAAGAACGCTCGGCCCCGGTTCATCCGGGTGAGCTTCTCCACGAACGAGCGCAGGTACGACGTGGCATCGAGCATGAACGTGTTGATGCGGATGCCCTCGCGGGTGCACTTGGCCACCTCGCCCAGCGTGGCCTCCACCGTCTCCGACACGGGCGGGTAGTTGAAGAACACGTTCCCGTCGGGGAGCACGTGGGCGGTGGGCTCGCCGTCGGTGATCATGATGATCTGCTTGGTGCCCGTCTGGCGGGCCAGCATGCGCCGGGACAAAAGGAACGCATGGTGCATGTTGGTGCCGTACACGAAGTCCCATGACACCTCGGGCAGCTGCTCGGGCTTCAGCTCCCGGGCGATCTCGCTGAAGCCGACGATGCCCAGGAAGTCCCTCGGGAACTGCGTGGAGATCAGCGAGTGCAACGCCATGGCCACCTTCTTGGCGGCGAGGAAGTTGTCGCGCATGGGCATGGAGAGCGACAGGTCGAGCATGAGCACGGTGGACGTGCGCGTCAGCGACTCGGCCCGCTCCACCTCGAAGTCGTCGGGCGACAACCGCACGGGCACGCCGCCGCCGGTGCGCTGCAGGGCGTTGCGGACGGTGCGCTCGATGGAGAGGTTGAAGGGGTCGCCGAACTCGTAGGGCTTGGTCTCGTAGGACCGCTCGTGCCCCGCCCCGGACAGGTCGAGCTGGTGCCGCCCCAGGCGGTCCTTGGCCAGCTTGGTGAACAGGTCCGACAGGGCGTTGGAGCCGACCTTGCGCATGCCCTTGGGCGTGAGCTCCAACCGGCCTTCGCGCTGCTCGATGAGGCCGGCGTCCTCGAGCAGCTTGGCCAGCTCGGCCAGCCGCTCCAGCGACCGGGCGGCCTTGTCGCCCAGCAGCTCGCGGGCCCGGTCCACGTCGACGTCGGCCAGGGCACCGGGTGACGTGGCCGAGCGCAGCAGGTTCTCCAGCTGATCGATGTCACCCAGCTGCTGCATGAGCTCGGCGGCCTCGGCGAAGCCCAGCGGGTCCTGCCCGGAGAAGTCGTACTGGCGCTCCCACCCGGCGGCCGGGAAGGCGGAGCGGAGGTTGGCCGAGAGGCGATCGACCTGCCAGCGCAGGTCCATGTCCTCCAGCAGCTGCTGCGCCAGCCCCTGCAGCTGGGCCCGCTGCTCGGGCGTCATCGAGTTGAGCATGGCCTGCATGGCCGCCATCTGGGCGGCCATCTGCTCCAAGAGCTCGTCGAGCGACTGCGGGTTGCCGGGGAAGAAGTCGCCGTACTGCTGCATGAAGCGCTCGAAGGCGTCGTCGGTGTCCTGACCCGCCTCCCGCATCTCCAGCATCTCGTTCAGCGCGTTGAACATGTCCTTCATGCGCTGCATCTGCTCGGGGCTGACGTCGGACATGGCACCGGCCATGTCGTTGAAGTAGCTCTGCATGAGCTGCTGGCGCAGCCGGTCCATGAGCGAGTCGAACTTCTCGCGCGCATCGGACGACGTGAACTCGTACTGCTGGAGCTCGCGCACCATGCCGGCCAGGTCGGGCGGCAGCATGTCCAGTTGGAGCCGGCGCTCGGAGGCGACCTCCTCGGTGATCTCCTGGCGGCGTTGATCGCCCGACTCCTGGGCCTCCCGCACCAGCTCGTCGAGGCTGTCGCGCTCGGTGTCCACCACGTCCCGCAGGTCCTGGGCGATGTCGTCGTACACGCCGCCCAGGTCGTGGCGCTCCAGCTCGTCGCGGCGGCGGCGCCTCAGCTGCTCGAGCAGCTCCCGGATGCCGGCGATGCGCTCGTCGTTGCGGTCGTGGAAGCCGCCCTGCATCATGCGCTTGAGGGCGGCGTTCAGGTCGCCGTGGTACAGCAGGTCGTCGGTGATCTGCTCCAGCACCGAGTCGGCATCGAGCTCGAAACCGGCCTGCGTGCCGTCCCAGCGCGAGTACCGAAACCGGTGGGGCACTAGCGGCCCCGGTAAACGGCTCGCCCGGCCGTCTCCTCTTTGTTGAGGCGCTTCGACAGGTGCAGGCCCTCGAGGATGAACTCGGCCGCGCTGGCGATGGCGGCCGGGGTCTCGCTCCCGGCCAGCTCCATCACCGGGGCCTTGAGGACGGGCAGCGAGGTGAGGGCCTCGACGTAGGTGGTGGAAGGCACGTCGTCACCGGTGTGCACCACCGTGCCCTCGTCGAATGTGGCCATCACGTCCCGGAACCGGTCCATGGGGCAGCGCTCCTTGAAAACGGTGAGCACGGCCGACTTGAGCAGGCGATCGATGATCTGCTCGTCCCGCCCCTCCTCCAGCGTCTCGATCTCGACCTTGCCGGCCGTGGACGACGCCAGCGCCTCCAGGTCCGACACGCGGGGCACGACGTCCTTCTCGCCCAGGCGCAGGGCCCGGCGGGCGGCGTTGGCCACGAGCGTCTCGTAGTTGGCGATGGAGAGTCGCACGGACACGCCCGAGCGCTGGTTCACGTGGGCGCTGGCCCGGGCCAGGTGGGACAGCGTGCCCACGATCTCGGCCATGAAGTCGGGCACCTGCACCCGCAGGCCCAGCGCCTCCAACGGTCGGGACTCCTGGCGCACCACCTCCAGCTCCGTCTCCACGTCGAGCGGGTAGTGGGTGCGGATCTGAGCGCCGAAGCGGTCCTTCAACGGCGTGATGATGCGGCCGCGGTTGGTGTAGTCCTCGGGGTTGGCCGACGCCACCAGCATCACGTCGAGGGGCAGGCGGATCTTGTAGCCGCGCACCTGGACGTCTCGCTCTTCCAACACGTTGAGGAGGCCCACCTGGATGCGCTCGGCCAGGTCCGGCAACTCGTTGATGGCGAAGATGCCGCGATTGGTGCGGGGGACGAGGCCGTAGTGGAGGGTGAGCTCGTCGGAGAGGTACCGGCCCTCGGCCACCTTGATGGGGTCCACCTCGCCGATGAGGTCGGCGATGGACGTGTCGGGAGTGGCCAGCTTCTCGCCGAAACGGTGGCTGCGGTGCACCCACTCGATGGGCGCGTCGTCGCCCTTTTCGGCCACCAGGTCGCGAGCGTGCTTGGACACAGGGTCGAACGGGTCGTCGTAGATCTCCGACCCCGACACGAACGGGAGCCACTCGTCGAGGAGCTCGGTGAGCGACCGGATGATGCGGGTCTTGGCTTGCCCCCGCTCGCCCAGGAAGATGATGTCGTGCCCGGCGAGGAGGGCGTTCTCCAGTTGGGGAAGGACGGTGTCCTCGTACCCCACCACCCCGTCGACCAGCGGCTTGCCCTCGGCGATGCGGGCGGCAGCGTTGCGCCGCACCTCTTCCTTGACAGGCACCGACTGCCAGCCGCTTTCCCGAAGCTGCCCCAAGGTGGCCGGTCGAGAACTCATGCGGCCAATCTACGCTCGCCCCGGATGAAAGCGTTCCTCGGCCTGGTGATCGCCACGCTGCTGCTGGCCGGCGGCGCGGCGGTGGCATTGCGCTACCGGCCGGTCGAGGTCCGCAGCGTCGTGAGCGACGAGCCCGGGCTGCGGGCTGGGCAGACCGAGGTCACCGGCACCATCACCTTCCTGCGCGCCGAGTCGGCCGACGCCCCTCCCCTGCCGCTGCCCCTTACCCTCACCGTGGCCGAGCGGGGCGTCGGGGGCGCCACGATCAGCGGGGCCGTCGTGGGGGGCAAGAAGGCCAGCATCGTGTGGGACGGCGGGACGCCCCTCGTGCTGGCCGCGGCGGGGTCCGGCTTCCTCGACGTCGCCCCCGCGCCGGTGGAGATCTCCGCGGCTGGGATCAAATGGTTCCTCGACGGCCATCCGGGCGGTTTCGCCCCCGGCCAGTACGCGGCGGAGGCACCGGTGGCCGTCGGCGTGGCCGGTCTGGCCACGCCCCGGGACGGCGCCGACTTCACCGCTGGCCCCGGCACCGCTCTCGTCACCCACGGCGGCACGACGGTCAAGCTCGCCCTGTCGCCTCTCGTCCTCCAAGGTCCCGGCCTGGTGAGGTTGGAAGGACAACTGAAGCTCCGGACGACCGAGGCGACAGCGACCGCGACATCTCTCCGGTTCTCCGACGGCCCCTATCGGGTACAGGTCACACCGGGCCCGGCTGGGTTGGTGGTCAGCGCGTTGTTCCAAGGGGCCCGCATCGACTGAGAGGCGGAGGTGACCCATGGCCCGTCGACGGCTGGCGGCGTTGGCGGTGGCGGCGTGCGGCACGACCCTGATCGGTGGCGTGGTGACGCCCCTCTCGGCGTCGGACCCACCGTCTTCGACGGTGACCGTGCCGGCCAACGACGGCGGGACCACGACGGTCACGTGGAAGGGCACCATCCCCGTGGGCCAGAGCGGCGACCCGGCGGGCGGCGGGCAGTGCCCGGGTCAGCCCAACCCGCCCGACACCCACGGCGTGACCATCGACGTGCCCGCCGGGCTGTACTCGTCGAAGAACGCGGTGTTCGTCTTCTCCATCACCTGGGACCCGTCCAACCCCACCGGCGACGAGACGGCCAACGACGAGGTGCTGACGGTCAGGGATCCGTCGGGCAACGTGATCGGCAACTCGGACGGGAGCGACGTCACCGAGACGGTGACCCTGGCGAGCCTGGCCGCGGGCGCGTACACCGTGCAGGCGTGCGGGTTCAGCAACCTCACCGACCAGCCCTACACGGGCACGCTCTCGGTCACGACCCGCAACAACGCGGCCACGGGGCCAACCAACCCGAACACGATCAACGACAACAAGATGGCGTTCACCGACGCCACCGTCGTCGACCCGATCCTCTTCGGCGGTGAGCCGGGAATCAACTTCGACAACACCCGCGCCAACGACGGCACGTATTCGTTCGTCGACTGGCCGGTGTCGAGCCGGGTGAACATCGGCGTGCTGTTCCGGTCGGAGGACGGCGGGCTGTCGTACCGGAAGCGCTACGCCGACCCCACCGACGTGGCCAACTCGGGCGGGCCTTGCGCCGGCCGCCAGGTGCCCACCTGCCTGGGCGGGGGCGGCGGGGACACCGACGTCAACGTCGAGCCCGCTGACGGCCGCCTGTACTTCAGCTCGCAGGAGTCGTTGGTGGCCCAGCTCGTCGGTGCCTCGTTGGACCACGGCACCGCCTTCCCGTCCACCAACACCAACCCGTTGGTGAGCGCGCCCTGCAGCGCCGTGGACCGGCAGTGGCTGGCCTCCTTCGCGGGGACGGACAAGGTGTTCCTCGCCTTCCACGTCCCGATCGTGGCCGAGTGCTTCGCCAAGAGCACCGACGCGGGCAAGACCTGGACGGTCAGCCAGGCCGCGTTCAACAACGTGACCCAGAGCGGCGCCATGGTGGCCGACAACACGGGCGGGCCGACCAACCACTTCCTCTACATCGTCTACAACACGTCGCTGCTGGCCGGCCTGTCGAGCGCGGGCCAGTACGGCATCGCCGTGTCCAAGGACGAGGGGATCACGTGGGCCACCCACGTGATCCCCGACTCGGCCAACCTCCGCAACTTCAACAAGCTCCAGATCGACACCGCCGGCAACCTGTACGCCACGTGGGTCGACAGCAAGACGCAGCACACGTGGCTGAGCACGAGCAGGGCCGACGCCACCAACCCGGGTGCCACCTGGTCGAAGCCCGTCCAGGTGGACGGCGGGGCCGTGCAGGTGTCGATCTTCCCCGACGTGGTGGCCGGTTCGCCCGGCCGGGTGGCGGTGGCGTACTACGGCACGTCGGCCAAGGCGGCCACGCCGGACGACGTGACCCCCGGCTCCGGCGGCTGGCACCCGTACGTGGCCTACAGCGACAACGCCCTGTGCCAGTGGGCGGCCACGCCCTGCGCCCACCCCACGTTCCACCAGAGCGTGATCTCCCACGACATCAACCACGACGACAACATCTGCACGTCGGGCACGACGTGTGTGGTGCTCCCGTCGCCCACCCACCCGGGCAACCGCAACCTCCTCGATTACTTCGACATCTCTCTCGACAAGCAGGGCCACCTCGGGTTCGTGTGGAGCGACACGCGCAACCAGACGGGCCTGCCGTTCGTGAAGGTGGCCCGCCAGGCCACGGGCCCGAGCCTGTTCGCGGGTGGCGCCGATGCCCGCCTGCCCAAGCGTGTGAACGGCGAATTCGACGCCAAGGGCGATGCCAAGTGGCCCATCGCCGGGTCGAAGGTGACCACCGCGTCGAACCAGCCGGGGCTGGACCTCACCGGCACCCACGTGAGCTTGGTCAAGCCCGACACGCTGGAAGTGCGGATCGGCGTCAACGACATCAGCAAGCTCGGCGCCGTGCCCAGCCCCGGTCTGGGCGACGACACCGTCGTGCAGCAAGCCAAGCTCGTCACCCGCTGGGACTTCAACGGCCACGCCTATTACGCGGGGGCCAACGTGGCCCCGGGCGGTGGGGCCACACCGACGTTCTTCGCCGGCGAGGTGTCCACCGGTGAGGCCTTGAGCGCGCCGCTGTCCACCACGCCCTACGGCAACACCTACACGCCGTTGCTGGCCGCCACCGGCCGGGTGGACGGCAACGACCTGGTGATCGAGGTGCCCGTGAGCGAGATCGGCAATGCCAGCCTGGGCTCAACGTTGTCGTCGGTGGGCGCCTACTCGTTGCTCGGCCCGAGCGATGCCGCCGCCACCCTGTTCAGCGCGCCGGTGGCCGTCGACTCGACACCGACGTTCGACGTGGCCCTGGCCGGCCCCGCTGCTCTTGCCGTGCGCGAGGCACGGGCGGCTGCGGCCGCTGGTGCCGGCGGGAGCCGGGGCCGAGGAGCGTTGCCGGCCACGGGTGAGCCACGATCGCTCGCCCTGCTGGGCCTGGGCGCGGCGGTGGTCGCCGCCGGGCTGTACGGCGTGCGCCGGCGCCTCAGGCACGTTCGGTAGCGTCGCTCGCCATGGACCTGGCGGGCTCGTGGCGCGCGGTGGTGGCAGACGACGAGCTGCGCCGCGCCTACCCGCTCCCCGACTTCGACGACTCGGGGTGGGAGGACGTGGCCGTGCCGTCGCACTGGCGGTCGTCGGCCGCGTTCGGGGCGAGCGACGGGCCGCTGCTGTACCGGCGGGCGTTCGTGACCGAGGGCGCCGCCGCCGGCCGGCGGTCGTGGCTCGTGTTCGACGGCGTCTTCTACCAGTCCGACGTGTGGCTCGACGGGACGTACGTGGGCGACACCGAGGGCTACTTCTTCCCGCATGTGTTCGAGGTGACGGACCCGCTGGTCGAGCGGTCCGAGCACGTGCTGGCCGTCGAGGTGGCGTGCACCCGGCCGTCGGACCTGACGGCCAAGCGCAACCTCACCGGCGTGTTCCAGCACTGGGACTGCCTGGATCCCGACTGGAACCCGGGCGGCATCTGGCGGGGCGTACGGGTGGAGGAGACGGGGCCGGTGCGCATCAGCCGGTCGCGGGTGCTGTGCCAGGAGGCGTCGGCCGAGCGGGCGGTGGTGGTGTTCCGGGCCGTGCTCGACGCGGCGGCGCCGTGCAGCGTGCGACTGCGCACACAGGTGAGCGGCACCGACCACGAGCTCGAACAGCCGCTGGCCGCGGGCGAGAACCGGGTGACGTGGACGGTCGGTGTGGCCCGGCCCGCGCTGTGGTGGCCGCACGCCCTCGGTGACCAGCCCTTGACCGACGTGTCCGTCGAGGTCTTCGTGGACGGACAGGACGAGCCGAGCGATCGCCGGCAGCTGCGGACCGGCCTGCGCCAGGTGCGGATGAAGGACTGGGTGCTGTCGGTCAACGGCGAGCGCCTGTTCCTCAAGGGCTCGAACCAGGGGCCGGTGCGCATGGCCCTGGGCGAGGCCACGGCCGGCGAGTTCGCCCGGGACGTGCAGCTGGCCGTCGACGCCAACCTCGACATGCTGCGGGTGCACGCCCACGTGAGCCGGCCCGAGCTGTACGACGCCGCCGACCGGGCCGGGCTGCTGCTGTGGCAGGACCTGCCCCTGCAGTGGGGGTACGCCCGAAGCGTGCGCAAGCAGGCGGTGGAGCAGGCCCGGGAGGCGGTCGACCTGCTCGGGCACCACCCGTCAGTGGCGGTGTGGTGCGGGCACAACGAGCCCATGGCCCTCGACGTCGAGCCCGGCCGGCCGGTGGGCAACCCCCGCCTGTTCGCCCTCAAGTTTGCGGCGGCCCAGCAGTTGCCGACGTGGAACAAGACCCGGCTGGACTCGTCGTTGCGACGGGCGCTGGAGCGGGCCGACGAGTCGCGGCCGGTGGTAGCCCACTCGGGGGTGAAGCCCCACGTCGGTGGGGGCGGCACCGACTCGCATCTCTACTACGGCTGGTACCACGGCAAGGCGTCGGACTTCCCCGGCGCCATGCGCCGCTGGCCCCGCCTGGCCCGCTTCGTGTCCGAGTTCGGCGCCCAGGCCGTGCCCCCGGCGGCGTCGTTCATGGCCCCCGAGGACTGGCCCGACCTGGACTGGCGCCGGCTGGCCCGCACCCACGCCCTCCAGAAGTGGTTGTTCAAGCGCCACGTGCCCCCGGCGTCGTACGAACGGTTCGAGGACTGGCAGCGGGCCACGCAGGAGTACCAGGCCGACCTCCTGCGCCTGCACATCGAGACGTTGCGGCGCCTGAAGTACCGGCCCACAGGCGGGTTCTGCCAGTTCTCGTTCGCCGACGGCTGGCCCGGGGTCACGTGGTCGGTGCTCGACCACGAGCGCAATCCCAAGCTGGGCTACGCCGCCCTGCGAGAAGCGTGCGCGCCGGTGATCGCGGTGGCCGACCCGCTCCCCGACGGGCTGGCGGCCGGTGACGCGCTCGCCCTCGACGTGCACGTGGTCAGCGACCTGCGGGTGCCGCTGGCGGACGTGGTCGTGGAGGCGGTGCTGTCGTGGCCGGGCGGGGCGGAGCGCTGGGCGTGGACGGGCGACGTGCCCGCCGACTCGGTCGTGCGGGTGGGCACCGTGCAGGCGGTGGCCCCCGCGGGAGCGGCCGACTGCCACCTCACCGTCGTTCTCGTGACGCCCACGCCCACATAGGCGGCGCCGGCGTTACGAGAACGGGAAATTGGGGGGTCCGGCGGGTTCCTCGTTCCGGAATCCCCTGTGCAACACTTCGGCCGTGATCACGCGTATGTGCAGCCAGGCCCGGCTGTGACCGCCGCCATCACTGCGGCGGGAGGCGGGCGGACGTCGGTCGGGAAGAAGGTCGGCGTTGCCGTCACCGGCATCATCGGCATCGGGTTCGTCTTCGCCCACATGGTCGGGAACCTCAAGATCTTCCTGGGACCCCACGCCGTCAACAAGTACGGCGAGTTCCTCCGGGACATGGGCGAGCCGATCTTCCCCCGCTCCGTCTTGCTGTGGGGCCTGCGGATCGTCCTTCTCGTGGCCGTGGCCGTCCACATCATGTTCACGTACCAGCTGGCCCGGCAGAGCCGGGCGGCCCGGCCCGTGCGCTACCAGCAGAAGATCAAGAACGTGCAGGCGAGCTACGCCAGCCGCACCATGCGGTGGGGCGGCGTGGCCATCCTGCTCTTCATCATCTTCCACCTGGCCGACCTGTCGTGGGGCGCCCACCCCGACTTCGTGCGGGGCGATGTGTACCACAACGCGGTGATCGGGTTCCGGCGCCTGTGGGTGACCGCCATCTACCTGGTCGCCATGTTCGCCCTGGGCATGCACCTCTACCACGGGACGTGGAGCGTGACCCAGACCCTCGGTATCAACCAGGCCCGGTGGGACCGGGTCATCCACCGTGTGGCCACGACGTTGGCCGTCGTGATCGCCGGCGGCTACAGCGTCGTCCCCCTCGCCGTCGTCTTCAGGTTGGTGAAGTGACATGGCTCGACTGACCAAGAGCGCCGCGACCCAAGAGGTCACCCTCGACTCCAAGGCCCCCAGCGGCCCCATCGAGGAGCGCTGGGACCACCGGCGCTTCGAGCTGAAGCTGGTCAACCCCACCAACAAGCGCAAGTACCGCATCATCATGGTGGGCTCCGGCCTGGCCGGCGGCTCGGCCGCGGCCAGCCTAAGTGAGCTGGGCTACAACGTCGACGTCTTCTGCTACCAGGACAGCCCCCGGCGGGCGCACTCCATCGCCGCCCAGGGCGGCATCAATGCGGCCAAGAACTACCGCAACGACGGCGACAGCATCTTCCGCCTCTTCTACGACACGGTGAAGGGCGGCGACTTCCGCTCCCGCGAGTCGAACGTGTACCGGCTGGCCCAGGTCAGCGTCGACATCATCGACCAGTGCGTGGCCCAGGGCGTGCCCTTCGCCCGGGAGTACGGCGGCCTGCTCGACACCCGCTCGTTCGGCGGCGCCCAAGTGTCCCGCACGTTCTACGCCCGGGGCCAGACCGGCCAGCAGCTCCTGCTGGGCGCCTACCAGGCACTCGAACGCCAGATCGCCGCGGGCACGGTGAAGATGCACACCCGCCACGAGATGCTCGACCTCGTGGTGGTCGACGGGCGAGCCCGGGGCATCGTCACGCGCGACATGGTGACGGGCGAGATCGAGACGCACATGGCCGACGCCGTGGTGCTCGGCAGCGGCGGCTACGGCAACGTCTTCTACCTCTCCACCAACGCCATGGGCTGCAACGCCACCGCCATCTGGCGGGCCCACAAGAAGGGCGCCCTGTTCGGCAACCCCTGCTTCACCCAGATCCACCCCACGTGCATCCCCGTCACCGGCGACCACCAGTCCAAGCTCACGCTGATGAGCGAGTCGCTCCGCAACGACGGTCGGGTGTGGGTGCCCAAGAAGATGGGCGACAACCGCCCGCCCCATCAGATCCCCGAGGAGGAGCGGGACTACTTCCTCGAACGGAAGTACCCGAGCTTCGGCAACCTGGTACCGCGCGACGTGGCCTCCCGCAACGCCAAGGAGGTCTGCGACCAGGGCCGGGGCGTGGGGCCGGGCGGTCGGGGCGTGTACCTCGACTTCGCCGACGCCATCAACCGCCTGGGCAAGAGCGTCATCCGGGAGCGGTACGGGAACCTGTTCGACATGTACAGCCGGATCACCGGCGAGAACCCGTACGAAGTCCCCATGCGCATCTACCCGGCCGTGCACTACACGATGGGCGGCCTCTGGGTGGACTACCAGCTCATGTCCACCATCCCCGGCCTGTTCGTGATCGGCGAGGCCAACTTCTCCGACCACGGCGCCAACCGCCTGGGCGCGTCGGCCCTCATGCAGGGCCTGGCCGACGGCTACTTCATCCTCCCCTACACGATCGGCGACTTCCTGGCCACCGTGGGCGCCAACCCGCTGTCGCCCGCCGAGGTGCCCGAGGCCCAGGAGGCCGAGGCCGGCGTGCGGGCCCAGATCGACCGGCTGCTCTCCCTCAAGGGGAAACGCACGGTCGACGACATCCACCGCGACCTGGGGCACGTGATGTGGGACTACTGCGGCATGGCCCGCAGCGACGCCGGCCTGCGCAAGGCCCTCGATCGCATCCCCGAACTGCGCCAGGAGTTCTGGCAGGGCGTCACCGTGCCCGGCGTGAACGAGTCGCTCAACCAGTCACTGGAGAAGGCCGGCCGGGTGGCGGACTTCCTCGAGCTGGCCGAGCTCATGTGCATCGACGCCCTGCACCGCACCGAGTCGTGCGGCGGCCATTTCCGGGAGGAGAGCCAGACGCCCGACGGCGAGGCCCTGCGCGACGACGTCCACTTCTCGTACGTGGCCGCCTGGGAGTACACGGGCAACCTGGCCGACCCCCGGCTCCACAAGGAGCCACTGTCCTTCGAATACGTCCACCCCACGCAGCGGAGCTACAAGTGAACCTCACTCTCCGGGTCTGGCGGCAGCAGCACGAGAGCGACGAGGGCCGGATGAACACGTACCTGGCCCGGGACATCAGCCCCGACATGTCGTTCCTCGAGATGCTCGACATCGTGAACGAGGAGCTCACCCTCCAGGGCGAAGAACCCATTGCCTTCGACAGCGACTGCCGCGAGGGCATCTGCGGCATGTGCGGCATCGTCATCAACGGCATCCCCCACGGCCCCGACCGGGGGGCGACGGCCTGCCAGCTCCACATGCGCTGGTTCAAAGACGGCGACACCATCACCATCGAGCCCTGGCGGGCCAAGGCCTTCCCGGTCATCAAGGACCTGGTGGTCAACCGCTCGGCCTTCGACACCATCATCCAGGCGGGCGGGTACGTGTCGGTGTCCACCGGTGCCGCCCCCGAGGCCAACTCCGTGCCCGTGGGGAAGGAGACGGCCGAGCGGGCCCTCGACGCCGCCGCGTGCATCGGCTGCGGCGCGTGCGTGGCCGTGTGCCCCAACGCCTCGGCCATGCTCTTCATGTCGGCCAAGGTCATGCACCTGGGCGTACTGCCCCAGGGCCAGCCCGAGCGCGAGCAGCGGGTGGCCCGGATGATCGAGACCCACGACAGCCTCGGGTTCGGCAGTTGCACCAACATCGGTGAGTGCTCGGCCGTGTGCCCCGCCGAGATCAGCATGGAGACCATCGCCTTCATGAACCGGGACCTCATCGCCTCCCGCATCGGGCGGGGGACGGAACCGGCCTAACTCGGCGCAAACACCCCGGCCCGACGTGTACGGCCCAGTCCTCTTGGGCCATACTGTCAACGCTCAACTGCCGGTGCGTCCGTACCGACAGATAGCGCAACAGACATAGCTCCAGGGGGGAACGGCCGGTCCGGCAAGGGCGAGGCAACTCGTCCCACCCCTGACCGGTCATGCACACATCCACTTCTCGACTCACTTCTCTCGCCGCCCGCTACACGACCTGGGTCAGGCGCCAGGCCGCCACCGGCCCCCGCCACCTGCGCGTCGCCTTCGAGGCCGAACTGGGGTTCCAGTCCTGGTGGCGCCGGAGTTGCGACCATCTGGACCGCAACCGCCAGCAGGCCATCCACCTGGCCGAGGCCCTCACCGCCGCCGTCGTCGCCCTCGTGCTCGCCTCCAGCGGCGCCCTGGCCGCCGCCCACGCCGGGCGCGACCGGGTGGTGGTCGACCGCCTGGCCGGTGCGTCCCGCCCGGCCCGGCTGCAAGCCCTGGCCCCGGCGCCCACCACCACCTCCGAGCCGCCCGCCGGCGCCGCCGGTGCTCCCCTCGCGGCCACGGCCGCCGCAGGGGCCGCCGCTGCGGCCCAGCCCGGCCCCCTGCCGCCACCCCCTGCACCGCCCCGCAGCATCCCCGCCAACCGGGGTGCCCTCCCCGTGGGCAAGGGCATGTGGATCTGGCAACCCGATCGCACCGAGGGAGGCAACGCCGCCGCCATCGTGGCCCGGGCCAAGGCCAACGGCCTCACCCACCTGTACGTGCGCACGGGTGACTACCGGAAGGGCTTCATCGGCGGCGACTTCCTGAACCGCATCCTCCCTGCCGCCCACGCCGCCGGGCTGCGCGTGTACGCCTGGGACTTCCCCTACCTCGACAACGTGGGCGCCGACATCAACCAGGCCCTGGCCGCCATCACCTACCTCACCCCCGACGGCCACCGGGTCGACGGCTTCGTGGCCGACATCGAAACGACCAGCGAGAAGGTCAACATCAACCCGGGTACGGCCACGGCCTACGGCAGCGGGCTGCGCAAGGCCGTGGGGCCCGACTACCCGCTCGTGGCCTGCGTGCCCCGGCCCAACCCCCGCCTGGTGAACTACCCGTTCGCCGAGGTGGTGGCCTCTTTCGACGCCATCGCCCCGATGGTCTACTGGATGCACGACGACCCGGCCCTGGCCATCACCGACGTCATGGCCCGCCTGGCGCCCTTCGGCAAGCCGGTGATCCCCGTGGGGCAGGCCTACGACGGCGGGCCGGAAGGCGGCCCCCCGGGCGTGCCGCCCCGGGCCCAGCTGCTCGAGTTCATGCAGGCGGCCGAGCAGGCCGGCGCCGTGGGCGTGTCGTGGTGGTCGTGGCAGCACGCCGACCAGCAGGCGTGGGACGCGGTGCGGGACGCGCCCCAGTTCCTGCTCCCGCCCTCGCCCGCGGTCGAGCCCGGCCAGATCCGCGCCTACCAGACCCTGCTCACCAGCCTGGGCTTCGCCGCCGCCCGCACGGGCGTGTGGGACCCGGCCACCGTCGCCGCGGTGCAGGCCTACCAGCGAGCCGCTCGCCTGCCCGTGTCGGGCATCGTGGACGAGGAGACGAGGGCCACGCTGTTCACGCCCTTCCCGCCGCCGATCCGCCCCCAGCCCTAGCCGCGGCGGGCCCAGGTGTGCGACCACCAACCGGTGGCCGACACCTCCATGACGTCGCGCTCCACCAGCACGTCGCCGTAGACGGCCGCCGGCACCCGGTACTCGCCCTCGCCGCCTTCGGGCGGGCCCGATGCCTCCCACTCCAGGTCGAGCCCGAAGGGCACGCGGTCGCCCACCTCGTCGTCGACGTGGGCGACGGCCAGGGCGAACGCCTCCAGCCCAACCGACCAGTGCTGCAGCGGCGTCTCGCAGTTGTGGTCGACCCACAGGCCTTCGGCCCGCAACTGCAGGGACGAGGGCGAGCGGGGCAGTTCGATGGCCGCGTCCCGCACCACGAGCAACGGCGAGGTGAACAGGACCTCGTAGGCCGCGTGGCGGGCCGTGAAGGTGAGGCGCACCGATCCGGTGCCGAAGTCGAACGTGAACGACTCGGGCTCCCGACCCAGCCGGCGCTCCCAGCCGGCGTCGACCATCAACGGGTGAGCGACGCGACCAGCGCGGCCTGGGCCACGTGGTAGGTCACGATGATGAAGAGGGGGGCGAACGGCTGCTCGCTCACGAAGCGGTCCCAGGCGATGGTGGCGTCGGACGCGAAGAACAGCACGGCGCCCACGGCGGCCAGCCAGTTGCCGGTGCCCAGGGCCGACGCCGTCATCACCGAGATCACGAGCATGTACGCGACGACGGGCGGGCGGAGGTTGGCGGGTACGTCCCGCACGATGCGCAGCCCGAGCAGCACGCCCATGAGCACCACCACCTCGCCCCCGGCCAGGAGCCGGGCCGCGCTCACGCCCTCCACCCAGAAGCCGGCGATGTAGGCGAGGTGGGCGAGGAGGAACGCCGCCAGGCCGGGCACGAAGCGGTCGCCCGGGAGCATGAGGAACACGTCGCCCACCAGCGACAGGGCCAGGGCGGCCACGAACCACCCCCGCCGGTGGGGGCCGTGCTCGTGGACCCGCAGGGCGACGACGATGAGCAGCGCCATGACGGCCGGCTTGCACACGTACTCCAGCGGCTTGAAACGGCGGCGTACGGCGACCCAGTCCCCGACTGCGGCCAGCGCTATGAGGGCGATCAACACGGGCATGACCGGTAATCCTGCCTGCTAGACCATGCCGCATGCCGAGGTACCTCAGCGCCGAGTGGTTCGAGGACGTCAACCAGGCAGCGTCCGGTAACGACCAATTGCGCACCGACACGGCCGGCGTCACCCTCACCATCCAGCAAGTCGTGACTGGCAGTCCCGACGGCGATGTGCACTACACCGTGCGCGTGCGCGATGGTGCGGTGGACGTCAACCTGGGCGACGATCCCGCCGCCGACGTCACCATGACCGAGGCGTGGGACACGGCGGTCAAGGTGGCATCCGGTGGGTTGTCACCCGCCACCGCCTTCATGACCGGGCGCATCCGGGTGGCAGGCAACGTGGGGGCGTTGCTCGATGCGCAGGGTTCGTTGCGGGAGTTGGACAAGGTGTTCGAGGGGCTGCGGGAGAGGACGACGTTTTGAGCAAGGTGGGCGACCGGGCCCCTGGCTGGTACCCCGATCCCGACGACCCCGCCCGCATGCGGCGATGGGACGGCGCCCACTGGACGCCGGACCACCGGCCCCTGCCGTCGTGGTACTCGTCGTCGCACCCGCAGGGCAGCGTCCTGCGGCGCAACCGCCACTGGGTCATCCTGGCCACGGTGATGGCGTTCGTGGTCCTCGCCCTCGGCTTCCGGTCCATCCAGCCCAAGGTCAAGCTGCCACCTCGCACCGTCACCGACGCGGCCTTCATCGCCAGCGCCAACCGCTCGTGCCAGGCGCGCCTCGTCCCCCTGCACAACGAACGGCCCCGCCTGGGCACGGCTGCAGCCAAGAACCCGGGCGACGAGACCACGGTGGCCGGCCAGGTCGACCACATCGTGTCCGAGCTGCTGGCCCTGCAGGGCGAGCTCAAGGGTCTCCCCCTCGACGCCGCCCAGCAGGCCACGGTGAGCCAGTGGATGGCCGACTGGGACACCTACATCGACTACGGCCGCCAGTACGCCGGTTTCCTGCGGGCCCACGACATCCGCTCCTACAGCTCGGTGGCCCAGGCCAGCACGACCAGCGGGCAGCGGGCCAACCTGTTCGCCCAGGCCAACGGTTTGGACGACTGCAAGCTCTGATGGAAGTCCTCTCGTCCCGGGTCCTGCTCCACCCGAGTGACCTGGAACGGTCGCTGCGCTTCTACGGCGAGACGCTGGGGCTGGCGATCTACCGGGAGTACGCGGCGGGCGACAGCCGGGGCGTGGTGTTCTTCACCGGCAACGGCTATCTCGAGGTGGCCGGGCAGGCGGACGCGCCCGGCACCGACAAGATCCAGCTCTGGTTCCAGGTGCGCGACATCGCTGCCGCCCACGAGGCGCTGCAGGCCAAGGCCTTGGCCTGCAG
>DASRGI010000239.1:0-6288 GCA_035651095.1 Acidimicrobiales bacterium | reverse complement strand
CGAGATCGCCAAGGGCCTGGGCGCGCTGA
Organism: Acidimicrobiales bacterium; assembly: GCA_035651095.1. Classification (GTDB taxonomy): domain Bacteria; phylum Actinomycetota; class Acidimicrobiia; order Acidimicrobiales; family JAUTXP01; genus DASRGI01. The sequence continues at coordinate 6,259 of DASRGI010000239.1, read as the reverse complement.
CCATCGGCGTCGTGACGCGGCCCTTCACCTTCGAGGGTCGCCGCCGGGCCATGCAGGCCGAAAAGGGCATCCAGATCCTCAAGGAGAAGGTCGACACCCTCATCATCATCCCCAACGACCGTCTCCTGACCGTCTCCAACGACAAGACGTCGATGGTGAACGCCTTCAAGATGGCCGACGAGGTGCTGCTGCAGGGCGTCCAGGGGATCACCGACCTGATCACCACCCCGGGTCTCATCAACACCGACTTCGCCGACGTGAAGATGATCATGAGCAACGCCGGCACCGCCATCATGGGCATCGGCACCGCCTCGGGTGACAACCGGGCCGTCACCGCGGCCAAGCTGGCCATCACCTCGCCCCTGCTGGAGGCGTCCATCGAGGGGGCCCGCGGCATCCTGCTCAACATCGCCGGCGGCAGCGACCTCGGCCTGTTCGAGGTCAACGAGGCGGCCGAGATCATCCACTCAGTGGCTCACCCCGACGCCAACATCATCTTCGGCTCGGCCATCGAGGACGCCATGGGCGACGAGGTGCGCGTCACCGTCATCGCCGCCGGCTTCGACCGGTGGGACGACGAGCGGGGCCCCCGCCCCACCCGCGAGCCGCGGGGCGGCCTCGGCCTGGGCGACCGGGGACGCGATCCCTTCGCCAGCGCCGACGACGACCTCGACCTGGGCGACGATGACTTCGACGTGCCCTCCTTCTTGAAATAGTGCGGCTGGGGCCTGCCCGGGTTCGCTGCACCACCAGGGCCGACGGCGACCAGCGCAACCGTCCGGCGTTCGACGACCCAGCGTTCGACGGTCCTGTGCCGTGGACGCGGCTGCGCCAGGTGCACGGCGCCGGCGTGGTGGTGGTCGAGGAACCGGGCGGGTGTTCGGGCCAGGAGGCCGACGCCGCCGTCACCCGTGTGCCCGGTGCCCACCTGGCCATCCTCACGGCCGACTGCGCCCCCGTGGCTCTGGCCTCGGCCGAAGGCGTGATCGGCGCGGCCCACGCCGGGTGGAAGGGTCTCACCGCCGGCGTGCTCGAGCGCACGGCCGACGCCATGCGGGCCTTGGGGGCCACCACGATCGAGGCCGCCCTGGGCCCGTGCGTCCACCCCGGGTGCTACGAGTTCGCTGCCGCCGACCTCGACGCCGTGGCCGCCCGGTTGGGCGACGGGGTGCGCGGCCGCACCAGCGCCGGCGCTCCCGCGCTGGACCTCCCCGCCGGCGTGCGGGCGGCCCTGGACCGGGCGGGCGTGACGCTGGTGTACGAGGACCCCGCGTGCACGGCGTGCTCGGCCGACCTGTACTCCTGGCGGGCCCGCCGCGACGACGCTCGCCAGGCGATGGTCGTCTGGCTGCCGGAGGCAACGGAGACGGCATGGATGCCCTGACCGACGCCGTGGCCCGGGCGGTTGCCGAGATCAGGGCCGAGGTGGGCGATGCCGTCACCCTCGTGGCCGTCACCAAGGGCTTCGGCCCCGAGGCGGCCCAGGCGGCCGTCGACGCCGGCGTGACCGACGTGGGCGAGAACTACGCCCAGGAGCTGCTGGCCAAGGAGGCCGCTGTCCCCGCCGCCCGGTGGCACTTCATGGGCCACGTCCAGCGCAACAAGGTCGCCAAGCTGGCGCCCCACGTCCACCTGTGGCAGTCGGTCGGCGGCGAGGACGTGGGCCGGGTCATCGCCGGCCACGCGCCGGCCGCCCACGTGCTCGTCCAGGTCAACCTCTCCGGCCTGCCCCAGCGAAACGGGTGCGATTGGGATGAGGCCGCCCCGCTGGTCGACCGCCTGCGGGACGTGGGGCTCGACGTGCAGGGCGTGATGGGCGTGGCCGGCCCGGGCGACCCCCGCCCGCAGTTCCGGCGGTTGCGTGCCCTCGCCGTCGACCTCGACCTCACGGTTGTATCGATGGGGATGTCCGGCGACTACCACGTCGCCATCGAGGAAGGTTCCACCATGGTGCGCCTGGGCACCGCTCTGTTCGGTCCACGACCTGAACCCGGCCACCTGCGACGATAGGCTCACCGAAGGAGGCGTTCGATGCCTGGATTGCTCCGGAAGACGATGGTCTACCTCGGCCTCGTCGACGACGAGTACGAGGATTTTGAGCCATATGACGAACCGCAACCCAGCGCGCCCCAACGGGCGCCGCGCGGCGGGTACGCGAGCGAGCCGGAGCCCGGCGGCGTGAGCAGCATCCGCACCATTCCCCGCGACCCGCAGGAGTACGGCGGCGCCGGTGTCACCGTGCAGCCCCGCTCCGCGGTGGTGCGCCCCATCCAGCCGGTGCAGAACGCCAAGCCCCATGTCGTGCACCCGGGCTCCTTCCCTGACGCCCAGGAGATCGGCGACCGGCTCAAGGCCAGCCAGCCCGTGATCGTCAACCTCCAGGGGGCCGACCGCGAGCTTTCACGCCGCATGATCGACTTCTGCAGCGGCGCCACCTACGTGCTGGGCGGCACCATGGACAAGGTGGCCGATCAGGTGTTCTTGCTCACGCCGTCCAACGTCGAGGTGTCGGCCGAAGAGAAGCGCCGGTTGCAAGAGCGCAACTACCGGACCTGACAACATCAGTCGTGAACCTGATCTGTCTCGTCCTCCAGCTGTACCTCTACGCACTCTTCGCTCGCATCATCCTGTCGTGGTTCCCCATCTCACCAGGGTCGGCGCTGGCGCCCGTGTTCAGCTTCCTCTACACGATCACCGAGCCCGTCCTGGGACCCGTGCGGCGGCTGCTGCCGCCCGCCCGGATGGGAGCGATGGCGCTTGACCTGTCGCCCATCGTGGTGCTGATCGTCTTCCAGCTGATCCTCGCTCGCGCCTGCTGAGGCCCATCCCCCGATTCACGGGGGCGCGTCAGTACCATCGCCGGCATGGACGTCTCCCCCAAGACGCTTCGCGAGGTGGAGTTCCGGGAGAAGCTGCGGGGCTACCACCAAGACGATGTCGACGAGTTCCTCGAGCGCGTCGCCGCCGGCCTGGACATCCTGCAGGAACGGTTGCGCCAGGCCACCGAGCGGGCGGTGCGCGCCGAGCAGAAGCTGTCCGAGACGACCGAGGCGGACGACGCCATGCGTCGCACCCTCGTGCTCGCCCAACGCACGGCCGACGCCGCTGTCGAGGAGGCCCGCCAGCAGGCCGAGCAGATCGTGGGGCAGGCCCAGTCGCAGGCCGGGCAGATCGTCAGTGGCGCCCAGGCCGAGGCCGCTCGCATCGCCGAGGAGGCCCAGCGCGACCTGTGGGCCGATCTCGGCCGCCTGGAGTCGGCCCGGGACCAGTTGCGGTCCGAGATCGCCGGGCTGGACCAGTACCTCTCGTCCGAGCGGGCCCGCTTGCACCAGGCCATGGTCGAGATGCTCCACCGCTTCGAGACCCAGGCGCCGGTGCTCTCCTCGCCGCCCCCCGCCGCGGAGATCGATCTGGCGGGCGTGCGCCGGTGGGCCGACGACGAGCAGTCCTTGTCCGTCCCCCGGTCCTGACCCGCACTCGCCCGGGCGTTGCTCGCTTCGGTTTCCCTTTGGATTCGCCGCGGCTTGCAAAGACTCGCCTAGGATGCCCGAGCCCGTTTCTTCTCAACGGATGGTGACTTCGTGCTGCTCCTCGTAACCATTGGACTGGTTCTGGTCGGCGCTGTGTCGCTGGTCATCGGGTTCGTGTCCAATCAGCTGGGATGGATCTACCTCTCGATCCTGTGCAGCCTCGTGGCTGCCGGGGTGCTCGTGCTGTTCTCTCGCATGAGCAAGCGGCAGGGGGCGGTCGGTACTGCTGAGGGTCCTGCCCCGCTGGCCGAGCCCACGGCTGCCGTCGCCGAAGAAGGCCCGGCCACCGAGGTGGTTCCGGTGGGCGACGAAGCCGCGGCCGCGGCGGCTGCCGGCGTGGGTGCCGGTGCGGTGGCGCTGCCCATCGCCGGGTACGACTCGATGCGCGTCAACGACATCCTGCCCCAGCTGTCGACGCTCAGCCTCGACGAGCTCGACGTCGTGCGCGAGCACGAGGAGCAGGGCAAGAACCGCAACACGGTGCTCAGCCGGGTCGACGACCTGATGGAGCAGAAGGCGGGGGCCGAGGAAGCCCCTGTCGCCGCTGCGGTCGCCGCCGCCGATGGTGGGGCCGACGACGGCATCGACGACCTCATCGAGGACTACGACAACCTGCGCGTCAATCAGATCCTCCCCCTGCTCGAGGAGCTGGACGACGACGAGCTGGAGGACGTGGCCGACTACGAGGAGGCGCACAAGAACCGGGCCTCCGTCGTCGACCGGATCGACCAGCTCCTCGGCGAGGGCGAGGTCGAAGCCGCCGGTGCGCCGGCGCCCGCCCCGGCCAAGAAGGCTCCGGCCAAGAAGGCCCCGGCCAAGAAGGTCGCGGCAGGAGCCAAGAAGGCGCCGGCCAAGAAGACGGCCGCGCCCGTCAAGAAGGCCCCGGTCAAGAAGGCGGCCGCCACCACCAAGAAGGCGACGGCGAGCACCACCAAGAAGGCCGCGGCCCCGGCCAAGAAGGCAGCCGCCCCGGCCAAGAAGACCGTCACCAAGAAGGCGGCCGCGCCGGCCAAGAAGGCGGCCAAGGCCACCAAGCGCTAGCCGCCCCCGACCGTTCTCGTAACGTGCAGGCCCGCATAGGCGGCGCCAGCGTTACGAGAACAGTTTAGGTGGGGGTGCGGGAGAGGCCGATGTCGATGGCGCGACCGTCGGGCAGCTCGGCCCGCCGGCCTGTGCTGAGGGGCCCGGCCACCACCAGCTCGGCGGCCAGCGTCTCCGCCATCACGTAGTCGCGGTGGGCCTCCACCGCGTCACGCACGTCGTGATGGTGGCCGGGGTCGATCACCAGGTGGATGCGGTCGGCCACGTGCAGCCCCGCTTCCCGGCGGGCAACCTGCACCAGGCGCACCACGTCGCGGGCCAGGCCCTCGCTCTCCAGCTCGGGCGTGGTGGTGGTGTCGAGCACGACCAACCCCGCGTTGCCGGGCAGGGCACGGGACGTGGTCTCGTCCCTGGCCGTGAGCCGCAGCGAGAACTCGTCGTCGGCCAGGGTGCGCCCGGCCACTTCCACCGTGCCATCCGGCCGGCGTTCCCACTGCCCGCCTCGCACGGCGGCCAACACCTTCTGCGTGTCCGGCCCCAGCCGGGGCCCGAGCACGGGCATGTTGAGCTGGAGCACCAGCTCGCCGGCGTCGCCCACGTTCTCGGTGAGCACCATCTGCTTGACGTTCACCTCTTCGGCCATGAGCGACGTGAACGGCGCCAGGCGCTCGGCACCCGGGGCGGCAACGGTCAACGACGGCAGCGGCAGGCGCACCCGCAGGCGCTGTTCCTTGCGCACCGACAGGGCGGCCGAACACACCTCGCGCACCAGGTCCATGGACGCCACCAGCTCCTCGTCGGCCGGCAGCTCCGAGGCCAACGGCCAGTCGGTCAGGTGCACGGACGGCTCGCCCGTGAGCCCGCGGTACACCGACTCGGTGGCCATGGGCAGCAGGGGCGCGGCCACGCGCGTGAGCACGTGCAGCACCGTGTAGAGCGTGTCGAAGGCGTCGGCGTCCGACTGCCAGAAGCGGTCCCGCGAACGGCGGATGTACCAGTTGTTGAGGGCGTCGAGGAACGACGTGATCGACGCGCAGGCGCCGGACAGGTCGAAGGCGTCCATCTGGGCCGTGACCTCGGCCACCAGCTGATGGGTCTTCGCCAGCACGTAGCGGTCGAGCGCGCCGGCCTGGTCGACCCGGAAGCGAGCCCGGTAACCATCGGTGTTGGCGTAGAGCGTGAAGAAGTACCACGCGTTCCAGATGGGGTTGAGCACCTGGCGGACGGCCTCGACGATGGATTTGCGGTCGACGACGAGGTCCTGGCCCCGCAGCACGGGCGAGGACAGGAGGAACCAGCGCATGGCGTCGGCCCCCACCGAATCGAAGACCTCCTCGGGGTCGGGGTAGTTGCGTAGGCGCTTGGACATCTTGCGGCCATCGGCGCCGAGCAGGATGCCGTGCACCACGCAGTTGGAGAACGCCGGGCGGTCGAACAGGGCGACGGCCAGCACGTGCAACGTGTAGAACCAGCCGCGGGTCTGGCCGATGTACTCGCAGATGAAGTCGGCCGGGAAGTGGGTCTCGAACCACTCCTTGTTCTCGAACGGGTAGTGCACCTGGGCGAAGGGCATGGAGCCCGAGTCGAACCAGCAGTCGAGCACGTCCTCGACGCGCCGCATCGTCGACTTCCCGGTGGGGTCGTCGGGGTTCGGTCGCGTGAGCTCGTCGATGGCGGGGCGATGCAGG
>DASRGI010000238.1:0-2847 GCA_035651095.1 Acidimicrobiales bacterium | reverse complement strand
GGGCGTGGAGCCACTCCTCGGTGTTGATCTTGTCGGGGCACAGGACGGCCCGCATCTCGTCGTCGAGGATCTCGGCCGCAGTGCCGGGCAGCGTCTTGAGACCGGCGTCCATGAGCCGGCGGAGGTACTGATCCAGCGGCTCCTCGAGGCGACGGGCTCCCTCGGTGACCTCCAGGGCGGTGAAGCCGTGGATGTGGATCGTGGGCGACGCGGCCCGCACGGCCCGGATCACCTCGAGGTAGTAGTCGCCGTCGAACGACGGGTGAATGCCGCCCTGCAGGCAGACCTCGGTGGCGCCCAGCGCCTCGGCCTCGGCCACCCGCGCGGTGATCTCGTCCAGCTCCAGCAGGTACGGCGTGCCCCGGAGGTTGAGCGACAGCGGGCCCTTGGAGAAGGCGCAGAACCGGCACTTGAAGGTGCACACGTTCGTGTAGTTGATGTTGCGGTTGGCCACGTACGTCACCACGTCGCCCACGGTCCGGCGGCGCAGGTCGTCGGCCACCTCGGCCACGGCCGCCACCTCGGGGCCCCGGGCCGAGAACAGCGTCACCAACTCGTCGACGCCCGCCTCTTGTCCCAACAGCACGCCGGCCAGCACCTCGGCCACGGCACCACCGGCCCGGCGGGCCGGTGCGGGCACCAGCGTGGGCGGTTCGACGTCGGCGCCGGAGTACCAGGCCTCGCCCGGCTCCCGGCCGAGCAGCTCGGCGTCGGCCCGGTCCAGCACCGGGAACTGCATGGCGGGGTCGAGCCACCGCTCGGCAGCCAGTGCGAACGACGGGTAGACGGTGAGCCGGGGGGCGAGCGAGAAGCCGCGGGCCTCGGTGACGGCCCGCAGGCGGTCGAGCGCCGGCCACGGCCGCTCCGGATTCACGTGGTCGGGGGTGACGGGGGAGACGCCGCCCCAGTCGTCGATGCCGGCGTCGAGGAGGCGGCCGAAGTCCTCGGAGAGGTTGGGCGGGGCCTGCACGTGCACGTCCGGTGGCAGGAGCAACCGGGCGGCGGCGATCGACCACAGGTACTCGTCGTCCGGGCAGGGCGCCGCCGCGTGCATGGCCGTGTCCGGCTTGGGCAGGAAGTTCTGGACGATCACCTCCTGCACGTGGCCGTGGCGCCGGTGCGACGCGGCGATGGCTTCCAGGGTCGCCACCCGGTCGGCCCGGCTCTCGCCGATGCCGCACAGGATCCCGGTGGTGAAGGGGATGGCCAGCTCGCCGGCCGCTTCGAGCGTGGCCAGCCGGCGCTCGGGCGTCTTGTCGGGCGACCCCCGGTGGCAGGCCAGCGACCCGTTCAGCGATTCGAGCATCATCCCCTGGCTGGCCGACACCGGCCGCAGCCGGGCCAGCTCGCCGGGGAACAGGGCGCCGGCGTTGGCGTGGGGGAGGAGCCCGGTCTCGTCCCGCACGGCCGCGCAGGCGGCCACCAGGTAGTCGACCGTGCTCTCGTACCCGTGCTCGTCCAACCACGACCGGGCCGCCGGGTACCGCAACTCGGGCCGCTCGCCCAAGGTGAACAGCGCTTCGTGGCAGCCGGCCTCGGCCCCGGACCGGGCAATGGCCAGCACCTCGTCGAGCGAGAGGAACGGCGCGGCCAAGCGGGCGGGGGGCTTGGCGAACGTGCAGTACCCGCACCGGTCTTGGCACAGCTCGGTGAGTGGGATGAAGACCTTGGGCGAGAACGTCACCCGCGTGCCGTGGGCTCGGTCGCGCTCGGCCGCGGCGGCGGCCAAGAGCTCGTCCAGTGGGGCCCGCAGGAGGTCGACAGCCATGGCGACACGTTAGGGCCGGGCTCCCGGCAAGGGGGAAGTGGCGCGTAGGGTCGGGGTGTGGCCGAGTTGCGCATCGCCAGCCTCATCCCGGCCGGGACCGACCTGGCCGTGTCCCTCGGGTTGGCCGACTTCGTCGTGGGTGTCTCGCACGAGTGCGACAACCCGCGCGTGCAGGGTCGGCCCGTGCTCACGTCGTCGATCCTGCCCGCGGAAGGGGCGGCTCCGGCGGAGATCGACAGCACCGTGGTGGCGCACGTGCGCACGGGCGAGCCGCTCTACCGCACCGACCAGGCCCTGCTGGCCGAGCTGCACCCCACCCACGTGCTCGCCCAGGACGTCTGCGATGTGTGCGCGGTGCCCGGTGCCGCCGCCCGGGCCGCCATGCCGGCGGGGGCCGAGCTGGTGATGTTGCGGGCCACGTCGCTGTCCGGGTTGGAGGACGACCTGCTGCGCCTGGGTGGGGCCACCGCCAAGGAGGCCCAGGCCGTGCGGGTGATCGACCACCTGCGAGCCCTGCGGTCCGAGGTGGTCGGGCGGGTGGCGGGCTGGCCCCGGCCGCGCGTGCTCACGCTGGAGTGGGGCGACCCGCCCTTCCTCGGCGGGCACTGGATCCCCGAGCTCGTCGGCACGGCGGGCGGCGACCACGTGCTCGTCGGCCCGGCCGAGCCGTCCCGGCGCTCGACGTGGGACGAGGTCAACGCCGCCGCGGCCGACATCGTGGTGTTCATGCCCTGCGGCTACCGGCTGGGGCCGGCCGTGGACGAGGCCCGCACCCTGCTCGATCGCATCCACAACTCGGCCGTGTGGGCCACCGACGCCAGCACCACGTTCTCCCGGTGCACGCCGGCGGCCGTGTCGCAGGGCTTGCACGCCCTGGCCGGGATGCTGCACCCGGAGGTGGCTCCCGAGCCCGACCCCATGCGAGCCCAGCGCATCCGCTGACCCCCACACCACTCGTGAACCCCAGGCCGCTCTGGCCGCGCCGGCATCGCGAGCGCGACGGGAGCCCGGCCCAACGAGTGGTGTGTTAGCGGAGGGCTAGCGGGGGGCGGCGGCGGGGTCGACCAGCCAGATGACCC
>DASRGI010000237.1:0-5614 GCA_035651095.1 Acidimicrobiales bacterium | reverse complement strand
CCCGGCGGCTTGGACGTGATGTCGAAGGCCACCCGGTTGACTCCCGGCACCTCGTTGATGATGCGGCTGGAGAGCCGCTCCAGCACGTCGTAGGGCAGGCGGGCCCAGTCGGCGGTCATGGCGTCGTCGGACGTGACGGCCCGGATGACGATGGGGTAGGCGTAGGTGCGCTCGTCGCCCATCACGCCCACCGTCCGCACCGCGGGCAGCACGGCGAAGCTCTGCCACAGCTCCCGGTACAGCCCGGCCCGCTTGATCTCCTCGGTGACGATGGCGTCGGCCGCCTGGAGGATGGCCACCCGCTCGGGCGTGACCGTGCCCACGATGCGCACGGCCAGGCCGGGACCGGGGAAGGGCTGGCGCCACACGATCTCCTCGGGCAGCCCCAGCTCCTCGCCCACCGCCCGCACCTCGTCCTTGAACAGGTTGCGCAGGGGCTCGACCAGCTCGAAGTTCATGTCGTCGGGCAGCCCGCCCACGTTGTGGTGGGACTTGATCTTGGCCGCGTCCTTGGTGCCCGACTCGATGATGTCCGGGTACAGCGTGCCCTGGACCAGGAAGCGGGCGTCCTCGAGGTCGCGGGCCTGCTCCTCGAACACCCGGATGAAGGTCTCCCCGATGATCTTGCGCTTGCGCTCGGGGTCCTGGATGTCGTCGAGCTGGTCCAGGAAGCGGTCGGCCGCCTTCACGTGGATGAGGTCGATGTGGAACTGGTCCCGGAACGTCTGCTCGACCTGTTCCGCCTCACCCGCCCGCATGAGGCCGGTGTCCACGAACACACAGGTGAGCTGGTCGCCGATGGCCTTGTGCACGATGGCCGCGGCCACGGCCGAGTCGACCCCGCCGGACAAGCCGCAGATCACCTTCTCCGTGCCGACCTGGGCCCGGATGGCGTCGACCGACTGCTCGATGATGGACGACATCGTCCAGGTCGGGCGGCAGCCGGCGGCGTCGTACAAGAAGTGCTTGAGCACCTCTTGGCCCCGGGCCGTGTGCATGACCTCGGGGTGGAACTGCACGCCGTAGATGCGCCGCTCCGGGTCCTCCAGCGCGGCCACCGGGGCCTCGGGCGTGCGGGCCGTGACCTTGAAGCCCTCGGGGGCCACGACGATGGAGTCGAAGTGGCTCATCCACACGTCCTGCTCGGTGGGCAGGTCGGTGAAGAGGAGGGACCCGGCGGTGACCTCCAGCGGGGTGCGGCCGTACTCGCCCCGCCCGGTGTGGGCCACCTCGCCCCCCAACTGCTGGGCCACCAACTGGGCGCCGTAACAGATGCCCAGGACGGGCACGCCCGCTTGGTAGATGGCAGGGTCGAGCCGGGGCGCGCCCTCCACGTGGACGGACTTGGGGCCGCCCGAGAGGATGACGGCCTGGGGCCGCTTGGCCATGAGCTCGGCCGCGCTGATGGCGTGGGGGACGATCTCGGAGTAGACGTGCGCCTCCCGCACCCGCCGGGCGATCAGCTGCGCGTACTGGGCGCCGAAGTCGACGACGAGAACGGTGTCGAACGTGTCGGCCACGGGCGAAGAGCTCAGCGCCGAAGGCCGATCCGGCTTTGCCGGCCGGCCGAGGGCACGAGTGGGAAGCTCGCCCGGACGAAGCGAAGCGAGTAAGGGCGAAACATCAGTGGCCCATGCCCACTTGCTGCGAACGCTGGAGCGCCTTGCCCTCGGTCTGCAGGGCGGGGGCGATCATGACCTCGGCCTTCTGGAACTCCTTGACCGTCTCGTAGCCGCACGTGGCCATGGAGGTCTTGAGGGCGCCGAAGAGGTTGAGCCGGCCGTCGTTCTCGTGGGCCGGGCCGATGAGGATCTCCTTGAGCGAGCCTCGGATCTGGGTCTGCACCCGGGCCCCGCGCGGCAGCGTGGGGTGGAAGGTGGCCATGCCCCAGTGGTAGCCCCGGCCCGGCGCCTCGTGAGCCGACGTGAGAGGCGACCCGATCATCACCGCGTCGGCCCCGCAGGCGATGGCCTTGGCGATGTCGCCACCCCGGCTCATGCCGCCGTCGGCGATGACGTGGACGTACACGCCCGTCTCGTCCAGGTGGCGCATGCGGGCGCCGGCTGCGTCGGCGATGGCCGTGGCCTGGGGCACGCCCACGCCCAGCACGCCCCGGGTGGTGCAGGCGTTGCCCGGACCGACACCGACGAGGATGCCCACGGCGCCGGTGCGCATGAGGTGCAGGGCGGCCTGGTACGAGGCGCACCCGCCCACGATCACCGGGATGTCGAACTCCCGGATGAACTTCTTGAGGTTGAGGGGCTCGACCGTCTTGGACACGTGCTCGGCCGACACCACCGTGCCCTGGATGACGAACAGGTCGAGCTCGGCGTCGAGGATGGCCTTCTGGAACTGCTCCACCCGCTGCGGGGTGAGGGAGGCACAGGAGATGACCCCGGCCTCCTTGATCTCCCGGATGCGCTCGGTGATCAACTCGGGCTTGATGGGCTCCGAGTAGATCTGCTGCATGCGGGCGGTGGCCTTGTCGTTGTCGAGCTTGGCGATCTCCTCGAACAGCGGCTCGGGGTCCTCGTAGCGCGTCCAGAGCCCTTCCAGGTTGAGGACGGCGCCGCCCCCGAGGCGACCGATCTCGATGGCCGTGGCCGGGCTGGTGACCCCATCCATGGCCGCGGCCAGGAGAGGCAGGTCGAACTTGAAGGCGTCGATCTCCCAGGAGACGTCGACGTCCTCCGGGTCTCGGGTGCGCCGGCTGGGGACGATGGCGATGTCATCGAACCCGTACGCTCGCCGACCCACTTTGCCGATGCCGATCTCGACCTCTGGCACCTTTGCTACCCCTCTCCGAGCCCGACCGGGAAAGGGTCAGTCTACTGCGGGCGACACTGGTAAAGAACCATGCTGAGGGCGAGGTGACCTCCGCTGCGCCGTGGCGATCGGGCCGCTGCGCATCTGGGCGCGATTGACTACCTATCTGGTAGTCCAGCGCGCCCAAAACGAGCCGACCCGGCCGAGCTAGCCCTTCAGGGACCGCAACAGCTGGCGAGCCACCGCCGCGTTCATCTCGTAGAGGACCGAGTTGCGAGCCTTCTCCACCCGCTTGACGATGTCGCCCTCGGTGGCGTCGCTCAGGGCGTCGAGGCCGCTGATCAAGGCCCGCTTGGTGGTGTCGGTGGCCTCGTACCCCATGCGGGTCAGGGCCTTGACCACCTCGGTGCGGGCGATGGGCGCGGGGGCGGCCTGGGCGATGACCGTGAGGGCGTCCTTGGTCAGCTCCGACGCCTTCTCCACCGCCTCGGGCAGGGCCAGGTGCTCCTCCTGCCCCTCCACCGAGGCCAACCAGCGCCGCACCTTGCGCACGATCTCGTCGTGCGTCTCACCCTCGAAGCTGAGCGTGGGCATCGACCGGCAAGGCTACCGCTAGCGTCCCCGGGCGATGCGAGGCCTGGGCACGCTGGTGAACGTGGCGACGGTCATCGCCGGCACCGCCATCGGCCTGATCGCCGGCCACCGCATCCCTGAGCGCATGCGAGTCACCGTGCTGCAAGCGGCCGGCCTGGTCACCCTCGTGCTCGGCTTCAAGGACGCGGCCACGTCCCGCAACATCGTCTTCCCCTTGGTGGCGCTGGTGATGGGCGCCATCTTGGGCGAGGCCGTGCGGGTCGAGGACCGGCTGGAGTCCATCGGCGAGCGCCTGCGGCCGGGCGTGGCCACGGACAAGGCGTCGTTCGTGGAGGGGTTCGTGGCCGCCAGCCTCCTGTTCTGCATCGGCCCCCTCACCATCCTCGGCTCCATCTCCGACGGGCTGGGCCATGGGGCCCAGGAGCTGATCGTCAAAGCCGCGCTGGACGGGTTGGTGGCGGTGGTGTTCGCCTCCACCCTGGGCATCGGCGTGGGCTTCTCCGCCCTCACCATCCTGGTCGTGCAGGGGGGCATCACCGCCGGGGCGGGCTGGGCCGACAACGTGCTCAGCGCCCGCATGATCACGGAGATGACGGCCACCGGCGGCGTCATCCTCATCGGGATCGGCGTGCGCCTGCTCGACATCAAGCGCATCCGGGTGGGGTCCTACCTCCCCGCCCTGGTGCTGGCGCCCGTGCTCGTCAGCCTGTTCGCCCGTTGAGCACCACCAGCTCCAGCAACCGGTAGAGCATGCGGGCCGTGGCCCCCCACACGATGTCCTCGGGGAGGTCGAAGAAGTAGACGGGGTGGTCATCAGCCCACGGCGTGTCCCAGCGCTCCTCCCGGTACACGCCCTCGGCCATGAGGGCGGACAGGGCGACATCGAAGGCGTGGGCCACCTCGTGGGGGTTGGGGTCGAGCGGGGGCCGGCCGGGCAGGGCGCCCACGAAGGGGGTGATGCCGGCCCGGGACGACATGGTGGACAGCGGCTCGAGCTGGCCCAGGACCTCGACGGTGGTGGCGTCGAGGCCCACCTCCTCGGTGGCCTCCCGCAGCGCAGCGGCCAGGGGTGCCTCGTCGGGTTCCAGGCGGCCGCCCGGGAACGACACCTCGCCCGTGTGCGAGCGCAGCCGGTCGGACCGGCGAGTGAGGATGACGTGGGCCTCACCGTCCTCTTCGAAGACGGGGACGAGCACGGCCGCGGGCGGGCCGCCGAACGGGAGCTCGGCCTTGAGGGGCGGGATCTGGGCTGACGACGGTTGGGCCGGGCCGATGGTGGCGAGGGCGATGCGCACCTCGTGGAGGCCGGGGTGGCGGGCCCGCTCGTCAGCGCCCATCCACGGCGGGGGGCCGCCCGGCCGAGCCCCGGGGGGTCGGGGGATCTGCTGGCGGCCGGGCATAGGTGCAAAGTATGCGCATGCCCGTGCGCTACGAGGTCCGTGACCGCATCGCCACCATCACGATCGACCGGCCCGAGGCCATGAACGCCCTCGATCCGCCCATGCTCCACGGGCTGGCCGAGGCGTGGGACCGGGCCGAGCAGGACGACGAGGCATGGGTCGTGGTCGTCACCGGCGCCGGCGATCAGGCCTTCTGCGTGGGGGCCGACCTCAAGGCCACCATCCCGGTGACCACGAGTGAGGCCCGGGGCGAGGGCGCCGCCCACTTCCCCAACATGGCCCGCACCCTGCTGCGCAACCGGCTCTACCCCAAGCCCATCGTGGCCGCCGTCAACGGGCACTGCATCGCCGGCGGGTTGGAGATGCTGCTCGCCACCGACCTGCGCTACGCCTCGACCAACGCCACCTTCGCCCTCCAGGAGGTGCGGTGGGGCCTGTTCCCGCTGGCCGGGTCGACCGTGCGGCTGCCCCGCCAAGTGCCGTACTGCCGGGCCATGGAGCTCCTGCTGGTGGGCGACCGGGTGGACGCCGCCACGGCCCTCCAGATGGGGTTGGTGAACGACGTCGTCGACCCCACCGCGCTGCTGGACCGGGCGTACGGGGTGGCCGAGCGCATCACCGGCAACGGGCCGCTGGCCGTGCGCAAGATCAAGGAGTCGGTGGTGCGGGGGCTGGGCATGCCCGCCGAACAGGCCTTCACCGAGGAACTGCGATTGGGCTCCGAGGTGTTCGCCTCGGCCGACGCCGTGGAGGGGCCCAAGGCGTTCGCCGAGAAGCGCGAGCCCCGCTTCTTCGGGCGCTGACCCGCGGCCCGCGGCGTTCTCGTAACGCTGGCGCCGGCTATGTGCTCGTGA
>DASRGI010000236.1:0-5759 GCA_035651095.1 Acidimicrobiales bacterium | reverse complement strand
GCGCAACGGGCTCGGGCGCAACGGGCTCGGGCGCGACGAACTCGGGCGCGACAGGTGCCGACGCCACGGGCGCCGGCACCGACGCGGGTTCGGGCGCGGGCGGGCGGGGCCCGGATTCGGGCAACGCCGACGCACGGGGGCCGTTCGCCAGCGTGCCGAGAGCGTTGGGGTCGGGCGGCGCGGGCGGGGCCGGGGGGGCGTCGTGTCCGGGGTGGGGGTGCGGCCGGGGGTGTGGCCGAGGGTGGGGCTGGCGCCCGGGCGGCCGGGGGCCGGCCCGCCCGCCGTCTCGATCCGGATCCCGATCCCGATCCCGATCCCGGTCGCGCAGGTCGACCTCGGCTTCGGCGGGCGGGATGGGCCCGCCGTCGAGGGCCATCCCGAGCAGCACCTCGGCCTGCTCCAACGTGCGGGCCACGCCGCAGCCCCGCACCACGCCGGCCCGGTCGACCGACATCAGCCGGGGCGTGGACGTCACGTTGAACGAGGCGAACACCTCGCGGGTCCGGGCGCCGAACGGCACCTCGACCACCCGCACACCCTTGTACTGCCGCTCGATGCGCTCGAGCACGGGCCCCAACGCATCGCACGCGGCCGAACCCGACGACGTGAACGCCAGTAGCGTGGCCCGGGCCCGGCCGTACCCGAGCCGGCCGGGCATGGGCGCGGCCGTCCCCACGGGCAAGCCGTCGCCGACGGGCTCGGCGCCCCGGGCGGCGAGCCGCTCGTGCAGGACGCCGACCTGGCGCAACAACCCGATGATCACAACGGCCAGCACCACCACGGCGATCCAGAGCGCGGCATACGACGCCTGCCACAACAGCCCGCTCACCGCACCCCCTCGGCGGCGGCCACCCGGCGGCGGACGTCGCCCACCGTCAGCAGCACGATGCCGACCACGACGGTGGTGGTCACGAGGACGATGTCGGCCAACTGGGGCATGCGAGCACCGGGGCCGGCCCCCAACGCGCCCACCGCCAGCACGCCCAGACCGAAGGTCCGGGCCACGCTCAGACCCGACACCGGCTGCGGGCGGGCCGACCCGAACCACGCACACCCGGCCCGGGCGCCGAGGTCCCAGGCCAGCACGAGATGGAACAGCGCCAGGGCCACGAGGGCGGCGGCGCCCCCGTCAGCCGGACGGGCCACCAGCAGCACGGCCAGCAGCAGCTCGACCACCGGCACCACCGCGGTCACGAGCCCCGGCAGGTGCACCCGGCCATCGGACAGACGGGCGACAGTGGCCCGGCGAGCGGACAGCTTCCCTACCGACGCCCATGCGAACAACACGGCCAGCACGGCCGCGCACGTGTACCCGAGGGGACCCGCCCATCCGATCATGCTGCTTCGACCCCCGCGCGCCACGCCGACACGGGGGCCATGGTGACCGCACGGATCATGCGGTTGGTGGATACTCCGGCGTCAGTGCAGGGGGGGTCGGCTGGGCTCGCTGGCTACTCGCTGGGCTCGCCGGAGTCGCTGGGCTCGCCGGCCGGGGCGAACCCGGACAGCAACTCCAGCAGCGTGCGCACGCCGAAGCCCGTGCCGCCCCGGCGGATCCAGCCGTCGTCGGCCTCGGCCCGGGCCGGGCCGGCGATGTCGAGGTGGGCCCACGGCACGCCGTCCACGAACTCCTGGAGGAACAGCCCGGCCACCAGCGCGCCGGCGGCGCCGGCCTTGCCGATGTTCTTCATGTCGGCGATCTCGGAGTCGATGTCCTTGCGGTACGACGCCGGCAGCGGCAGGGGCCAGACGGGCTCGCCGGCGGTGTCGGCCGCGGCCCGCACCCGGCCGACGAGGGCCTCGTCGTTGCCCATCACCCCGGCGATCGACCGGCCCAGCGCCACGACGCACGCCCCCGTGAGCGTGGCCAGGTCGATGATCGCAGTGGGCCGCTCCTCGGCGGCCAGCGACAGCCCGTCGGCCAGCACCAGCCGGCCCTCGGCGTCGGTGTTGAGGACCTCGGCGGTCTTGCCGTTGCGGAACCGCAGCACGTCTCCCGGCTTGATGGCCCGGCC
This sequence comes from Acidimicrobiales bacterium, assembly GCA_035651095.1. Taxonomy (GTDB): domain Bacteria; phylum Actinomycetota; class Acidimicrobiia; order Acidimicrobiales; family JAUTXP01; genus DASRGI01. The sequence goes on along the minus strand of DASRGI010000236.1, from coordinate 3,744 downwards.
GCCGGGCATGTTCTCGGTGGCGGGCACGATCCCGATCACCCGCACCGGCACGTCGAGGTCCCGCAAGGCCGACATGGCGGCGATGACGGCGGCCGCGCCCGACATGTCGGTCTTCATGGTCATCATGCCGTCGCCCGTCTTGAGCGACAGCCCGCCCGAGTCGAAGGTGATGCCCTTGCCCACCAACGCGACGGTTTGGGTCGCCCCTTCGGGCGAGTACTCCAACCTGATCAGCCGAGCCTCCTCGGCCGACCCGAGGGCCACGCCGTGCAGGCCGCCCAACCGCTCCTCGGCGATCTCTTCCGGGCCCCACACTGACACCGACACCCCGCCGGCCTCGCCCGCGGCCCGGGCCTCGTCGGCCAGGCGCGACGGCGTCATCTCCTGGGCGGGCGTGTTGATCAGGTCCCGGGCCAGGTTGGCGGCGGCGGCCACCCGGGCGCCCCGGGCCACGGCGGCGGTGACCGCCGGGTCCTTGGGCGCGACCACCGTCACCCGCTCGACGCCCAGCGGCGAGGCCTTGCTCTTGTACTCACTGAAGTCGTACGCGGCCAGGGCCATGCCTTCGGCCACGGCCTGCCCGCCGGCCAGGACGGAGGGCGCGGCATCGAGCAACGTGGTGGCGACCCTCTTGGCCTGACCGCCGGCCCGGGCCAGCGCGGCCGCGGCCGTGCGCAGCGCCGACGCGTCCACCGAGCCGGACTCGCCCACCCCCAGGGCCACGATGGTGGTGCCGTCGTCGGCCAGCAGCGCCTCGGCCTGCCCCACCTTGCCCTCGAAGCCCCGCCGCTCCAGGTACTTGCGGTCCAACTCGACCGACGACGTGGGCGACTTCAACCCCCGGCCGGCAAACACCGGAACGCCCACGACCTGGGCGTTGGACGGGACCTCGGGCGACGTGGTGAACGTGATCGGCATCAGTGCTCCTTGGACGGGAGGGAGCCGCCCTCCTGCCAGCGGGCCATGGCCCACAGCAGGCTGGACAGCCGGTTGAGGTACGGGACGACCTGCGAGCCGGGCTCGGCCACGGGTACCGCCAGCCGCTCGGCCCGGCGCACCACCGTGCGGGCGACCTCCAGCGCGGCCGACACCGGGTCCTGCCCGGGGATCACGAACTCGGTGGGCATGGGGAACTGGGCCGACAGCTCGTCGGTCAACGCCCCCACCCGCTCGACCATGTCGTCGGTGACCAGGCTCACGCCGGCAACCAGCTTGCGCCGGTTCTCGGGCAGCGTGGCCAGTTCGGCCATGAGCACGTAGAGGTGACGCTCGACCTCGATCAGCCAGGCGTCGAGCGGGCTGTCGACGCCAGCCGCAGCTCGGGCCACGCCCAGGAAGGCCTGGGCCTCGTCGACCGTGCCGTAGGCGTCGACCACGGCCGAGTCCTTGCCCGTGCGGCCGCCGTAGTACAGCCCGGTCGTGCCGTCGTCGCCCTTCTTGGTATAGAAGCTCATATTGGCGTGGGGCACACTACCGGCGCCTCGGTAGCCTGGTAGCCGCCATGCATCCCTATCTCGAAGCCCTGCACGAGCGCGTCGTCGTGTTCGACGGGGCCACCGGCACCAACATCCAGCTGCGAGAACTGGGCGCCGACGACTTCGGTGGCCCGTCCCTGGAGGGATGCAACGAGATGTTGGTGGCCACCCGGCCCGACGTCATCGCCGACCTGCACCGGTCATTCCTGGACGTGGGCGTGGACGTGGTGGAAACCGATTCGTTCGGTTCCCTGCCGTGGGTGCTGGCCGAGTACGGCCAGGAGGGGCGGGCCTACGAGCTGGCCAAACGGTCGGCCGAGATCGCCAAGGAAGTGGCCAGCGGGTACGGCCCCGACAAGTGGGTGGCCGGAAGCCTGGGCCCCGGAACCAAGTTGGCGAGCCTCGGGTGGATCCGCTTCGCCGAGCTGCGCGACGGCTACGAGGAAGCGGCCCGGGGTCTGATCGACGGCGGCGCCGACCTCCTGATCATCGAGACGGTGCAAGACCTGCTCCAGGCCAAGGGCGCCGTCATCGCCTGCCGGCGGGCCATGGCTGCCACCGGTCGTCAGGTTCCCATCCAGGTCCAGGTCACCATCGAGCTCACGGGGCGCATGCTGCCGGGCACCGAGATCGGCGCCGCCCTCACCGCCCTCGACGCCCTCCGCCCGGACGTCATCGGCCTCAACTGCGCCACGGGCCCCGAGGAGATGAGCGAGCACCTGCGCTATCTGGCGCAGCACGCCCGCACGCCCATCGCCTGCCTGCCCAACGCCGGCCTGCCGTCGGTGGTCGACGGCAAGATGCACTACGACCTCACGCCCGACCAGCTGGCCGAGCATCACGCCCGCTTCGTCACCGAGTTCGGCGTCACCGCCATCGGCGGCTGCTGCGGCACCACACCCGACCACCTGCGCGCCGTCGTCGAGCGCTGCCGCGACCTCACCCCGGCAGCGCGCACGCCGCAGCAAGAGACGGGCGTGTCGTCCATCTACAGCCACACGCCGTACGACCAGTCGCCGTCGGTGCTGATGGTCGGCGAGCGCACCAACGCCAACGGCTCCAGGAAGTTCCGCGAGGCCATGGTGGCGGGCGACTGGGAGACCTGCCTGGCCATGGCCCGCGAGCAGGAGAAGGAAGGCGCCCACGTCCTCGACGTGTGCGTCGACTACGTCGGTCGCGACGGCACCGCCGACATGGACGCCCTCATCTCCCAGCTCGCCACCAAGGCCACCGTGCCGGTGATGCTCGACTCCACCGAGCCGGCCGTCATCGAGACGGGCCTGCAGTGGCTGGGCGGCAAGGCCATCCTCAACTCCGTCAACCTGGAGGACGGCGACGCGCCGGGCACCCGCCTGGACCGCTTCCTCTCCCTCGCCCGTGAGTACGGCGCCGCCGTGGTGTGCACCTGCATCGACGAGCAGGGCCAGGCCCGCGACGCCGACTGGAAGGTGCGGGCGGCCAAGGCCATCCGCGACCTCGCCGTCGATCGTTACGGCCTCGAACCCACCGACCTGCTCATCGACCCCCTCGCCCTCACCCTGGCCACTGGCATCGAGGAGAGCCGGGGCGACGGGGCCGCCACCATCGAGGGCATCCGCCGCATCAAGGCCGAACTGCCGGGCGTGCGCACCATCCTCGGCCTGTCGAACATCAGCTTCGGCCTCAACCCCGCGGCTCGGCACGCCCTCAACTCGGTGTACCTGGAGGAGTGCCGCAAGGCCGGGCTCGACGCCGCCATCGTGCACGCGGCGCGCATCATGCCCCTCAACAAGATCGACCCGCGTGTCGTGGAGGTCTGCCTCGACCTCATCTACGACCGCCGGCGCAACGGGTACGACCCGCTGCAGGAGCTGCTCGGCCTCTTCGAGGGCGTGTCCGCCTCCACCATCACCAAGGAGGACCGCAGCGGCTGGCCGGTGGAGCAGCGCCTCGAACAGCGCATCGTCGACGGCGACAAGGATGGGCTGGAAGCCGACCTCGACGAAGCGCTGGGCGCCGGGCACACGGCCCTGGCGATCGTCAACGACGTGCTGCTGTCGGGGATGAAGACGGTGGGCGACCTGTTCGGCTCGGGGCAGATGCAGTTGCCGTTCGTGCTCCAGTCGGCCGAGACCATGAAGGCGGCGGTGGCCTACCTCGAGCCGCACATGGAGAAGTCCGAGGACGGCGGGGGCAAGGGTCGCATCGTGCTCGCCACGGTGAAGGGCGACGTCCACGACATCGGCAAGAACCTGGTCGACATCATCTTCACCAACAACGGCTACGAGGT